>CAYMFU010000122.1:0-42637 GCA_964389805.1 uncultured Roseivirgaceae bacterium | reverse complement strand
AAAAAGTGTATTATGACGGTTAAAGAGAAAAGAGACATTAAACGAAAACTAAATGTCATTAATTATGCGAAGAAAACAGGTAATGTAAATAAAGCATGTAGGCATTATGGGGTGTCAAAAACTATCTATTATGAATGGATAAAGAAATATAAGAAACAAGGTGAAAAAGGATTAATTAACCAAAAACCCTGTCCTGAAAATCTGAAATTAAGAACGCCTATCGAGGTTGAAGAAAAGGTTATCTATCTACGGAAGAAATATCACTTTAGGCCTGAAAGGATTTACATGTATTTAAAGTGTTATTTAAACATTCAAACCTCCGAAAGTAGTGTTTATCGGATATTAAAAAGAAACGGCATCAGCCGACTACCAAAGTTTTAACACCAATACTGTCTCTATCCAGAACATTCAGGCTATTGAAAATTGTGAAATGCCTCTTATTAATTATCCCAATGTTCAAACTATTTTCAATACTACAAAAAACGGAAACCTCATTGGTCGCCACCAAATTGAACACCGTTTTGATGGGAGGGTAAACCAGTTACTGGCAGTTTACATGCAAAATCATGAAGATCGTTACAAACGGTTTATCGAACAGTACTCGGATTTAACTCAAAGGATACCCCAGTATTTAATTGCTTCTTATGTAGGTGTACAACCCCAGTCACTCAGTCGCATCAGGAGAAGATTTGCCAGGAATATTTCTTAACCTGGGTTAATCAATTAATCTTTTTACATGTATTAAATTTAGTTATTGATTCATTAGATGTTCCATTTAAATTGATAATCATGAAAAAATTACGAATTCCGTTTATTATTCTAATGCTAGCTTTAATAGCAGCTGGAATAGTCATTTTTCCAAAAATTCAACGAGCTTTAGCATTTGCTGAATCAATGGAATTAGAAAACATTGAATTTGCATTCATAAACATGGATGAAAATCTCCCCAGTAAAAAGGTAATTAAGTCAAGTAAACCTTACGTATTTCCGAAAATAGAAAATATAGAATTGCCGCTAGATTTTCGACACAATGGAGATTACTATAATACTTTAGAATATATTGATTCTTCCTATACACAAGGGCTACTTGTACTTCAAAATGATACTATTAGGTATGAAAATTATTGGCGAGGACAAAAAGAAGATATCAAACATATCGCCTGGTCAATGTCAAAATCTTACGTGTCTGCATTATTTGGAATCGCCATGGAGGAAGGCTACATTAAAAGTATACAACAGACCGTAGACGAATACTTACCTGAACTTAAAGGATCAGGTTATGAAGGAGTTAAAATCAAAGACGTTCTACAAATGTCTTCAGGAGTAATGTTTGATGAAACTTATAGTGATCCTAAATCTGATATTAATAGATATTGGAAAGGATTTGTTTTTGGGAGGTCTCAAGATAAATTCGCCAGTACCTTGGTGAATGAGAGGCCACCGGGGACTTACAACCATTATGTAAGTATAAATACACATGTGTTAGGTATGATAATAGTTAAGGCTACGGGTCGAAGCTTAACTGACTACTTACAAGAAAAAATTTGGGAACCTATCGGGGCAGAGTTTGACGCATATTGGTTAGCCGACGGAAAAGGAATGGAAATGGCTCTTGGTGGGTTGAATGCATGCCTGAGAGATTATGCAAAACTAGGAAGATTATATCTCAACAAGGGAAACTGGGAAGGGCAGCAAATTGTGCCTTTAACTTGGTTTGAAGCATCAACACGTTCCTCCGAGGAACATTTACAGTCTGAAAGTCAAAATTCAGGACACCCTGGTATTGGTTATGGTTATCAATGGTGGCTATTGGATGGAAATGAAGATGAAATTATTGCAATAGGGGTATTTAACCAACATATTTACATAAACCTTAGTGCAAATACCGTCATTGTAAAAAATTCAGCGAACAAAAATTATTATAATGAGGAAGATCCATACAGAAATTTATTTGTGCATGTAGAGCTTTATAGGAGAATAGCTCATATGGGCAAGTAAAACTCCATTACAAATATTGTATTGAGAACCATAGCACTTTATCATGATGCTACACTTCATATTCTAAACGTTTTCCGGGGGATAATCTCAATTTTATAGCTCAGTTAAAAGCCATTTGAACAACCCCAGCAATTAGGCTGCACATAATATCCGCAATCTGTACCTACAACACTGCTATATTATATTTCACTTTATTATTGCATTGGGTAATATGAAGTTATATTTTGATGTGCAAAAAACAACTTTGATTTAATGAAAGTATCTCTTATTTTTATTCGGATTGGATTCCAGAATACTGTAACGACGAATAATGCTCTTATCCATCCGAATTTTCATAAATTACAAATGATTTACTACCGGTAATCGTAATCCGTAAATAATAATAAACATATAATTCTATGAAAAATATAAATATAATATTTTTTGTAATGACTTTTAGTTGTACTTCTGTGGGAGTGAAAACAACTGATGTTCCTGATTTGGACCTTGTTGCCTATCAAACCTATAATTATATGGAGTTTAATTATATGCGTTATGATAGCATGCCGTATAATGAGAACATATATAAGTATTTTATCCAGCAAATGAATAATCATATGCAAACCAAGGGGCTTGAGCTTTCTGACGATCCTAATCTGATTTTAAATATAGTTGTGGTTGTTAGACAAGAGCAACAAATAAAAGAGCCCGATGACAGGAAGTATATGGGCCAACGGCTAAATAATAGGGAAGAACCAGAGGTTGTCTTATATGATGTTGGCGATGTAATCATAGATTTTGTGGATAATCATGAAAATACTCTCATATGGCAGGCTTCTATTGAAACGGTTTTATCAAAGAAAGAAGACAAGATGAAGAAAAAGATAGAAAAGTCGGTGGTTAAGATATTTGAAGAATTCCCGCATAAATAGGCTAGTATATTCATGTTTTAAACAATATAAATTGACAAAAACTTAATATATCTCACTTAGTTATTATTACTCAAAGTTCCCTAAATTTAATCTTCTAAACTGTTTTTCAAAAACTGCCGAGTCTTTTAAAGGGCTAATACATTGTCCTGAACTATTTCATTTTAATTTGAAGAGCCACTCACAATTCATAAAAAGAAGTCAAGAATGTATTTTTAAGCATATGATTTGATTCTATGAAGTCAAAATATTATTTTAAAGCAACTTCCCAGGTTTGTGCCCACTTATTTCTAGGATAGCCAACATAAAACTCGTATGATCCGGGCTCGGAAGGAGTAAAGGCAAAATCTGCAGTTTCACCTACACCAAACCTGGCACTAACATTTAAATCTACTTGTTGATTATCAGGCAAATCGGCTCCATCTTTGGCTATAAATTTAAGTGGCACAGCTTGATCTCCTTTCATCATTCGAGCTGTAATATTACCCGCTGGTGCAATGTGCATTATGCGAATTCGATGTGTTTCTCCTACAAATGCATGTTGCACAGGTTGTACTGACTGTCCATTTAGGTCAAAGTCTTCTATAGATCTTGGATCCGAATTTTTCCAACCAATAATATAAAAATGGTCTGTCTCTGGATCATATTTTTCATTTTCTCCGAGTACAATCATTGGACCATATAGCCCCCTGGTTAATTGATCCACATCATCCAAATGACTGTGGTAAATAAATGATCCAGCACGCATAAGTGACAGCTTATAAGTAAACTTTTCACCTGGATATATTACAGGTGATGTTTGTCCATTGGAGGAGCTCCAATCAGGAACCCCATCTGCCCAGCTATCCAATTCAAGACCGTGCCAGTGTATACCTGTAGAAATGGACATATTATTTTCCAGGGTTATATAAGTAGTCTGGTATTGTTTTAATACAATTAGAGGTCCAGGTCTGGGACTTTTTATTGGTTCCTGCTGAGCATCAGAGTCAAGTGAAAACTGATATGTTTTATCCGTATCAGAGCCATATTCATTGGTTTGAAGTGTCAGATGCATGGGTTTTCCTTTTGAAAATAGTTCAGATGGGCCCGGCGGTACTTGGATGCCCAGAACCAATCCTGCCATATGCATATATTCTTTTTCAATCTCTGAAACACCCGGCAGGCGGACTTCTGGAGAAACATGAAAGGAAAGATGGCAATGAAATAACCAGTTTCCTGGACGCGAAACCACCCACTCCATCGTCATAGTTGTTCGACGTAACATGAATTCGGTTACAATTTTTCGATGATTTTCTATCGAATACTGATCGTCTTTTAGCATCCTTCCTACTGAAGTTACATCATAATAGAAGCCATGTAGATGCATCGGATGATTGCGGGAGTTGGCATTTATTATACGCCAACGTAATGTGTCACCTACCTTGGGTCTCAGACGTTCGGTATAGGGCCAGGACTTTCCATTAATCGTTAAGGCCTCGAGTCTTCCAGGGGCATAGAGTGCTGAATCAATAAGTGTTGAGAAAATATTCATTACAAATATACGGTCTTGAGGAGAGCCTCCAATGGGATCAATAATAAAAGCCCCTGACATTTGATCCTCTTCTCCTCTAAAAGGATGGGAAACCCAATTTCCAAGTTGAATCCGATAAAAATATGTTCCTGGCTCACCAGCATCAAATAAAATTGTTTTAGATTTTCCCGGTTCGATTACCAGGGTATCAGGGATTTCTGAAGGCCGGCTTTGAAATCCGAAAACAGTTATGGTAGAATCCTTAAGAGTATTTTGAATTTGTGCCCGAATCCTGGTTCCGGTTTCTACACGTATTAAAGGTCCTGGTACGGATGGTGATTTTCCGGATTCAGAAATGGCCACCACACGAAGCCCGGGCCGATTCGTATTTTCAATTCGAAAATCTCCCCAAACGACTTCCAGATTAAGTTCTAAAACATCATTGACCATTTTACCGGCAGGAGTACGATTATCATTAGCGGTAATAAGTGGAACATCTGATACCTGTCCAATTAGCCGCCAGTGGATGGATGGATCAAACTCTACTTTAATTTCTCCATTGGCAATCTTTCTTAAGTTAGCTTTTCCCAGTCGTTCAGGTGAACCACAAAGCGCAATATCACTGCTTTGCAGAACTATGTATTCGATTTCTGGTTTGGTTATTTGTTGACATCCGAAAACAAATACTAAATAAAGCAGGAAGGATGAGGATAACTTGTTTATAGGGTTCATGGCATATGCTTAACCTTCCAAGTTAGTAAAATTTTACTGTTTTACGCGAGAATAGTAATTTATTTTTAAATGAGATGAATAGTCAGAACTACAAATAAAATTAGTAGCAATCTATTTTGCTCTAAAGCGATACAGTGAAGGAAATAATAACAAATCCCAGGTTTAAAAACCTTGATAAGCTACGAAAGAAAGGGTCCTATGTATTCTTGTTGATTATTTGGGTTATGTAAATGATTTTGTGTGACGCTAATTGAAAAGGATAGGGAACGAATAGTAATGAAATTATGTTTATTATTTATAGGCTATTATTAGTGAATTTTAATTGCTGCTCAGTAGCGTAATGATAATACACATTATTATAACATACATAATGCTAACCTCTAAACTATTAAAATCATGTTAACGATTGACATTGATGCCGAAAAAAAAGCCATTAAAGAACTGGTAAAAAATGCCTTTGAAGTAGAAAAGCACAAAGACGTTGATGAAATTATGGCCTTAGATTATTTTACCGAAGATACTGTTGCTCACGGCCCAAATATGCCACAAATAAAGGGCTTGGAGGCACTTAGAAATTTTTACACAGAATTCTTTAAAATTCTTGAGACTATAGATGGTGGATCAACCGAAATCATAATATCAGAAAGCGGGGATATGGCTTGTGATTATGGATGGAACCGCACTATTTATAAAGGACCAGATGGACCTTTTGAGGACAAGGGGAAATATTTACAGGTAATGAAAAAGATCAACGGCAAATGGAAGTGTGTGGCAATAAGTTTTTCAAGCGATAAGCCAGTAAATTAAGAAGGCTTATACACATAATTGTTAATGTACAATATAATATTTCGCTTTTATGTATGCTCGCCAGGAATTGTATATGTTCTTAGTGTAAGAATCTGGTATTCAATCGACCCACACACCACCTTAACTTTTCTCCAGAAATCTTCGTAAAATTGTAGGCCGATGGGAAATCAGATCTTACATGAAACATATGCCGTGAAGGGGATGACCTGTGCAGCTTGTGCTTCCAGCCTTCAATCTCACCTTAAAACCAAGCCTGGTATCAATCAGGTCTCCGTAAATTATGCTGATAATTCGGCCCTGATTGAGTTCGATCCAAACACCATTCCCTTTAAGAATATTCAACTGGCAGCTGATGAGATAGGTTACCAGGTAGTAAAAACACAAGATTATGATGATCAGGCTGAATATGTCAAACGATTAAAGAACCTTCAGGTGAAATTGATCGCATCATCAGTCCTTACTATCCCGATCTTCCTGCTATCCATGTTCTTTCATGACGCGATCCCTTATACAAATTTTATTTTATTCATTCTCTCTACCCCTGTGCTATTCTGGTCAGGTTCGGAGTTTTTTATAGTAGCATTAAAAAAAGCCAGACATCTAAGCACCAATATGGATACCCTTGTCGCACTGAGCACGGGCACCGCATATTTGTTTAGTGTCTTTAATAGCTTTTATCCTGAATTCTTCACATCCCGCGGACTGGAACCACACGTGTACTATGAATCCGCAACAGTGATAATCACGCTTATACTTTTGGGCAGGTATTTTGAAGAAAGGGCAAAATTCCGAACTACAGGCGCCATTAAGAAATTAATGGGAATACAACCAAAATTTGTGGAGGTAAATCAAAATGGCAACATCTTTACAAAACCGGTTGCTGAAGTTAAAAAAAATGAGGTCTTCACCGTTAAACCGGGTGAAAAAATAGCCCTCGATGGTTATGTACTCAATGGTTCCTCCTCAGTGGATGAAAGCATGATCAATGGAGAACCTCTCCCATCGTATAAAACCAGAAACGACTATGTGTATGCCGGCACATTAAATCAAAACGGAACACTCAAAGTGAAGGTAGAAAAGGAGTCAACTACTACCCTGCTGGCGCAGATTATTGAAATGGTAAAAAAAGCACAATCGAGTAAACCACCAATTCAAAAAATTGTAGATAAAATTGCTTCAATATTTGTTCCTGTAGTGATTACCATAGCGCTTCTTGCTTTTTCGATATGGTATTTCGCTGGTCCGGAACCTCAAATCACATATTCCTTTTTAGTTCTGATTACAGTTCTCATCATTGCATGCCCTTGTGCCTTGGGCCTTGCAACACCTACTGCCCTGATGGTTGGGATTGGAAAGGGCGCATCAATGGGCATACTTATCAAGGATTCAGACAGCCTTGAAAAAGCCCAGAAAATCGACACTCTGGTTTTAGACAAAACAGGAACCATAACCATAGGCATGCCTGATGTCCAAGAAATTTGCTGGAATAAGAATTACAATGAGGCTCAGGAAACTGAAAGATTAATAATCCTTGAATCGCTCTCGGAACACCCACTGGCAAAAGCCATAATTGATCACTTTAACATGGAAGTGCCGGATTTCGAGGATATTGATTTTCTAAACATTCCAGGATCGGGAATAAAAGGCACCATAAAGGGCTTGACATATTATTCCGGATCAAAGAATCTGGTCAGTGAAAATAAACTTGTTATCGACTCGGAACTACTCAAATTTGAACAAGGGTTATTGAATGATGCCTACACTATTACATATTTCGGCAATGAAAAGGAAGTGATATGCATAATGGGTATAAAAGATTCCTTAAGGGAAGGCGTGGATCAGGCCATCCGTGAGGTAAAAGATCTGGGCGTAGAAGTATCCCTTTTGTCTGGCGACAATGAAGTAATAACCAGGGATATTGCCTTAAAATTGAATATTGAACATTATCAGGGAAATGTACTACCCGGGCAAAAAGGCGCATATATAAGAATGCTTAAAGAACAGGGCAAAATAGTAGCCATGGCTGGTGATGGGATCAATGACGCAGAAGCCCTTGCAGAGGCTGACATTGGCATTGCCATGGGAAGCGGAACCGATATCGCTATGGAAACAGCTGGGATTACATTAATGAGATCAGATATCCAACATATTCGTAGTGCGGTTTTATTATCAAGAGCAACGGTAAAAACCATTCACCAGAATCTTTTCTGGGCTTTTGGATATAATGTTCTGGCTATCCCTATTGCTGCCGGCATTTTGTACCCATTTACAGGCTTTCTGCTTAATCCGATGATTGCCGGAGCGGCCATGGCTTTCAGCTCTGTATCGGTAGTTGCAAATAGTTTAAGGTTAAAAGGAAAAAAAATAAATTAAAATGAAAACATATAAGTTCAAGACAAATATTAATTGTGGAGGATGTATCAGTTCCGTTACGCCATTTCTCAATGAGTTGAAAGATGCAGAATGGAATGTGGATACGAACGACAAACGCAAAATACTGGAGGTGAAATCAAATAACCTGACAGAAAAGGAGATAATAGACAAGGTCCATGAAGCCGGGTATGAAGCCACTCCATTGAAATCTGGAATTCTTAGTAGTTTATTTAAAAGATCATAATAGGTGAACTAAGGACTTTAAAGTTCACTAAATCCCCTTCAGGCCTTCACAATGGCAATCACATTACAGGCAAAGCCATACATTTTTCCAAAAAACGCACCCTGGTCATCATACAAATAGGCTTTTTCAAATTCTTCAGGAGAATAATGAGATATTATTTCAAATCCATTTTCTGATAGAAAGGAATTGATTTGCCCTTCATCAAGTCCAAATCGAAAAGGTTCTCCGGATTTCTGGACCTCTCTATTAATCTCCTTTGCCCCGTATAGCTCTTCATCTCCTGATATTGCCCCCTTCAAAAAATAGTCAAAAGCTACAGTGGACGCAGGACCAGAAAAAATATTAATAAAAGAAAGTGTTTCCCTTATGGCCCCTTCTGTAAGATAATAGGTCACCCCTTCCCACAAGAAAACAGTTTGCAAGGCAGTATTATATCCAGCCTCTGGCAATAGGTCTTTCATACTTTCTTTGTTGAAATCTATTGGCACATAGGTCAATTGAAGTGGTACTGTCATTTTAGACTTATTTATTATTATTTTTTTCTTCTGCTGAATGATTGGAGTATCAAGTTCAAATATCTTAGTATCCTTAATATGATCTTTATATCGGATAGAACGTGTATCATATCCAGCCCCCAGCAATACGATCTGAGGTATATTTTCAATCAGAGCCTGTCTGAAAAGGTTGTCAAAATGCGTTGTCCTGGCAGCCATATATTCGTAGGTACCGGGTACTCCCTTATGCAGCTTTTTACGAATCAGATTTCGCATAAATTTAAAAGAAAGAAAGAATTTTGCTTTGCCGGGTAAAAACAATTTGGCCAAATAATCTGGACCCTGAAAGGGAGAATCTTCTTCCTTATATGCTAAGTGTCGATGTATAGCTGCGAACATAGCAGTCTCAGAAGTCTTTTTTTCAATTCTCAGTTGGTCGGGAGTATGTAGGTTTTTTTGCATGGCAATTTATTATTCCTATATTAATCTTGTTTCTCTTTTACCGCTGCCTCTAAATTGGTCATTCCAGGTTCTGCAATGATATCAATCATTATTAAATCAACACCACAAAAAACGTCTATCATTCAAATCCTAAATGCATTACCAGAGTGTTATTCATACCTTAGAGCTTCCACAGGATTTCTCGTAGCCGCTTTATAAGTATGCCATCCCACAGTTAAAAATGCTACAACCAGCGCTATGATACCAGAAAGTAAAAATGCCCATACACTGATGCTTGTTTTATAGGCAAAATTCTGGAGCCATTGCTGCATCGCATACCAGCTGATCGGCGTAGCCAGAATCAGGCCAATAAAGATCCAGGCCACAAAGGATTTGAAGATCAGGAATAAGATATCGCTATAATTTGCTCCATTCACCTTTCGGATACCAATCTCCTTGGTTCTTCTTGTTACAATCAGTAAAGTCAATCCCAGCAGTCCAAGGGAGGAAATAAGAATGCTGAAGCCCGATCCAAAACCAACTATCTTGCCCCATCGTTCTTCATTATCGTATTGTTTATCAAGACTTTCATCAAGAAAAGTATAATTCAAAGGCCTGTCTGGTGCTATTTCCTTCCATGCAGCATTTATATCTTCTAAAGAACCAGGTATGTTGCCTGCATTTATTCGAACAAACAAGCTCCAGATACTATTGCGATGTGGATTCATATGCATTACCAGTGGCATGATCTCATCTTCCATACTATCAAAATGAAAATCCTGAACGACCCCTACAACGGTCGGATTTTCTGAATCATCTTCATTTTCCGGTACTTTCATCCCAAGAGGGTCATCCCAGAGCATCTCCCGCAAAAATTTTTCATTAACTAAGACAGAATTAAAAGTATCTGCAGCTGCTTCCCAGGATAAATTCCTCCCCATTATCAAGGGGATCTCAAGGGTTTCGATATAATCCGGATCAATCCTCAAAAACCTGACTATGACCGTCTGTTGATCTTCCCGTTTCATGATGTTTGAACTGCTGCCCGAAACAAAATTTCGATCACTGCCCGTCGTATATTCTATATTTGCGCGGGAAACCAGGGACTGCTTGAGGGTGCTTATCTCATTCGAGCTAAAATCATCAGGTAAACTGATGACAACCACTTGATCCCGGTTAAATCCTGTTTCTTTTTCCCTCAGGAAGTTCAGTTGCCTGATTATAATGAAGGTGGAAATGATCAAGCCGATGGTCATCGTATACTGAGCAACAACGAAGAGACTGGAATACTTTCCACCTTTGTACCTGATCCTGCTTTGAAAGATATCCTGGGGATTCATCTTGTTGATATTGATTGCCGGTGCTATTCCAATTAGAAGACTTATCATAAAGATCAAAATCAGAATGAACAGGATCATATTCCTGTCTAACAGATACAGGGTAAGTTCACGTTCACTCAATTGATTGAATACAGGCAAGAACAGACCAGATAAGACAATGGCGAACAAGAGAGATAAAATGGAGTTCAGGAACGCTTCACTAAGGAACTGATTGATCACATGACGGGTAGTACCCCCGAGTACTTTTCTCATTCCCACTTCCCTGAGACGTTGTATCGTCCGGCCGGTCGTTAACATGATATAATTGATGCATGAAACCAGCAGTACCAAAACAGCAATGGATGAAAGCACATAGGCATATTTGACGTTTCCATGTTCTTCATATGCATTCCAGATCTCCTCGTTCAGGTATATATCTGTTAAAGGTTGCAGGATAAATTCAAAAAACAATTCCTCATCTCCATCAAAAAATCGCCGGGCCATTTCAAACTTCTCGGCAAGATGTATTTCAATCAGGCTGTTGGCAGCCTCATTAGCACCCGCCTTGTCCTGTTGGGACTCAAGCTCTATATAAACAGAACAATTACCGAAAAAATTGTTGCTTTCGGGATATGGCTCGTTGTTTTTATATGGAGTAAGGATACCGAATTGTAAACTGGAGTTTTTAGGAAGTGTTTCCAATACCGCCGTAACTTTGAAAAGCCGTTCCTCCCCTTTTGGCAAAGTAAGCATTTCACCCAGGACCTTTTGATAGTTTCCATCTTCTACGTCAAAGAACCTGTCAGCGACCTCCCTTACGATTACCGCACTTTGAGGATCGTATAAAGCCGTTTTGGGATCACCTGCAAGAACTGGAAATTTGAACAACTCAAGAAAAGCTGAATCAGCGAAAGCAAGATCTTCATAAAAAATCTTCTCATCCCGCCTGACCCATGCTCCTGCTTTCTGAAAGGCAGCTGCCCTAACCAGAGAAGGAATGCTCTCACTGAAGATCTCAACAAACTTATGGTCCTGTAAAGCTGATTTTTCGGTGCCCCCTTCCAGATCTGAATAATGATTAACAATCCGGAAGATCCGATCCCTGTTCACATGAAAATTATCATGTGAGGTTTCCTTATTTATGAAAGTAAAAATCAAGAGGCAAAACGTGATCCCGGTTGATAAGCTGAGCAGATTTATGAAGGCAAATGTTTTATTCCTCCACATAATGCGTAAAGCGATTAGAAGGTATTGTTTAAGCATTGGATATGTTTACTTGTAAACCATTGTAAATATATGATTTCTAATGAAAAATCAAATGTTTTATAATAGGTATAGACGATCATCAAACGAATTGATCTGTACCATGAATTGTTTGTTGTTAAAGGTATATCAACAATTATTACAAAGAATATAAAAGATATTTTTATAAAAACTATTATATTTTTGCATCAGTGTTGCATAAAACAAATTAATACCATATTGTTGAAAGTTTAGCAATTGCAGAAATTCATAATCATATTTGCCGGTATCTTAATATTTCTGGTTGATTTTAAGCCATATAGTGCATTATCTCAAACAAAAAGGTTTACTCTGGGTGGAAGAGTTTATGATGAAGAGACCAGGGAACCCTTACCTGGGGCCGAGGTATACATTCATGAATTGGTCAAAGGAACCATTACCGACGCCGATGGTTATTTTAAATTTAGTAATCTAAAGTCAGCAAGATACCATATACATATTAAATTCATTGGCTTTCATAGTCTGTATCAATACGTCAACCTGACAAAGGATATTCAGGAATTTAACTTTTATATGATCCCCTCCTCTCTTGAATTAATGGAAATTGTCATTGAAAGTGATCCTTTTAAAACCGGCCAGGTAGAACAATCTCTAACAACTCAAACCATATCTGAGGAATTCCTTAAAAAGAATCCGGGTGGTACATTAATGAGTTCACTTCAACAGCTACCTGGAATTAATGCCATTAGTACAGGAGTAAGCATTGCCAAACCGGTGATAAGGGGATTAAGTTTCAACCGGGTAATTGTAACCGACCGGGGAATAAAACAGGAAGATCAGCAATGGGGGGCTGATCATGGACTTGAGATAGATCAATTCGATCCGGAACAAATAGAAATTGTGAAAGGGCCGGCCTCTTTACAACACGGCTCAGATGGAATGGGGGGTGTAATTATCATCAATAATCCGTATCTGGCTGGAGAAGGTACCCTGGAAGGGCAAATTACAGGAATATACAAAAGCAACAACCACCTGATAGGAACAAGTACCATGCTCAAAGGCAATGCCGGAGGCCTGGTTTATCAGGCCAGGTTTTCAACTCAGGATTTTGGAGACTACCGCGTACCGGCTGACAATTTTTATTATAACGGATATATTCTTCCATTATATAATAACCGTCTTAAAAATACTGCGGGAAAGGAAAGGAATATTAGTGGCATGATTGGAATTAAGAAAAACTGGGGATATTCAACCATTACCATTAGTAATTACAACCAGCTTGCTGGTATATTCCCCGGAGCAGTGGGCATTCCCAGGTTATACAACCTGGAAGATGATGGGGATCCAAGGAATATTGATTTTCCCAGACAGAACATCAACCATTTTAAGATCATTAGTAATTCCAATATTCTTTTTGGAGGAAATTGGCTGGAAGTAAATTTAGGCTACCAGAACAATGACCGTAGAGAGGAAGGTGAACCTCATGCCCACGGGTTCGAACCCGTAGAGGAAAATAATCTGGCTTTAGGTTTAAATCTACAGACATACACGGCCAACATAAGATACAATCAGGCCATCCATGAAAAGGCTAACCGGATATTCGGAATACAATATCAGTATCAGGTAAACAAATTCGAAGGATTTGAATTTCTACTTCCTGCATACATTCAAAATGCCATTGGAGGATTTTTTCACGAACAAAGATCTCCCGGAGAAGTAATTACTATCAACTACGGTATACGGATGGATTATGCAAAGGTGAATATTGATGAACACTATGAACCTGACTTTTCCGGAAATCCGCTTGATTCTGTTTTAAGAAATCCAGCAGTCGACCGGGATTTTTTCAATTTTTCAGGCGGGATTGGAATTTCATATTATCCGAACCATAATCTTAACCTCAAATTTAATGTTGGTTCGAGCTATAGGATTCCAACACCCAATGAATTATCAGTTAATGGCATTCATCATGGTACTTTTCGGCATGAAAGAGGTGATCCAAGCCTCGATGCCGAAAGAGGCTGGCAGTTTGATCTGAGTTTCTCATATCACCTTGATCGATTTCTTTTTAACATCACTCCTTTCCTGAACCTGTATAAAAACTATATATACCTGAAGCCATCGGCTGAGTTCTCGGAGCTTCCTGGAGGAGGGCAGATATTTCAATACACCCAGGATGATGCCATTTTTATTGGAGGTGAGCTATCCATGGATTACCATTTGATAGAGAACCTTCACCTGGAACTTGTATCAGAATATGTCGCCAACGTTAACCTTGAGACAGAGCTGCCACTACCCTTCACACCCCCCTTCTCTACCCTAATAGGAATCGAATACAAAATTCCAGAATCAACAAATGTTATAAGGAATAGCTTTATAAACTTTGGAACAAGATTTACGGCCGCTCAAAACCGGGTTGACAGAAATGAAAACCCTACAGATGGCTATGTTTTACTAAACTTTGGTCTTGGCACGGAATTCCATATCAGGCGGCAGCAAATTAACTTTTTATTTAATATTCAAAACCTATTGGATACAAGATATATGAACCATTTAAGCCGTTATCGCTGGTTAAACCTTCCAGAACAAGGCCGTAATGTAAGCTTTTCACTAGTATTCCCCTTCAAAATCACTAAATCCAAATAAAAAATCATAATTATTAAATGATTTCAGAATCGATAATGATTAGCTTAAATTTGCACCTGTTTTTTGAACATTTAAATAAATTATATATGAAGATTTTAAAGATCTTGCCCCTTATCCTCCTGACTTTGGCTTGTGCCCCGGGTGAAAAGGATGGAGGCCAGGATGACGGTGTATTCCCATATACGGTCTATCAAAAAGCCCTTCCAAATGGGCTAAACGTAGTTACAGTTCCTTATGAAAGTCCGGGTATCGCTTCTTTCTACATCATAGTCCGGGCCGGTTCCCGTGAGGAAGTAGAACAAGGCAAAACAGGATTTGCGCACTTCTTTGAGCATATGATGTTCAGGGGGACTGATAAATATCCTACAGACGTTTATAACGAAGAACTTAAATCAATTGGGGCTGCAGCAAATGCCAATACCTGGCTGGATCGTACGGTATATCACATGACAGGCAACGCTGAAATGCTGGATAAAATGTTTGAGATGGAAGCCGACAGGTTTCAGAACCTGAACTATTCCGTGCATGGGTTTAAAACTGAAGCCGGAGCGGTAAAGGGAGAATATACAAAGAACTATGCAAGTCCAATGATGCAACTGAGCGAGAAGACGGTGGATGTCGCATTTGATAACCATACGTATAAGCATACGACCATGGGATTCTGGGATGATGTAGTTGATATGCCAAATCAATATGAATATTCATTGCTGTTTTTCGACCGGTTTTACCGGCCCGAGTACTCAACTATCCTGGTAGTTGGTGACGTTACAGCAGACCTGGTCAACGGCTTGGCAGAAAGATATTTTGGCGAATGGGAAAGAGGATCATATGATCCAGAGATCCCTGTAGAACCTGAACAAACTGAAACCAGGTTTGCACATATTCAAAATGCTAATTTTCCTCCTTATATCTCACTGAATTATAAATCACCTGCCTTTAACCCTGACAGCAAAGAATCGGCATCTCTTTCTGTTATTTCACAGATCCTTTTCAGTCAGAAATCGGACTTATATAAAAAACTGGTGATTGAAGAAAGAAAATGCAGATATTTGGGTGGTGGCGCTATGTTCACGAGAGATCCTTACTTGTTTTCTGTACGATCCTCCCTTCACAATCCTGAGGATATGCAATTAATAAAGGATGAGGTCATAAAATCGATCCAGGGCCTGATCGATAATGGTGTAGATCCAAAAGTACTAAGTGATACCAAGTCCCATGTAAAATATGACTTCGCCACAGGGTTAGACAGTTCCACATCTATCGCTGAAGTATTATCCTACTCAATCTGGGCTACTGGCGATCCTGAGGCATTTGGGAGGTTCTTCAACCTGATTGAAACCATAAGCGTTCAAGATCTTCAGGAAACAGCTAAAAAGTATTTTATTCCCGAACATTTAACCATATCAACAATTTCACCTGAAGAAGAAGGAGGTGTATTATGAGAACTGTGAAAATTACAATTTTATTAATCTTGTCTGGTATTTTCTTAAATCAGACAATAGCACATGATCTTATCGAACTCAAAAAGAGTACTTCCAACAAGGTCGTTATTAAATATATGTTCAATGTCGGATCAATGATGGATCCTGAAGGAAAAGAGGGGTTGAGTATGCTCACTGCCAGTCTGATATCAGATGGAGGTTCTGCACAATACTCAAAAAGCGAGATCGATGATCTCTTATATCCTATGGCAGCTTCCTATTATGCCTCTGTTGATAAAGAGGTTACTGTATTCACTTTCGAAGTCCATCGCGATTTCTTAGACTCATTCTATGACATAGCCAAAGGATTGCTATATACACCTGCTTTTGATGATAATGACTTTAACAGGATTAAATCCAATCAGCAAAATTACGTTGATCAGATTATCAAAGCTTCTTCAGATGAGGAATACAGTAAGATGGCTCTTGAAGACCTGCTTTTCAGGGGAACGTCCTATCAGCATATGATCATGGGGACTTCATCGGGTGTTAGCGGCATTACGCTGGAAGATGCCAGGGAATTTTATAGTAAATATTTTACAAAAGACAACCTGTTAATTGGTATTGCCGGAAATTATAGTGAGGATTTTAAGAACAGGCTAATATTAGATAAGGCACAATTACCTGCTCTTCAGGTTTCAATACCGAATGCTCCTGAGATCAGCATGCCTGAGGGACTGCAGGTTGAGATCATTGAAATGGAAAGTGCTCTAGGATCCGCAATCTACGCTGGTTATCCACTAAATCTGACCAGGGCTGATGATGACTTTGCCGCATTGATGGTGGCAAATTCATGGTTGGGTGAGCATAGAAAGTCCTACGGGCAGCTTTATGAAAAGATCCGGCGAACCAGGTCTATGAATTACGGCGATTATACCTATATCGAATGGTATGAAAATGGGGGTCGTGTTCAGTTACCCCTCGCACACGTTCCGAGAAACAACAACTACTTCTCCTTGTGGATACGGCCGGTTCAAATAGGTGTTCAGTTAAAGGCACAATACGAGGAACTGGGAAGTATTGACGTAGGCCACGCTCCTTTTGCCCTGAGGATGGCTATCCGTGAAATTGATATGCTGGCTAAAAATGGCATTTCTAAAGAAGATTTCGAGCTGACCAGGCAATTTCTCAGGAGTTATATAAAACTATTTGTCCAGACTACCGAAAAAGAACTTGGCTTCCTGATGGATTCTCATTTCTACGGAAGAGCAAACTATATTGGCGAATTGGATGAATTACTAGCTAATCTGACGGTTGAAGATGTAAATGAAGCAGCCAGGAGATATTTCCAGGTTGAGAATATGTATGTCTGTATAATTACTGACGACAGTGAAACTGGGGCTCTTTCCGAAAATCTCCTTAAAAATAAACCATCTCCAATGAGCTATTCAAACTTAGTGAGAGAAGGGCTTTCCGAAAACATACTTAAGGAAGATGAAGAGGTAGCAGCATACAAATTAAATGTCAAGTCCGTAGAGATAATAAACAGCCAGGACACTTTTAAATAATTTATTGTAAAAATCCCGTTTCGGCCTGCCTATCGCAGGCAAGCGGGATTTTTATTTTATTATACCACATATACATTAAATAGCCATTTTTTCGTTATTAGGTTAGTTAGTAATCATTTGTCAACCTAAGTAACGGCTATATTTTGAGAAATTCCATAACCAGGAATAACCTAGATCAAACTACTTTTGAAAGGATCTTCAGGGATTATTTTCTTTCCCTGTGTTCTTTCGCCACAAAATATACCCGGGATCAGGATGAGGCAAAGGACATCGTGCATCAGGTCTTCACCAACCTCTGGGAAAAAAGGGTGAATTTTCACCTGGATCAATCTGTGAGATCCTATTTATACACTGCCGTACACAATCGTTGTTTGAATTATATCCGGGACAAGAAAAAATTCATTCAGGAGGATATTCCACATACAGTAGAATCATTATCCAGTTATATCGATCAATCCGATTTTATGGAAGCCGAGGAACTCAGGAATGAGATCTACAATGCCCTGGCCGAATTACCGGAAGGAAGCAGGAATATTTTCAAAATGAGCCGGTTTGAAGGAAAGAAATATAAGGAAATCGCCGAAGAATTAGGAATCAGTATCAAAACGGTAGAGACTCAGATGTCGAAAGCCCTGAAACATATGAAAGGAAAATTGATTAAATACATTCAATATATAAGTATGTTACTGGGGGGATTGTATTATTTATTTACATAATGTAGGGGTAAACAGCTTCTTATGTGTGTACATAATAAGTAAACCTATGAAGGAAGATTCTAAACATATTATACCTTACGAATTGTTCATTAAGCATTTGAACAATGAGCTCAATGAACATGAAGAAATAACCCTGCAATCATGGTTAAAGGCAAATCCGGAACATTCTGTCATTTTCGATGAATACAAAAGTACCTGGAACCTGATGGATAAGGTAAAGGATGTGGCCAATATAAACCTGGAAAAGGAATGGAGTAAGCAAAAGAATTTCAGTGATATAGAGGGCGGGATATTTACTGCAGCCGAGGCTTTGACAAAATCTCAATTCCAATGGAGTTTCTCGAAAATTGCAGCTGTTTTTGTGGTTTTGATTCTTTCGGCAGCGACAATTTACTATATTCTCCCACAGTTTACCCAGGAAAAAATTGCCTCAAATACTGAAATAAGGCAACTTGTATTGCCCGATGGATCTGAAGTTACCTTGAACATCAATTCAAAGATCAAGTACCCAACTACCTTTGATAAGAAGGAACGGAAAGTTTTTATAGAAGGAGAAGCTTTTTTTGATGTTACTAAAAACCCGGATGTCCCATTTAAGATCAGCACCGGCCATGCTATTATTGAAGTGCTTGGAACTTCCTTTAATGTAAGTGCATATAATACAAAGGAAGAAGTTGAAGTTATTGTAAGGGAAGGAACAGTAGCCTTGTCTTCCAAAGTAAATCCTAATAACAGGATAATTCTAGACAGTGGGGTAAAAGGTATTTATAACCATTCAAACAATTACCTCCTGAAGAAAACGAATTCAGATATAAATTTCATGGCATGGAAAACAGGAAAGATTGTATTCGATAACGATAGCCTTACAAAAGTATTAAATACCATAGGCAGAATTTACAATAAACGTATTATCATTAATAATACAGACTTGAGCCAATGTACACTTACAGTAACTTTTGAAAAACAATCTCTCGAATCAGTACTGAATGTAATAGAATCAACCTTGAATCTCGAACTGAGAGAGGAAGATGAAACGATCACTGTTACGGGTGATGGGTGTTGATTTTCATTTTACACAATAGATAGATGAGGCCTTATTTATCTCCCGTATTTGCTATCCTTATCATACTACTATCCATTAGTAACAACTCCTTCTCACAACAGCTCGACCTCAACCAAAAAGTAAAAATCAATCTGACAGATGTTCCATTGGAGGAAGCAATTGATGTGATCTCTGAAATTGGAGGTATCCACTTTTCATACAATCCTCAGATTCTGCCGGAAGGCATAAAAATCAACATAAAATCAAAAAATGAAGATCTTAAAAGTATTATCGAGGAGTTGTGTGCGCAATCCGGATTATCATTTACGATCGTTGAGCAACAGGTAATACTAAAAACCCCAGATACCGACGAATCAAAAGAACAGGGAATGGAAACATCTGGTGATAAGGTTCTCAGCGGATATATTAAAGATAAAGAATCAGGAGAAACTTTGATTGGTGCAGCCATCTATTTTCCGGAATTGAGAACTGGGACCATCAGTAATGCTTTTGGATTTTTTTCCATTTCAATTCCTGAAGGAGATCATACATTTCAGGTATCCTACCTGGGGTACCAAATCTATACAGCAAGCCTTGGAGATGTCTCCGGAGAATACCTAAATATTGAATTGGCAAAGTCCGAAGAGATATTAAAAGAGGTAATCATCAGACCTGTAGAAGAATCCATGGTGTTGAATACATCTCAGATGGGTCGTATAGATGTAACTGGCAGTACGCTTTCAGAAATGCCAACTTTAATGGGGGAAGGAGATGTGATCAAATCCATACAATCCCTACCCGGAATTAAATTGCATGGAGATGGCTCAACCTGGTTCTTTGTCAGGGGGGGCAACCGCGACCAGAATCTGATCTTGCTTGATGATGCTCCGATATACAATCCTTCTCATCTTCTTGGCCTGTTTTCGACATTCATTCCTGATGCTATTAAAGACATAGATATTTATAAAGGAGATCTTCCGGCAAGCTATGGAGGCAGGCTATCTTCATTAATAGATATCCGGACCAACGATGGTAATATGAATAAATTCGCGTTGAATGGGAGTGTCGGATTGATCTCATCTAAACTTGCCGTCGAGGTTCCATTGATCAAACAAAAAAGTAGTTTCTTCCTCTCAACCAGGATTTCACAGTTAAAATGGTTTTTCAAACAATTCAATCCGGATATTCGGGATTTTAATTTTTATGACCTCAATTCAAAGTTCAACTTTAAAATAAACGACAACAACCGGCTCTTCCTCTCCTTTTATTCCGGCGCCGACTTTTATAGTAATGTTACAGACAGCTTTGCCTCCAGTGGAATAAAATGGAGGAATAATGCACTCACCCTAAGATGGAACCATATTTTTAACAAGAAACTGTTCTCTAATGCTACATTATATACCAGCAGTTATGATTACAGGTTATATACCTCAATTGAACAGGATTATTATTGGAATTCAAACATCGATAACCTGACATTCAAATATGATCTATCCTGGTATTTGAACCCAAAAAATACGATATACATGGGATTGCGCTTCAGTGGTCATAATATAGATCCGGGCAATTATTATGTCGACGGAAAACTAGGAACCCAACCTATCGTATCCAAAAAACACGCAAGGGAATTCAATATATATATTGAAAATGAGCAGATCATTACGGAAAAATTAAATCTCAGGTATGGTGTACGAATGAGCTTATGGAATAATACCGGAGAATCCGTTGAATTCGTATATGATGAAAATCTTAATCCTGTTGATTCTATTCACTATGCTCCAGGGAAATCCTATCATCATTATTTTAATATTGAGCCGAGACTAAGCATAAACTATCTTCTTTCTGAACATACTTCCCTGAAACTTAGCTATGCACGGACAACCCAATACCTGCAGCTGGTATCCAACTCCATCAGTCCCTTTACTACACTGGATGTCTGGCTGCCAAGTGGTCCGAATATTCCCGACCAGAAAGCTGACCAGGTGGCCCTGGGAATCTTTCATATATCAGACAAACTAGGATTAAATTTCAGTGCAGAAGGATATTACAAAAAGATGCATAATCAGATCGATTATATCGACCATGCTGAAATGTTGTTAAATCCGATTGTTGAAACTCAACTTCGATATGGAAGTGTTAAATCCTATGGGATGGAGTTAATGATAAAAAAATCAGCAGGCCGCCTGAATGGATGGATCGGATATTCTTTATCAAGAGCCATAAGGAAAACTGAAGATATCAACCAAAACAGGGAATATCCGGCCTTTTATGACAGACCACATGAGTTAACATTATTTGTTTCTTATGAGATATCAAAGAGGTTCAACACCTCCCTGAACTGGTATTATTCAACCGGAGCAGCCGTAACCATGCCCAGCAGTTACTATTATTACAATGGACTTACTCTGCCTGTTTATCATGAAAAAAACAACGAGAGGTTTCCTGATTACCACAGGATGGATCTTTCCTTCCTCTTTCGATTGAACCGGAAAGTGCGGAAATTCCAGCACCAAATTGGATTATCAATCTTTAATCTCTATGGCAGAAAGAATCCTATATTTATTAATTTCAATAAGATTGAGAATGTTAATAGTGAATTTGTAATACCTGGAAATTTAATTGATCCCCCACAATTGCTGACCACAAATACATTTGTTTATAATGTCGTACCCTCAGTTACATATCACTTCCAGTTTCAATGAGAAAATTCATATTCCATATTGCCCTGATATTAATAATTTCCTCCTGTGAGGAAAAGATCGACTTTAATGCAGAATCACGGGAAACAATCAGACTTGTAGTAGAAGGCATGATCACTAATGAAATCAAAGCCCATAGAGTAAAATTATCTTTGCCTGTAAAAAAACTTAATGAGAGCCCACAGCCTGTATCCGGAGCATTTGTGGCGATCACTGATCAGCAAAACACTTTTTTACTTCAGGAAGATCCGGAAAATCCTGGCCTCTATTTAACTGATCCTACTGTTCAGGGTGTTTTTGGGAAACTTTATACCTTATACATACGCATTCAGGAATATGAATTTGCTGGAAATTCTTTTATGGTCCCGGTCGAACCTTTACAACCTTTGAATATTTCAGGATGTGATGATGCTGGTGAAATTTATAATGTAGAAACATTGGGAACAGGTGATCCTTTTATGATGGAAATAGACTACGATTGGTCCGGTAATGGAAATTGCAGTTCTAATACCTGTAAAGCCAGAGAGGTAACATACCACCTAAATTCGGTAGACGTTAATGAGATATTCAAGCCCGAACAGGAGTTGGTATGTTTCCCGGCCGGAACTGTGATCAAACGAAAAAAATATTCATTAAATGATAATTATCAGACCTATATCAGAGCCATGATGAATGAAACCAATTGGAGAGGGGGAATCTTTGATGTAGAACGGGGAAATATCCCTACAAATATGAGTTTGGGGGCAATAGGCTATTTCGCTGCAGCATCGGTTGTTTCAGACAGCACATTATTTCAACACTAAACACTTTTAATTAAGGCAAAATGGAAAAAATAAAAATATTTACAATTTATATCAGGGTAAAATCAAATTGTAGTGTGTAAGTATTAAAACAATTAAATCTATGATTTTGAAAAGATTTTTAACCCTAAATAATTTAATCATGAAAACCAGAAAATTGTTAACCATTCTATTAGGATTATTTGTGGCGGCTATGATAATCAGCTGTGAAAACAATGACGACATTGTAATGCCGGAAGGCAGTATACTTCCGGAAAGTTTTAAGGTGGATATACCAGATGCCTTAAGCCGACAGGGAACTCAAAATGCAAGAGTAGCAGTAGACACTCTCGATGGAAATGTTGTATACATGCATTTAACCAATTTCATCCACGTAGGTGAAGAAGCTGCTGAAATTGTTGAGGATATCATCAAATCGATTGTATTATATGGGATCAATAAACCCATGTCACTTTCTTTTGAAGGAGAAGATGATGGCAGAATAAAAAATTTGGACGTAATCGAGACAAGCTTCTTTGATGGTGTTGAATGGGAATTTGAACTGAACATTACGGATGCCGCATCAGAAGGAAACGAAGATGGAGGTAAAGCAATCCAGATCTTCTGGAACAGAAATCCGATAAAAGGGATTGCTATTCTTAAGCCTTATAATATTGATAGAGATGACCATATGGATGCCGAAGATGCCATTTTCAACTTAGAATACAGCGAAGCAGGGGATCATGGATATGAAGCACATATGATCATTCAGGCTGCCAATTTGCCTTTGGAAGAACCATTGGATAATCCGTATTCAGTAAATACAATGAAAATGTTCGTTGGTAAAAAAGGAGATATAATTGATGTATATGGAAATACCAATCACCCAAATGCAGTATTATTTGGTGCCAATGTAGGATTCAACTGGGCATTTGTTGCATCGGGGAATAACAATAAAGACATAGGTGTTGCAGAAGTCGGTCTGCCGTCCAGCAACCTTGACGAACCAAGTCGTAACATTCTGCTTGAACAATACTCCATAAAGAATGTATTTACGAATGAGATCTTTACACTCTGGCCTAATATTAGCCCGGATATAGTAAATGCTTATCTGCACAATACTGAGGCACCAGGTTTCTTCTCTAAATATGGATTTGTTCAGGGTGGAACTTCTCCTGGCCAGGAATATGATGAACTGGAAGTAAGGTTACCTGATCTTAGTCCATATAATCCTAAAGAAATCGCTAACTTATTCATTGATTTCAAATAATTAATACCGGCTTATGATTTTAAGGAACGTCATATTTGTGGCGTTCCTTTTTTATTGTATATATTAGAGCCCAAAAACAAAAAAGATGGTTGTTGATTCGTTAAAGAAGCTTTTTGACAGAGACCTTGATAAACTCAAAAATGAATTATCAAATTATAAGGAAGAAAAATCCTTATGGATCGTCAAGAAAAACATCTCCAATTCAGCAGGTAATCTCGCGCTGCATATTATAGGTAACCTGAACCATTTTATCGGGGGAGCCATCGGCGAAAACGGATATGTGCGTGACAGGGAAGCAGAATTCAGTAAAAATGATGTGCCGGTAAGTGATTTGCTTCAGAACATTGATGAAGTGAAAACAACCATCTATAATACACTGGAGGGAATATCAGAAGAAGAACTTTTAGAGAACTTTCCTATAAATGTATTTGGATATGAAATGACAACACTGTTTTTTCTTATGCACCTGCATTCTCACCTGACGTATCACCTCGGCCAGATCAATTATCATCGGCGTTTAATCGAATAATCGGCGTGCAAGAATGACCGTTTAAAAACCGAAGAATTGATCAGCTTTCAGCGCTCTTTTCTGACCACAATTTTTTGAGGGAATTAAATATCAAACGCCAGTGGTCTAATTCTTCATCCAATACCTTTTTACCCTTGCTATTGATCTGATAATACTTCCGCTTTCGCCCATTCTCAGCAACCTTCCATTTTGATTTGATGATGCCTGAATTTTCCATTTTGTGTAATACAGGATATAAGGTGCCTTCCTTCCAATGTATCCTGTCATCTGATATCTCGGTGATTTTCTTGATGATCTGATATCCATAACTCTCCTCAACCGAAAGAATAGATAAAATTAATGGGGTCGCTGAAGCGGCAATAAGATCTTTAGATAGTTCGGTCATAATTTAATGCATAGATGTTCTATGTAAAAGGTAGGAAAATAATTTCACACATCCTATAATATGAGGTATTATTTTATTTCTGATTAGAATTTTTCGGATTAGCAAATAAGTTTACTCGCCTCCACGGTGAATTGCCAGGCCGCGGAGCCATACTGTAAGAAAGATAAATAAAAATGGCAGCCAGGTGCCCATAACACTTTCGAACATCTCAAGATTCTTTTCTATCACCAATGCCACTACGAAAAAGTCGAGAACCATAACAATCAAGGTAAAAATGATGGCAGTCGCTAATGGTGAAGTGTAATCGAATCTTTTAAAATACAGGTTTGAAATACCCAAAAAAATAAAGGGCGATGCAATAAAATGAATAATTAACGATAAATATATAGTTGTTACATTCAATAATACAAACATTATTATCCCACACGCTGCCCAGCCAGAAATGCCAAGCGTTAAAATGATAAATGGTTTCTTAAGTCCCTGTGACATAATTAGTTGAATCTATAAATAGTTGTTAAAAATTGAGAATCTAAACATTGGCAAGAAAACAGGATCCAACCTTTCATAACTTGTTGATAAGCATCTATTCTAACATCACACAAACATCCGGCTAAAAACACCAATACATTCATACCTACTAACGAAGCACTATGAGTTATTGTTGGTTTTTGGAAAGAATTTATTATTCCGGAGTGTTTAAATAATTCAATACATCCTCATGAATATAACACCCCAGTCAAATATCTCCCCTGCGCTTGGAAAATCAATGGTTTATAAAAATCTTAAATGGTGATCTCTACCCGGTTGCCTTCTGCATCAAGAACCACACTTTCAAAAAATCCATCACCGGTGGTTCTGGGTTCACCAACAATCTGGTAGCCATCTGCTCTTAGTTTTTCTGTTAACTCCAATACTTTTTCCCTGGATCCTACTCCGATGGCAATATGCGCCCAACCCAAGTATTCGCTTTTATGGTCCTTAAGTGATTTAATATCGTGCCTGTTCATGATCTCAAGAGCTCCTCCACCTTTAAAAGAAAGCATATAAGATGAAAATCCTTTGCTTGGATTAATATATTTTTCACCTGATTCAGCCAGAAAGTATTTCTCATAAAAGTGGCGGATACCATCCAGATGCTCCACCCAAATAGCTACATGTTGAATATTCGTCATTATTATCTAAAATCTCTGCCTCCGTTAATATTAATAGTTTCGCCATAAATAAAACCTGAAAGCGGGCTCGCCATGAAAGCAATTACATTGGCAATTTCGAGTGGATTAGCAGCTCTCCTGGCCAACAGGTTTTTTTCAAGATAATCATCGGGGAGAAAACCAATTGTCTTCCTACCCATATCCGTCTTGGTCAGTCCCGGAGCAATGCAATTAACCCGAACCTCCGGGGCCATTGCTTTTGCCAGACTTCTTGAAAAATTAATCAACCCTGCTTTTGCTGCTGCATAGTGCATATGATGGGGTGCACCTGTATGTGCTGCTGCACTGGACACCAGTATGATGACTCCATTCCTGTTGATATTATTTTTTAATGAATTGACAACGTAAAAAGAACCATTAAGGTTAACATCAATGATTTTGTCCCATTCTTCATTACTCAATTCCTCAAATGGAGTTATAATATTGAATCCGGCATTCACAATTAATACATCAATGCTCGAAACAATATTCCGGATCTCTTCGGCTGCTATTCCCACGTCATTCTCGTTCGATATATCCACTTTCACCAGCCATACTTTCCTTTTCATTCTTCTGATCTCGGTGGCCACTTTCTCAGCATCATCAAACCGGTTGTGGTAGCCTAAAAATATATCACAGCCTTCCTTGGCCAGTAATATAGCTGTTGCAGCACCAATACCACGTGATGCTCCGGTAATAAAAACGATCTTGTTCTTAAGCTTTAAATCCATATCACTAAAGTCAATTTAATTTAAAAAAAAAGGACGATTACTAAAAATTATCAAGTTATTTTCGATCAAAGCAGGACTGTGTTTTGAATTTTAGAATAGTGTGGATTGCTAAATAACCCATTCATAAGATTACTCGTCAATATTATTGACACAAGTCATGAAAAGCATTTTTAAATTATTTTTTCAAATATTAGTAAAATTTATTACCTACGTGGGTATAACACTTGCTGTAATATTCACTATTTATACTCTCTATGCAATTCCGGCCATGATAAGCCTGCCTGGAGGCATTCGCCCGGGATTAGAAGAGCAAACAATAAAGGAAACAGTACATTTATTAAATAGAACAGATCTTGATGGATTGGAACTTATTGAGGAAGCGCGGTTATCGGTAGGAAAAAGAATCGCTTATTGCCGTCGCAATAGTTATGATTCATATCAAAAAGCTTTTAAAAGGGGCTATGGATTCTGTCAACAGCAGGCATTTGCTTTAGCAGAAATACTACAGGGCCTTAATTTCGAAGCGGTCCCGGTTCAGGCAATGCAGACAAGATTTCCAGATGGTAATATTGGAGGTCATTCATGGGTTCGTGTAAGATTAAATGGAAAGGATTTCTTCATTGATCCTATATTTTACGATTCAGAAAAGCATGAAGTTACCTTTACGCCTCTAACCGAGGTTACGGAGTTCAGTACTTTTTTCCGAATCCTGTCAGGGTGGGGAAGTGCTACAATAAACGCACACCGGTATTATACTACTGGGAGTGATTAATGCTAAAACACGAATTCTTAATCATTTAATAATGTTCAAGAATTTCCGTATTATCTAATTATTGGCTAAATTTCTACCCGTCAAACAACGTATTGATTTGTTAAATGAGTGACAGTACATCAGAAACGCCTTTTAATACTAAATTAACATTATTAAAAAGAATTCAGCTGTTTTCCGATCTCCACAAGCCCGCATTAAAGAAGATTGCGGATTTATTGGAGGATATGGAGTATCAGAAAGGCCACTATGTGTTTAAGAAAGGCGATGAAGGAGATGCCGTATTCATCATTACTGAAGGATCAGTTAGTGTAAAGGATGAAGATCTCGTTTTATCCACCTTAAATGAAGGGGAGGTTTTTGGAGAATATGCTTTGATCGATAACAAATCCAGGTCAGCGTCCATTTACGCTGAGGAGACACTCCGAATACTTCGCCTGGACAGAACTAGTTTCTCTAGATTACTCACTGAAAATAAGGAAATACAGAATAGTCTTCTGCATCTTTTCGTGAACCGCCTCAGGGAGCACGATGCTCTTGAAAAGCAACTGGCTGATCAGACCAAGCAGATACTCCGTCAAAAAGAATCTCTTGAAGAACTTAATGATGAGAAAAATCATTTAATGGGGATCATAGCCCATGATCTTAGAAATCCCCTGTCAAGTACGCTCTCTCTCGCCGAGCTCATGAGATCCGAAAGCGAAAATTTTGATGAAGACCAGATGATCTGTATCAATGGCATCATCAAGGCGCTTAACCGTATGTGTGATATGGTTGATCGCATCCTTGATGTCAAAGCTCTTGAAGCTAAAAAGGATCAGGTAAATCTGGAAAAAGTAGAATTATCTGAATTAATTAAAAACACATACGAAAGCTACAAATCCAAAATAAAGAACAAAAAACTGCAGGTCCATTTAAATCTTAATAGTATTCATGCCGAGGTCGACAGGCAATATTTGTTACAAGTCCTGGAAAACCTCCTCTCGAATGCCATCAAATTTTCTCCCCCTGAAAAATCCATATTCTTAAATTTATGGGTCCACGAGGGGAAGGCACATATAGGCATTAAAGATGAAGGACCCGGCATATCCATGGATGATCAGAAAAAATTGTTTCACAAATTTCAGCAATTAAGTGCAAAACCAACCGGCGGTGAAAGTTCTACAGGATTGGGATTATCCATAGTAAAGAAATATACTGAATTGATGAATGGAAATGTGTGGTGTGAGAGTGAGCCCGGTAAAGGCGCAAAATTTGTCGTTACCTTTAATAAAGCCTGATAGAATTAACCTCGATCATCGACAGATCATTCATACATGGCAAAAGATTTTTTTAAACTAATTATTCCTCATGTCCGATTGTCTTAATGATCCCACCAGAAGGGAATTTCTGAAAGTCGCTGGTATGTCAGCAACTTATGTAGGATGCAACAGTTATTTACTTCAAGGATGCACAAATGATCCATCACCAAAGTCTGATGGCGCCCTTTTCGAAATTTTTAAGGAACCGGGGGCAGAGGCACGTCCATTTTTCCGGTGGTGGTGGAATGGCAATTCAGTAACAAAGGAAGAGATTTCACGCGAGCTTAAAATTATAAAGGAAGCAGGGGCCGGAGGGATTGAAATAAATCCAATTGCTATGCCGGAAGAGGCGCAAGATCCGGGAAGCGGTTTGGTCTGGCTCAGTGATGAATGGTGCGACATGCTTGTTCATTCCACCAAAGAGGCCAAAAAACTAGGCCTTGTAACAGATCTGATTGTAGGTACCGGGTGGCCTTTCGGGGGAGAATTCATAAATCCTGAAGAAACTCTGCAGGGCTTAACTTTTGAATCATTCCCTTTTACCGGCCCAGGCATAAAGTCCATAAAAATTGAATTACCTGAAGATGAGCATGAGAAGATCCTGAGAATAATTCTAATTCCCAAGGTCCTGAGAGATCTCAGTGATGCAACAGAACTAACGGACAAAATGAATCAAAGTGGAATCCTGGAATTTGAAATTATAGACGGTGAGTATAAACTAATGATCGTAAAATGGCGCAATAAATTCAGAACCGTATTGTATGGTTCACCAGGGGGTGCAGGAGCTGTTTTGGATCATTTTAACCAGCAGGCGGTCAGAAAATACCTGGATAACATGTCACAAAAACTGTTGCCCTATTTCGAGAACAATTTAGGAAGCGGGATCAGGTCACTTTTTTGCGACAGCATTGAATTGGAAGGGGCCAACTGGACGGATGATATGATTGAGTCGTTTAAACAAAGAAGGGGTTATGACATTGAACCCTATTTGCCCTTCATTCATTTTAGTTCAGATAAGTTGGATCCAGATCTTCAAAATACACTGAGAAGAATCCGTTATGATTTCAGTTTGACGCTTGCTGAATTTTTAATGGAGAGATTTATTAGGATTTATCACGGTTGGTGTAAAGAAAATAATGTGCTTAGCCGGTACCAGGCATATGGACACCCTTGGTTATATACCGACATGATTGATGGATTCATGATCCCGGACATACCGGAAGGGGATCAGTGGTTATATAATGCGGGTTGGTCGCTTGCTAAAATTGATGAGATCCGGTATGGGATTTGGAACAAATATGCCTCAAGTGGAGGGAACCTTGCGGGTAGAAAAATAATCAGCAGTGAGGCCATGACAAATCTCCGGGGAGTATTCAAAGCTTCTCTTGAATATATCAAACAGGCAACTGACTTAAATTTTGTTGCAGGCATTAACCATCTTGTCCTGCACGGGTATAATTATTTTCCTCCGGAAACAGAATTCCCGGGATGGATACGTTTTGGCACTTTTTTCAATGAACATAACACATGGTGGAAGTTTTTTCCTTTGTGGTCAGCCTATACAAGCCGAATCAGTGCAGTCTTTCAGCACTCAAAGGCCATTTCTGAGGTTGCGATTTTAGGACCCACTGCAGATGTATGGAGTGATTCCGGACTGGACAGAAATCCATTCAATATGACTCCATGGTATTTGCACTCAATCTGGCAAGCATTAAATCATAATGGGATCTGTTCTGATTATATAAACAGCAATATCATTTATAATGGCGAGGTGGTAGATGGGAAACTGAAATTTGGCGACATGACTTATTCTACCCTATTGATCTGTGAGGTAAAAACTATAGATCCGGATACATTGAACAAAATTCTTGAATATAAAGGCAAAGGTTTGAATGTAGTGTTTATCGGGAAAAAACCGTTTCTGGCTACAGGATTTAAAGATCATGAAGAAAGAGACAGGGAAGTAAGGGAATTAAGTGATAGAATCTTTGAGTCAGGTGCTTATTTCATAGAAGATCCTGACCAACATCTAATTGATCCGTATCAGGGATTGTTGGATTGGACCAGGGTAATGGTAGAAAAATGCAATATTGAAAAGGGGATTTCCATCCAACCCAATGATATATCGATTTTTTATAATCGGAGAATATACCAGGATACCAATCTGATATTCGTGGTTAACACTGACCGCGACCGGGCTATTGAACTAATTCTTAATGTAAATATTCAGGGCAAGAAAGTCTGGCGCTGGTACCCGGAGTCCCTAAATCGGGAAATGCTATCTGAAAATTCAGGAGAGGACTTTGATTTGAAATTATCCCCTCTTGAATCCGCTTTACTCGTAATCGATAGCGAAAATGGCATCGTTAAGGAAAAGAGCAATGAAAATTCTGAGACCTCCGCATTAGATCTTAAAGGAAACTGGAAGATCGAATGCAAACATCATATAAATCATTCTGAATTCAGCACTGAATTAAGTGATCTGGTTGATCTTTCTGAATTGGAAGCTTTAAAGGATTTCGGTGGCCAAATTTCCTATACATTAAATTTCGATCTTCAGGATAAAGCATATACGTCTATCGATCCGGGAAAAGTCTATGACATAGCTGAAATATTTATAAATGGAACCTACATCGGGACACGCTGGTGGGGGAAACTACCTTTAACCATACCTGGGAATTTATTAAAAGATAAAGGCAATACTTTAATCATTAATGTCCATAACCGCTTATATAATTACTGTGCCTCACTTAGTGACAACCCGGTTGCAAAACGTTGGATTGAAATGAACCGGGAAAAAACAAAACTATCAACCGGTCTACTCGGACCTGTAAGGATGTCCTGAACCTATTTTTTTTAAAAGAGAGTATAAAGTATGACCAAGCCACTCAATATCTGAAGAAATATTTTAAATACACTTATAGGTATAGCCTGCTTTATCTTCTTCATTGGATTTTTTTTATTAAATTATACATAATAAGTTCTCATTATTTCAAATTTCTTAATTTCTAATATTCTTAATTTTATGAATGAACCGAAAAAGCCAAACTATAAGGCCTTTATTCCGATTGGAATTACTTTTATGGGGACAGGTGTAGTATTTATGACGGCGGTTAATCCAGTCATAGGATTGGCGCTGATTGGAGTTGGAATTGCTTTCGTAGCGATTGGAATAAAAAATAAAGATAAGGCCTGACCTTTAATGGAAATTTATTGATTTTCCTTTGATGATCTATTCATACGAAATTGCTTGTTTATAGATCAAAACCTCAGACTGATCTTTACAATTTTGAATTTTTTGCATAAATACGAGTTTATATAATCGAAATATGTCTCGTTTAATGTTTATTTTTATATCCAAAATATCAATTTTTTTATCATGAACACATTTTTAAATCGAATCATCATTTTATATTTTCTTATTGTATCAACTGCGGTGTATGCACAGATTTATCCAAAGATGGATGAAGCCATTAGAATCCAGAAACTGACTCCACCCACCGGCAAAGTCCAGGCTGTATTCGATACAGATACATACAATGAAATTGATGACCAGTTTGCCCTGGTTTATGCCATTCTATCACCTGAAAGCATAGATCTTAAATCCGTATACGCTGCTCCTTTCAGCAATAACCGGGCCTCCGATCCTGGTGAAGGGATGGAAAAGAGCTATGAAGAGATACTGCGTGTACTTGACAAAATGGATATGTCCCCGGATAATTTCGCATATCGTGGAAGCACCACATACCTGGATGATCCTGAGAAACCTGAAAGCAGCCCGGCTACAAAAGACTTGATAAACCGTGCAAAGCAATCAAGCCAGGAGGATCCATTATATGTTATAGCAGTAGGTGCGATAACCAATGTAGCAAATGCCATTTTACTTGAACCTTCTATAATACATAATATTGTTGTGGTTTGGCTGGGTGGCAATGGTCATAATTGGCCTAGTCAGCGGGAATTCAATTACTATCAGGATCTTCATGCCTCAAGAACTGTATTTGACAGTGGCGTGCCTTTTGTCCAGTTGCCCTGTACTCCGGTTGTTACGCATCTGGCTACTACAGTGCCTGAAATGGAAGCATTTGTAGGTGGCCGCGGTGCAATTGGTGATTATCTCCTTGAGATTTTCAAAGACTATCACGAAGACCATTACGCATGGTCAAAGGTGTTATGGGATATGTCTGCCATTGCATATGTTATCGATCCCGGATGGACACCTTCCGACTTAAAGCATAGCCCAATCGTCACTAATGAATACACCTATAGTTTCAGCGATTCCAGACATTTTATAAGGGTGGTGAATTTTGTCAGGAGAGATCCAATCTTCAGGGATTTCTTTCAAAAACTTGAGGAATTTGGAAAAAAATAAGGCGTATTGCGGCTATTCCTAATTCTTCTGGACCGGGATCCTGGCACCAACCTCTCCTAGCCATGCTTCCATGTTATTATTGAGTTCCTTTACTTTCTCAGGATTTGTGCTTGATAATTCGGTAGTTTCTGACAAGTCCTCTTTTAAGTTGAACAGTTCAAATTCCTTACCTTCATATCTTTTTATAAGTTTCCAGTCTCCTTTACGAATGATGCTATACGGAACGACATCGTTACCCCGGTAGTGAGGGAAATGCCAGAAAATCGACTCACGCTTCAAGTCAGTCCCCTTCAATAAAGTTGGTAGCAAATTGACGCCATCAAGATTGTCGAATTCCGAAGAAGAGATTCCAGCAGCGGAACAGATGGTTGGGAGATAGTCTGTACTCGTGATGGGAGCATCAGAAATTTGCCCTGATTCGATCTCGCCGGGCCAGTAAAAAATGGTAGGTATGCGGATCCCTCCTTCATAAGGATATCCTTTTCCAGACCTCAAAGGTGTATTAATAGTAGCATTTGGCCTCAATAATCCTCCATTATCGGATGTAAAAATGATCAGTGTATTTTCTGAAATTCCCAAGTCTTGCAGAACCGAAACAATATTTCCTACTGCATCATCAACGCTTTCCACCATGGCTGCATACACTGCGCTTTTCTGATGTGTGGGTGGTTTATTCGAATATTTTTCCACCAGCTCATGTTTTCCCTGCAATGGAGTATGGACCGCATAGTGGCATAGATTAAGAAAGAATGGTTTGTCTTTATTGTCTTTAATAAATGATACGGCCTCGTCAGCTTCCCTGTCTGTCAGATATTCCCCTTCATGTCTCGGGTCCATCGTGGGAAAGCCGTTTAATGTATCCTTCATCCAGGCATTGGGATAAACGATATATGGATCAAAATAAGAAGGTGGCTGGCCATAATCACATCCAGCTATATTATAATCAAATCCCTGATTATCAGGATACCATTTTTCTGTACCCAAATGCCATTTGCCGATGAAACAGGTTTCATAATTCTGCTTCTTCAGCATCTCTGCTATGGTCACTTCCTCTAATTCAAGATGATAGGGATTATAAGGACATAATAAAGGTTTATCGGGATGTTCTTCATATCCTTCCCTGTTTTCATCACCTCCACCCTGAAATTTTGCCCTGATCCAGTCTGTGATCCCTGTTCTTGCAGGATATTTACCCGTCATAATGGCCGCCCGGGTTGGAGAGCAGATGGCGGCAGCGGCATAAGAATTGGTAAACCGCATTCCGTCAGATGCTAACCGGTCAATATTGGGTGTTTCATAAAATTCACTTCCATAGCATGCCAGGTCAGTCCAGCCAAGATCATCTACAGTGATAAGTATTATGTTGGGTTTTACTTCTTCTTTACAGGATTGGCTAACCAGCAATGCTAAGATTAAAAGGATAAAAAATTGGGATTTTGGCATAATTGGCATAGTTAAAAATTCATCTGTTGGAAATATCCTTAGTTTTTATTATCTGAAGTATCTTTTTGCCCCAGGTATTCAATCATTTTCCGGTCTGTCTGAAGCATTACATCCATGACTTCAAGCAATTTCTCATAATCATCAGCTATTTTTTTCACATCATTGGAAACCGTTCGTCCGTTTTCCATTTTAAATTTATGGAAAAGTTTGAAACCTTCCAGTATCTTATGCATTTCTTCAGATTGCTGGATAAATTGTTGTATTCTCTCGTCACGATTCACTAAGCGCTTCAATAATCTGCCCTTTTCCCAATTAACAAGGTTTTCTGAATACGATTCATTCTCTTTTAAGGAAGATATCTCATGGTCCAGTTTTTCGATGCCGGCCAGGTCTTTCTCTACCAGATCCTTCACTTCCACCTTGAAAACCTGCATCATTTTGATCAGGTTCTCAATTCTGGGTTCAGCAGATCCCTTCTCGTAACTTGCTATATTGCCCCGGTTCAGGCCAAGAAGCTCAGCCAGTTTCTCCTGGCTCAATCCCAATTTCTGCCTTAAAAACTTGATATTATCTGCCAGGTATTTCATCCTTCAATATATTAATTCCTGCTAACGATATAACGAAATTATAAATAAATTTTACAAAATCGTTATTTTATTTTACGTAATTGTATCCATTTTGATCATAATACCGTATAATAAACTACGATTTGTAAATAATTTTGTCAATTTTGTAAATATTTTTAACACCTTAAACCCCGATTAGTTATGAATACATCATTGAAAGTATTAGCTGGATTCGCGATAGGAGCGATTACCGGTGCAGCTGTTGGAATATTGACAGCACCAGACAGTGGAGAAAGAACACGTAAAAGACTCAGGAAAGATGCCCAGAGATTTGCTGAAGACATCAGTGATTCCGCATTAAAAAAATTCGGTGAAGTAAAGAATGAGATCAATGACAAACTGGATGAGGTCCTTGAAAAAGGAAAAGTGCAGGTTGAAAAGTTAAACAAAACCTTATCACACAATTAACAAGTATTAGAATAGACAGTTTAATATACGATTAAGTTTCACTTAATACACTTTAGCGATAATCTTCAGAACTTATCGCTATAAGATTATTTAGAATCCCGTAATCATGTCCCTGACCGACTGGTTCCGGGATTTTTGCATATAAGCCCGCCCATCATTCCATATATCAGGCACAATCGTTACATATATCAGGCACATTTGATACATCAAAAACATGTCGCCCGATAGATTATCATTTACTTTATGCTTAAAATTCAGTATCATTGTCTACATCATTTTTTAATATTTTTTATATAAGCCCCAGGTAAAATGAAGAGAGTATTTTTTTTGATATTATGCATCATTTTCGGTGCAATTGCATACACCCAGGAAAAGAGATCTTTCACGATATATGATTATTTGAAGTTAAAAACCGTAGGTGAAACTTCCATGTCACCGGATGGTGAGTTTATAGCTTTCACCATTATTACCCGCAGATCTGTTGAAGAGGGCAAAGGCAGTAATTATAAAGAATTATTTATCAAGAATACTGAATCAGATGAGATCATACCCGTTCTTACAGGAAAACTGAATTTCTCATCTATACAGTGGCGGCCTGACTCCCGGGCCATATCCTGTCTGGCAAAATTCAACGATAACCCAAAGTCTCAGGTATTTTCCATTCCAATCGATTCGAAGAAACCTGAGCAGGTTACAGACATTCCAGAGGGAATCAAACAATATGCCTGGAATCCGAAAGGACTGGGATTGGCATTCACGTCTGTTGAGAAATCGATTGACCAGGCAGAACTAAAGAAAATGGGATTTGATGCGGAAGTTTATGAAGAAAATATACCTGATATCAATCTGTTCCTGCTTTCTGGAGAAAATATAACGCAGCTAAACGAAGAAGGCACTGTTTTCGATTTTTCATGGTCACCAGATGGCGACAAAATAGCTGCTCAGATAGCCCCTCTAAACTTAGTCGATCATAAATATATGTTCAAGAAGATATATTTAATTGAAATAAATGAAAACCAGCAATCACTTCTTGTTGATATACCGGGGAAATTATCAAATATGGCCTGGAGCCCGGACAGTAAGCATCTGGCATTTGTAGCCGGCATAGATTCCTCAGATCCGGTATCGGGAAGCCTGTTTTCCGTACAGGTTCCGTATAATAAATCATGGGATAAAATCCATAACTATTCTATTGGATTTGAAGGATCGGTTACCGATGTCGCATGGATAGATAACAAAACCATGATATTCTGTGCAGATGAAAGTGTAGATGTTACGTTAAGCCAAATTAAACTGGGAGAGAATTCCAGAAAGGTACTTACCGGACAAGAGGGTATTGTTTTTAACAAGTTTGTAATGATTGGTAAAAACATTTGCATGGTAGCGAATACAAGCCAGCATCCAGATGAGCTCTACCGGTTTGATGTAAAGAAAAAGAAATTTTACCGGGAAACAATCTCAAATCCCTGGTTATCGGAATTCGATCTGGCCAGGCAGGAAAAAATAAGCTATACTGCCAGAGATGGTTTGATTATAGAGGGGGTTCTTCAATACCCGGTTGATTATGACCGTCAACAAAAGTATCCTATGATCTGTGTCATTCACGGTGGGCCGGAATCCTGTATTAAAAACGGGTGGACAACTAGTTATTCCAGGTGGGGAAATATCGCCGCTGCTGAAGGATATTTTGTTTTCATGCCAAATTACAGGGCTAGTTCAGGCCGTGGGGTTGCCTATTCTAAAATGGACCATATGGACTTAGGAGATGAAGAGTTCCTGGATGTGATCGATGGCATAGAATTCCTTGCAGAGAAAGGGTACATCTATAAAAATAAAGTGGGCATAGGTGGAGGTTCATATGGCGGATATTTTTCAGCCCTGGGTGCTACTAAGTATTCTGATTATTTTGCTGCCGCTATACCCTTTGTTGGGGTCACCAACCAATTATCAAAAGTAAATCTCACGGATATCCCGTATGAGATATATCAGGTACACTGGACCATCTGGCCCAATGAAAATCCGGAATTATATTATGACAGGAGCCCTGTTAAATATTCTTCAGATAATAAAACACCAACCTTGATCCTGCATGGCAAGGAAGATACCAGGGTACATCCATCCCAATCATTGGAACTTTACCGGCAATTGAAACTGCATGGCAATGCGCCTGTACGACTTGTCTGGTATCCCGGTGAAGGACATGGTAATAAAAACACCCAGTCTCAGCTTGATTTCAGCCTGAGAACGATGCGTTGGTTCGACCATTATTTAAAAGGTGAAGGCGATCCAAAAGAGTTACCTCCAATGGATGTCAACTACCAGTTGGAAAAGTTAGGGGATACGGATCTGGACATCAAACCTCAACCTTAGATCCATAAAATATCAACGGCTTAATTCTTACAAATAAAAAAAATCCAAATTCAGCTATAATCTTCAGCTTTAAGGACTGCTATTAATGACCGGGAATCCAATGAGTTAACCGACATGGACTTGGTCTATAGAAAACAAAAATGGACTACTATTTTTGTACTTACCTTTGTTCTGATCATACTCATCACGGGAATAGTTATCTTATTTCTGAGATAGCTCTCCCCGCCGACCGATGCATTCACGAGGTCTTCATGAGGCCTTCATCGATTAAAAGAGATAAATGTAATTCGTCCTTATTATTTTATTAAATGGACTGAATCCATCCTTTGTTGCTATTAAATCCTCCACATCTTCTACCGTGACAACCTGGAGCCCATCTTTGAGATTGTTAAGAAATGTTTCAGCTATTCTGTTTTCTATAACAGCCATTATCCTGGATCGATCATTATAGGAGGCTGCAATTCTTTGTATGGTTTCCAGATATTCTCTCAATTTATCATAGCCACCCTCTTCAATGTGAAAGATTATACCACCGATATTGATATCCTTTTTCATTTTTTGTGGCTTTTTAATTACACATCTTGGTTTGAAATAAATTAAAAACACTGTTCCAGCTAAATTTGATCATCCAAAGGTCCCGGACCTTTTTAACGGGAAATTCCATTAGTTTTTTTATCTGGTTCAAAATGACAGTTTATATGATCTTTTCAATGACAGATAATTCGATCAATTCTTTAACTATATCCAGTATTTCAGGTTTTTGAGAAATATCTACCTCTGACTTTGTTATTATCTCATCAACTGATAAAGGCAAAGCATCGGGAAAGGGAAGATTAAATAAGAACAAACCCTGCGCCTCGGTGAGATTGAGCTTTCTTTCTTTACCACCACGGCCATCCCCTTTCCAAATAGATACGCTGCTGAAGAGCTTTCCGCTTCTGGCAACTGTGAATTTTGCCCCGGAATTCTTTGTTTCCCTGATGGTATATACAGCGTCATTGTCTTTTACTTTGACTGCAAGTACTTTATCAAGATCAATCTCCAGAGAAATTTTTCGTTTGGCCAGTTTATACCTGAAATAGGGACGCTTACTTTCTGACACTTCCTGCTTGGCAAGAATTTCATAGGAAGTCATGGTTTCAAGAAATTCCTGGGCGGTCTGAACATGCAGATTCAATCGTGAAGCTGCTTCAGAAGCAGAAATATCCTGGTATGTCATCAGGAGTCTGAAAATGCGCTCTGCATACTCCTTCGATAAATAATTACTGAGTTTACGGGCTTCGATAAAATCCATGATGATCAGGTGAAAATATTACCTTCTACTTCCTTAATCCTATCCTTGATACGTACTTCCTTGCCTGCCTGATACCATTCAAAGAAATCAAGATGCAGATTGCTCAATGAAGCTGTCAATTGATCGAAAGCCAGATCCTCTTTGTAATCGAGATAATCTTTTTTCGAGATATATGTGGATACACTTCCATCAAAACCTATGGCAACATAAGAATGATCTTTATAATTATAGGACGGATTGTATAATGCATTCGCCCAGTCGCTCATTTTTACAGGAATAAAGATCATTGTGCCATTTTCTCTTTTGCATAATCCCAATAGGTTTTTCTGATAATAACGGGCGAATCCAAACAGGTCCTCCCGTCTGTACACGATTTTACCAGAAGGTTTCGGACGTTCAGTAAAGGTTTCTGGATCAATTTCCACATCCTGTGCGGCCAATTCAAAGATTTCACGTCCCCACCATTTTAGTTTTTTTGTAATTAATGTATATCCGGCAACCACACCACTGGTAAATAAAAGGATAGTAATCCCCTTGATCATATCTTGGCTGATGGGTACCGGGCCGATTTCATTGAAGGTAAAAAACACAGCCGCCATGATTTGGAAAAATGCAGCTGCAAGATAATAATAATTCTTCACCAGGAAGAAAGCGTACATCGTAAATACCAAATACAAAAGGTATACTGCTACAAGTACGCTCAGGGCGACTGTTATATCCCAGATCATAAGCGTCAATCCAAATATTATTAAGACAATAACAGGTTGGATCGGACCAAAGATCGATCGGTCGGGTTTTAATTTTCTATGACGTACCATTGTTGTTGTGATTTAAATGTGTTAACTAATGTTTGTAGTATATGTTTTGTATACTTCATATTTTTTATAGTATTTAAATTTAGAATCTTTATTTTTAATTTCCAAATAAATGACAGCTTTTTTATGCTTATCAAGTCTGATTTGTAAATTGCACCTATAGTCAGGTTTTACTCAAAATTTTTTGGAAGTGAATAAATCAATCAAATATGTACATACCAATATAGTTGCCAGGAACTGGGATAAATTAGCCCAGTTTTATATTGATGTATTTAGTTGTGAACCAATTTACCCGGAGCGGGATATGTCAGGTGAATGGATAGACCGTATTACAATGATCAGGGACGTGCATATAGAAGGTATCCACCTGAGATTGCCGGGATGCGAAAATGGACCCACCCTTGAAATTTTTAGTTATGGTAACAACACTGATGAAAACAGGGAAATTCTTATAAACAATTACGGATTTGCCCACATTGCCTTTCATGTAGAAGATGTAGATGAAGTACTTGACCGGTTTCTTGAATTTGGAGGAACAAAATACGGGCAACTCGTTCAGAAAGAAATGAAAGGCCTGGGAGTATTGACAATAATCTATGCTAAAGATCCGGAAGGAAATATTGTAGAAATTCAGAATTGGAAGCAAAATCCTGATTCCTTATAGGCAGGACCGTCAGGATTCAATTAAGAAAATTATGTCAGATAGAAAAACACACTGGGACAATGTTTTCAGGTCCAAATCACCGGAAGAGGTAAGCTGGACACAGGAAGTACCTGAAACATCGCTTCAAATCATTCATCAATTGAAACTGCCGAAAACAGCACAACTTATAGATGTGGGCGGGGGTGATAGCAAGCTTGTGGATCATCTTCTGGATGAGGGTTTTATAAATTTATCGGTTCTTGATATTTCCGGTGAAGCACTTGATAAGGCAAAGTATCGGCTTGGAGCAAGGGCCTCACAGGTAAAGTGGATCGTCTCTGACATACTGAATTTCAATCCCAATACTAAATATGACCTCTGGCATGACCGGGCTACCTTTCATTTCCTTACAGATCCAGAAGAAATTCAAAAGTATATTCAGGTAGCACGGCAAACAGTAAAAGGATTCCTAACCCTGGCTACGTTTTCAGATAAGGGTCCGAAAAAATGTAGTGGATTGCCAATCAGGCAATATTCAGAGGAGCTAATTCAAAACGAACTATCCGATGGATTTTATAAAATTGAGTGCGTAACTGAAGATCATTTCACACCATTTGGTTCCAAACAGAATTTCTTATATTGTTCTTTCAGAAAAGCCCCGGCTGAGACAAAGTCAGTAAATTAACGCCACAGCTCGCATAGGTGCTGCATCGCCTGCCTCTCCAGATGTTTTTAACGGGAATCCGGCAAATACTACTTCATCATACTTAGCTATTGCATCGAGGTTTTGTAATCCCTCTATTATGGGTACGCCTTTTGATAAAAATGCATAGTGTACCGGACCAAAAACTTCCAGATCGGTTATACCCTGCCCAAATAAATCAACCAGCATGGGCATATTATCAACAGCTAGGCCGTCAGTCGCGTAACATTTAACAGGAAGATCGGCCAGATAGTTCGCCGCTTCCTTTGTTGGAACTGTATAATTAGGAACTTCATCCGGTCCTTTTGTAACTTTAAATCCACAATAAAATATCACGATATCACCTTTCTGAATATTAAATTCAATAATTTCTTCTAACGTGACAAAATCATCTCCGGGTCTATCACTGAAATCTAATATCCTGGCTTTTCCGAAAAAATTATCGAGATCATATTCATCAACCGCTGCAGTATTTGGGATCATATGCAAAGGTGCATCCACATGTGGACCAGCATGATTAAATAAAGTAATGTATGAGTCAAGGTAATATATTGGGGGCTCACCTTTAAAATGCTTGAATTCTACAGTTGGATCCATCCCAAGCATATTGAAGAAAAATTGACCCATCAATCTTACCGGCATATCTTGTGTAATGGTTGGGCTAAGATCAATTATATCTCTGGGCATATGATCATTATGAGATGAACATGCTAGAGTGGCTACAATAAAGAGAAAATAAAAGACTACCTGCTTTAGTTTATGTAATATCGAAAACATGGATATAATATTTAATGATAGAAAACTTATGTCGTACCATATATAACATTTTTTATTATTGGTAAGGTTCCC
>CAYMFU010000121.1:0-7747 GCA_964389805.1 uncultured Roseivirgaceae bacterium | reverse complement strand
TATTCGCATTAGCTTTTTGCCCGTATAGTGGAGTACTGTATTTTGGGATGTTGATCCCAATGACAATAAGTAATACATCGGGTCTATATTTACCTATAGTTTTTGCTTTTGCAACCGGAATACCTGTGATAATCTTCTCCTGGTTACTTGCTTACTCTGTTTCAGGTATTAGCAGCGCTTATAAAAATATAAAAGTTTTTGAGCTATGGTTTAGAAAATTTATTGCATTGATATTCATAGGAGTAGGAATCTATTATACACTGGCAGTTTGGCTTGGTATTTTTAATTAGAAAGAGACTATGAGCTGGAAAGCTGAGATTAAAATACTATTATGGATAATAGCAATTTTCCTTTTTGCATTTTTCTTGCCAATTGAAAGTGCTAGGCTTAAAGAAGCTGTTCTGGCCATGTTCGATCTCACGAAATGGTATGCTCAGGAACATGTGATATTATGTCTACTTCCCGCTTTTTTTATTGCTGGTGTTATTTCAGTATTTGTAAGCCAGGGAGCTGTAATGAAATATTTTGGGGCCAAAGCAAAAAAATGGATAGCCTATACCGTTGCTTCTGTTTCGGGATCCATATTAGCGGTATGCAGTTGCACCATCTTACCTTTGTTTTCAAGTATTCACAAAAGAGGCGCCGGTCTTGGTCCAGCGATTGCTTTCCTGTATTCAGGGCCAGCGATCAATATATTGGCTATTATTCTTACTGCACGAATATTAGGAATTGAAATGGGATTAGCTCGGGTTATAGGTGCAGTTGTTTTTGCAATAGTTATCGGGTCTGTTATGTCGTTGATTTACCGGAAGGAGGAAATGCGGAAAAGGGAAGAACAATTTAATTTCCAGGATATACCTGAAAAACGCCCAATGTGGCAAACAGCTTTCCACTTTTTTACACTTGTGTTTATCCTGGTTTTTGCCAATTGGGGGAAGCCGGGCAATGATGTGACAAGTGGTGCCTGGTATTGGCTATGGGTTAACAAGTGGTATATTACCTCCTTTTTTGCCTTGACCTTGATGTTCTCTTTAATTTATATACTGAAACTTAAATGGCAATATGTGTTATTAGCTGCAGTGGTTACTACGTTTTCGGCTTTTATCAGCCCTTCACCTTTGGTTCCTGTGGTAGTAGGAATTGTCGGGCTAGGTGTAATTACTTTACTGGATAAGAACGACCAGGACAACAAAGAATGGACTTTGTCATCTTGGGATTTTGCAAAGCAGATTATGCCCTTATTGGCTATCGGTGTATTAGTTGCAGGATTTCTACTTGGATCAACCCACGATGATACGGCAATGGGAGGTGTTATTCCGAATGAATGGATAGCGACACTTGTTGGAGGAAATTCTATATTCTCGAATTTCTTTGCATCAATAGTTGGTGCGTTCATGTATTTCGCCACTCTTACGGAAGTACCTATATTGCAGGGATTGATGGCAGCTGGTATGGGAAAAGGCCCTGCGCTGGCATTATTACTTGCCGGGCCATCGCTTTCATTACCTAATGTGCTTGTTATAAAAAGCGTTATCGGAAATCAAAAAACAATACTATATGTAACACTAGTGATAATAATGGCAACTATAAGCGGTCTGATATATGGATTATTATAATGTGGCAAACTTAATATAATGATGAATTTACTCTCAATTATAATTTAACACTAAGATCATTTTGTAACCCCTAAAATTTTAATCATGGAAACAAAAACGGGAATTATAGGTGGCGGAAGGATCACCAGGATTTTCCTTCAAGCCCTCAAAAACAATCATGAGTCATTGAATTTATTTACAATATGTGATGTAAATAATGATGTTACAGAAAAACTAAAAAGTCGCTTTCATGAAATTATAATAAGCAATCTTGAAACCGCTGCAGCTCAGGATATAGTAATCATCGCTTTACATCCACCGGTGATTATGGAGACATTGGAAAAAATAAAAAACCATATATTAAACAATACGATTATAGTTTCTTTTGCTCCAAAAATTACAATCGCGAAAATTGCTGATAAGTTAGGAGGTATAAAAAAAATTATCCGAATGATCCCTAACGCACCGTCCATTATTGGTATGGGGTATAATCCGCTATGTTTCTCAGAAGTATTCTCTGCGACAGAAAAGAGAGAATTTATTAAATTTTTTAGTCCAATGGGCGAATCACCTGAAGTAGAAGAATCTACACTTGAAGCATATGCCATAACAGCGGCTATGGGTCCAACATATTTATGGTTCCAATTATATAAACTAATGGAACTCTCTCTAGATTTTGGTTTGGACGAAAAAGAAACATCAACTGCTGTAAAAAAAATGGTCAATGGTTCATTGGAAACGATGTTCAGTCATTATACTAAAGAAGACGTGTTGGATTTAATCCCGGTAAAACCGATTGGAGAATATGAAGAAGATATTCTTAGTGGTTATGATATTAAGTTAAGAGGTCTATATGAGAAATTGACATCTTAATTTCAGGATTTATATTTGACTAATAAATAATTTCTTCCTTAACTTTAAATATTCTTTGATTTCTTTAGTTACTTCAACCATAATATTTATGACTTATTTTTTTATAAATTTAGTCCACACGGGTCTGACGTTACTACAATTAATACTACCAATAGCCCAAGTGTTTATTTTACAACGGATTGTAATTAGAATTTACCAATGAGCTGTCCGTACCAGGATTGCTATGAAAATTCCTGATATTGAACGATGTAGGATTTGTGAACTATAAAGAATGCGGGTATTATATGTTTTTCAAGCCTGAGATCATTGGGATACTTTAAAAGCTATATTCTTTTGCTCAGTAAAAAAGAATGCATCAGACGCTTTCTCTCGTAGCTTATCTAGGGATTTTTTAAGACTGATGGGATTTGGATTATTTGACTTTCACTGATTTTTTGTAACTTGTTGAACTATGGTCGAAGATCGCAGACTTGCTGCAATAATGTTTACCGACATTGTTGGGTATACCAAACTAATGGGTTCGGATGAGGACAAAGCATTCGATATGCTCAACAGAAATCATACCATTCATGAGACCCTCATTAAAAAACACAATGGTACCCTGATCAAAGAAATAGGTGATGGTACACTGGCTAGCTTTCCTCTTGCTTCTAATGCTGTACGTTGTGCTATGGATATTCAGAAAGAGGCAAAAAGTTCAAAAATCCCATTGAAAATAGGAATCCATCAAGGTGAAATGGTTATGGCTGGAGCAGATGTACTGGGCGATGGGGTAAATATTGCCTCAAGATTACAGGAGGCTTCTCAAGAAGGCTGTATTACAATCTCAGGGAAAGTTTACTCAGATATACGCAACAAAGCAGGGATCAAGGCAGAATACATAGAGGAGCAATACCTTAAAAATGTTGAAGACCCGATAAAGGTGTATAAGGTATTGTGTGAGGAAAAGGAAAAAGAAGAACAAATACCATTCAAAGAGGAAGAGCCAAAAAAAGGTCGAATCAAAACGACGTATTATATCATTGGTGGATTAGTATTAGTATTCGCTGCTATATTCATTTGGTATAATCTACCCGAAAGCCAAACTGATCCGCCGACAAGAGAGGTTATACTAGATAAAGAAATATCCATTGCAGTTTTACCATTTGACAATCTAAGTGGAGACCCAAATCAGGAAGTTATGTGTGATGGGCTGACAGAAGAGATTATTCATTATCTGAGCATTATAAAGATATTCGATAAAGTAATTTCCCGAAGTTCAGTAATGACGTTTAAGGATTCTGAAAAAACAGTGCCGGAAATTGCTGGTTTACTTAATGTAAATTTCATCCTTGAGGGAAGTTACCGGCAGTCCGGGAACCGGCTCAGAATTACAGCACAATTAATTGAAGCCTCAAGTGACAATCATTTATGGACTGAGATTTATGAACAACCGACAGGAGACATTTTTGATATTCAATCGGATATAGCAAAAAAAATCGCATCTAATCTAAAAGGAGAATTATCGACAGGAGAAAATGTACTAATAGAGAAAAAACCAACAGATAATCTCGAAGCCTATAATTTGTATCTGAGAGGTCGCTTTTTCTGGCACCAGAGAACGGAAGAAAATTTGAAAAAGAGTGTTTATTATTTTAACCAGGCACTTGAATTGGATTCAACTTATGCTTTGGCCTATGCCGGATTGGCTGATGCCTATTTTATCATGGCATGGTGGGGATGGTATCCAGAAAGTGAGGGATATGAAATAAGTAAATCGTTTGCAGAGAAAGCACTTTTAATCGATGACCAAATTGCCCAGGCACATGCTACATTAGGTGTACTCCTTTTTTGGGATGAAAGGAAATTATCTGAAGCAGAGAAAGCATTAAAGATGGCCATTGAGTTGAATCCAAGTTATGCAACAGGGCATCAATATTATGCAGAATTGTTGCATTATATGGGTAGGATAGAAGAGGCAAGAAAAGAGATTGATCTTGCAATAAAGTATAATCCCTATTCCGTTATTATGCATAATCTGAGCGGGTGGTGGCATCATTTTGATGGACACTATAAAGAAGCACTGAAAGATGTACTATTAATGAGAGAATTAGATGAAAATACCACTTTAGGTGGATTGTTTCCGTTCTATTCCTATTTATACCTTGGAAAGCATGAAGAGGCTGTAAAAGAATTACAATTTGTGCTACCCAAGACATTTGATAAAACTGATACTTTGGAGATCAGGGATATTTACCTTGATTCTGGCATTGATGGAATAATTCGATGGTTAATTGATTATCATACCAACTTAGAAAATCCAAGTTATTTAGAATTAGCTCGCCTGAATATGTTTATTGACAAAAAAGAAGCAATCAGGTGGCTCGAAATCGGCTACAACAAAAACTATAAATGGATTCGCAGCGAAATTAAATACTTTAATGAATTTAATCCTCTTCACTCGCATCCCCGGTTTATTGCGCTATTAAAAAAGATGGAATTGGATAGGGAAGGTATATAAACTAATTTGTTACTCTTCAACTTGATGAAATAAATGTGAAAGGTTACTAACCGGTTGATATATAACAATATAACCACAAAAATCAGGTCCGAAACACAAACCTTCAAATGTTTCACCCTGAAACATGATTATGTTTCATTTTTGGTTTTTTCAATATAATTTGAACAAAAAAACTTAATGAATCAAGCAAGATTCTTATACACAATGGAATAACCGCTGGAGCTATATAAATATCGTAGAATTGAATATTTTTCATTGCAAGTATTGTTTATTCATTTAAGAAAAAGTCTCTCAGGATGGCTTAAAATACACATTTTGGTTAATGGGGATACATATCAGGATTTGTGGATTGAAAGCCCTAAATGATTGCTTTATAGCCATTTTTTAACGCCTTTACTGAATTTGACCTTTATTACTTTGTCTTTTATATCCCCTTTTTTGAGTTGTGCTGTATATCCCCGGCCTTTACCCGGCCCTTTTAGATAAATCTCAATAGCTCGTAGTTTGACCCGCTTATCATCGTTCTGTTCCATTAATGACCTCAGCCCTTCCTCTGCAATATCTAGATTATCCTCCCGAATATCATCTAAAACTTTTGGATGTTTTAGCGCCCTTGATCTAACAGCCTGGCGAGTATAATCAATTTTAAACTGGTGTCTGATTGCCTTGGCAGTAAGAGAATACAGTCCGCTGTTCTCTCTCAATATTGAAAGAAATTGCTCATCAGATATTTTTTGAGGTTTTCCCATCACGACAACTCTTGACAAAGTTTATATTTGGGACAGCTTTATTTTAGCCACTTTAGCCCTTTTTTAAATACTATTTCGACTTTATCATTAGGCTCTACCTTCCCTTTTTCATATCGTTCAATATATCCTCGTCTTTTACCAATTGTCTTTAAAGCAAAAATGATTGATGTTAAATCGCCTTCTTCGATCTTCTTATACAACTGGGACTCGGCAAGGTCTAATAATGCTTCTCTGGCCTGTGTTTGTACATCTAACAGGTCCTCGTCTTTTTCGATCCAGTTGTATAGTGTTTGCCTTGTCACCTTCAACGCACGCGCTGCTGGCTTAACAAGACCATGCGCTTCTTCAAGTTTTGCTATGATAATATTTTTCGATGGCCTTTTAATGTGTCTATTTTTTAAGATTAATTATTTCATTTTTCAAACAAGTTACTTTGCAATTTATTTCATACATATATAAGTGATATATATACCCTATACCATTTAATATTCTTACTAGTGTTTTTTCTTTTTAGATATTACCTTTTTAGGAGCAATATATGATATATACTGTTTCCTTTCAAAGTAATGTGGACTGATTAAGGACTAAAGGTTAAGATCCTATGTTTATAAAGCATAAGCCCGAGTAAATATTTATATTAGGTATGACAACTTAATATTAACGTTAATACTCAAGCTTATGCATACGCAAATTAAAGATTTAGATTTTACCGGGCAAAACATATATGCCGGGATTGACACACATAAAAAGAGTTGGAAAGTGTCGATTTATACAGACGTAATATATCATAAGACCTTTAACCAGCCTCCCAAGCCAGAAGTTTTATTTCATTATTTGACCAAACATTTTCCCAACGGGACATTTTACAGTGTTTATGAGGCTGGATTTTGTGGTTTTTGGATTCATGAACGGTTACAGTCATTAGGGATAAATAATATTGTTGTAAATCCGGCAGATGTACCCACAACAGATAAAGAAAAAAAGCAAAAAACAGATTGTGTTGACAGTAACAAACTTGCTAGACAGTTAAGGAATAAAGACCTGGAAGCGATCTACATACACAAAAGGGATATCCTCGAAGACAGGAGTCTGATCCGCATGCGACGAACCCTGGTAAATGATTTGACACGTTACAAAAACAGGATCAAATCAAAACTTTACTTTTTTGGTATTGAGTTTCCTGAACAATTTACCAGGGATCGATTCTACTGGTCAAACAGGTTTATGGATTGGTTAAGTCAATTGGAGCTTAACCGGGAGAGTGGAACCGAGTCATTAAGGATATTAGTCGAGCACGCTAAATTCCTGAGAACAGACCTGTTAGAAGTCAACAGGAAAGTTCGAAAATTATCGCAGAATGAGTACTATCGAGAAAGAATAAACCTGTTGATGAGTATTCGAGGGATAGGATTAACTACAGCAATGATAATCCTGACAGAGATTGAAGATATCCACAGATTTGACAATCAGGAAAAGCTGGCCTCTTATGTTGGTCTCACCCCAACGAGTCATTCCAGCGGAGATAAGAATATTCACGGGGAGATGGTGAACCGGGGAAACAAGTTTTTAAAGTCGGCCATTATTGAGAGTGCCTGGATAGCTGCAAGGGTAGATCCAGTCTTGCATATGGATTTTATTAACTATAGCAAACGGATGAAAAAAAATAAGGCGATCGTTAGGATTGCCAGGAAGTTGTTGAACCGGATCAGTTTTGTTTTGAAAAACAAAGTTCCATATAATGATGGAATTATTTAGACTCCTACATATGATTTTGAAAATTAAGTGAGGTCCGCTAACTATCTCTTGCAGCCACATTACAAAGTGATCTGCTCATGGTTAAGAATTCGGCCTCACTCCATTATTGTTCTGAAACAGGAATTTGCAGCCTACCAATGGGTAGTTCTGCTGGTAGAAGATTGATCATATAAAGAATAGAATATTGAAATATTGATAACTCTAGAGGTTAACAATATTTCAATATTAAATGAACATAATTAATTTCGGGCTTGCTTTTTAACGTAGAAGAGATA
>CAYMFU010000120.1:0-9538 GCA_964389805.1 uncultured Roseivirgaceae bacterium | reverse complement strand
ATTACCTTCATAAAGGAAATCATCATCACCGCAATCAATAAACCAGCGTACTGATTTAAGGTCTTTTTCAGGCATAGTTCTTATTAATTCAACCGCACTGTGCTTTTTATAGTAGTTTTCAATTTCGGTTTTCGTGAATTCTGTCTCCTGATAATACCTTTTAAGCCTCTCTTCAGTTTTTTCAAGAGATAATGGTCCGGTACTGGCACTCAAAGGACAGGCTGATGAAAACAATTCGGGATGATTCAGGGCATACATGAAACTTCCTCCCCCTCCCATTGATAATCCTGCAACCGCCCTGTATCGCTTTTCACCTTTTATTCTATAAGTTTTTTCAACAAAGGGCATGAATTCTTCAAAGAAAAAATCTTCATATCTCCATTCATTTTTTGGATCATTAAAATATCCTCTTCTAACTGCATTGGCATCAGGCATCACTATGATCATTGGAGTTGCATTTCCTTCATTTATTGCTTTATCGGCAATGTGAAGTACTTCGCCAAATTGCACCCAACCGGTTTGATCATCACCACCTCCATGTAGAAGATATAATACCGGATAACTTCGTTTAGAACTTTCATAATCAGGAGGCAGGTAAATGGCAAATTTCCTGTCCATATTTAAAATGTCGCTGTGCATCGACAACTCATCGTAAACTATTCCCATTTGTCCACTAACAGAGTATGACATTAGCATGGCTATTCCCGCAATTAATATCTTTTTCATAGATTCAAAAAATTAAAAGATTACCTTAAAAAAATAAAGATACAATTTGTGCTAAATTAATATGCTGATTTCTTCATTTTATCAGTAAATTGTAAGTAAAACCAAGATTAAACATATGAAAATACTAATTTCAGCAATCGTTTTAATATTTTGTAGCATCCTTGTTACAGGTCAAGAAAAATCATTTACTGTTGATGCGCTTGTGTCACCAAAGGTGTCGGGTAAAACCATTAAAGTTGGAGGCCCAGGCGCTGACATTGAAGGTTTCAGTAACAACTCCATACAATTTGCCATAAACTCTCTTGATGAAAATGGAGGGACAATAATTTTATCCCCAGGAGAATATGAGATTACCGCTCCTATAAGTCTTAAGTCAAATACCATATTAAAAGGATCAGGGAAAGAAACTGTACTTAAAAAAGCAAAAGGTGTTCAAACTGAATATATTGAAGATGCAGATTATGGAGAATTAAAACTGACCGTGAAAAACCCTGATGGCTTTGCTCCTGGGATGAAAATACAAGTTACAGATAATAATAATAGTTCATGCTGGAATGTTTCGACTGCATATATCACAGAAATAATAGAAAATGTTGTTTATATAGATGACTATCTGATCAGAGATTATCGTTCCGACAGAGATGGTAAAATCTCCAATGCGTGTTCGGCTATTGACATTATTGAAGCCGAAAATGTAGAGGTAAGAGATCTATTCATCGATGGGAATAAAAAAGAGAATTTCAAAATGGACGGATGCAATGGAAGTGGAGTCTACATATTTAAATCCCGAAGTATTATTGTAGATAATGTAATTGTGCGGGATTTTAATGGTGAAGGAATAAGCTGGCAAATTACTGAGAACGTAACCGTTAAGAACAGTGAGATCAGCGGCAGCGGAAATATTGGTTTGCATCCCGGTACCGGTTCCCCATTGTCACTAATTGAAAATAATGATGTGCATGATAATGCAGTGGATGGATTGTTTATCTGCTGGAGGGTTCATCATTCAAGGGTAGTTGGAAATCGGTTCTACAACAATGGGCGTTTTGGTGTTTGCACCGGGCATAAAGATTCAGATGTTTTATTCGAGAATAATCACATTTATGAAAATGGAAGTGATGGGATCAATTTAAGGGGTGAAAGAGCTATAAATGCTCCCCATAGAAATACATTTAAGAATAATATTATAGAAAACAATGGTCAGGAAAATGGAGGATATGGGATTTCATTTAATTCTCCTGCGGAAGAGGTCAAAGTTTTAGGGAATACTATCAGAGATACCGGTGAAGGGACGCAAAAAGCTGGATTGTTTTTCTATGATAATGCTTTGCCTGTGACTATTGAGGAAAATGAAATGAGTGGTCACAGACTCGGAGATGTTGCACATCAAAAGGATACAAATCAATAGGTTGTATTGATTATTTGTATTTGCTTTACTATTGAATTTCTATTAAATTACTTCAAATAAAAAAAATTAAAAGTGGATTTTTCAGGAATAAACATTTGGGAATTAATTGTGGCTTCCCTATCTACCTTTGTTGTCGGATTTTTCTGGTATGGCAATTTCCTTTTTGGAAAATCATGGCAGAAGCTGGCCGGATTGAGTGACGAAGATATTGCTAAAGGGAACATGGCCCTAATCTATGGGGTAGCCTTTATTCTGAATTTTGTGGCAGCACTATTCATTTCATTGTTCACTGAAATAGCTATGATGCTGGGCTCAAGTGCCTTTCTCGCTGGCTTATTTGCTATAGTGTTATGCCTGGGATTTGTGGCAACAAGTTTTGGTGTTAATTTTCTTTTTTCAAGAAAACCTCTGAAGCTTTATTTTATTGATGTCGGGTATATGGTGGTTAGCTTTTTTGTTATGGGTGTAATAATTGGTGCCTGGCGATAGCATTATGGAAAACAGAAGAACATTTATCAAAAAAGCCGGCAGCCTTGCCTTGTCGTCTGGATTTGTTATTACACTTACATCATGTAGTGACCTTTTGTCTGAGGCAGATGCTATTTCACTTCCAATTCAACCTCTTCCTGAAGAACTATTCTTCAAAATATCACTGGCCCAATGGTCTTTGCGTAAATCATTCTGGTCCGGAAGTTTGACTACCCTGGATTTTGCTTCCACGGCGCGAAATATATATGATATCGATGCGATAGAATATGTCAACCAGTTTTTTGCGGATAAAGGAACAGACACCATTTATCTCACAGATTTAAAGAACCGTGCAAGCGATCATGGGGTGAAAAGTCTGATCATAATGATCGATATGGAGGGAAACCTGGCGACATTAAATGAAGTAAATAGAAAAAAGGCAGTAGATAACCACTACAAATGGATTGACGCTGCAAAATTTCTTGGTTGTCATTCAATACGTGTTAATGCGGCTGGAAAGGGAGACCGGGATAATGTTGCGAAGGCTGCTATTGAAAGCCTTGGGACATTATGTGATTATGGAGAAAAAGAAGGGATAAATATAATAGTAGAAAACCATGGCGGTTATTCAAGTGATCCCGGATGGCTAACTCATGTCATACAACAGGTTGGGAAAAAGAATTGTGGTATATTGCCGGATTTTGGCAATTTTGTTATTAGTATCTGGCCTCCGAAATTTTACGATACATATAAAGGTATGGAAGAGTTAATGCCCTATGCAATGGGTGTTAGCGCTAAATCGCGTGATTTTGATAGCTCAGGACAACATAAAACTTCAGATTTCAGGAAAATCCTTCAGATTGTAATGGACTCCGGATTCACCGGATATATTGGCATTGAATATGAAGGTTATAAATTAAGCTCTGAAGCTGGAATAAAAGCGACCAGGCATCTGTTAATCGAAAGCGCTAAGGAATTAGGTTAATTTCGTCTTTCGATAGTCCATCCCTACCGCAATGCACCTAATACGAGTGATTCTTTAACGTGCCTTGGTATGATGGTTAGAAACTTATATAAACTGGATTCATTTACTGAATAGATCCTTTTTGGTTTTTTTGCTGATATTGCCTTTAAAACAGCTTTTGCAACATCCCCAGGATCTTTATTGACAGCTCTTACTTTCTTGCCGCCTGTTTCCTTTATTTTAGCAAGTGCACTCTTGAAAATGGAATCTTCAGGCACATTGTTTAAGACATCAAGTGTCTTGTCCATTAAAGGTGTTTTGTGACCACCGGCTCTTATTAATGAAACATACATTCCAAGAAGCCTTAATTCCATACGCAGGGTGTTACTCCATGCCTCCATCATATATTTTGAAGAACCATAGGTTTGAAAAGGCAACAAAGTTTTGGCCGTTTCACTGCTTATGTTAATTATTCGACCCTTGTTTTTAAATAACAATGGAAAAAAAATATTCGTAACCCTGTAAGCTCCTAAAACATTCACCTGTATAAGTTGTTCATACTTCCTGATGCCTCCCTCGACCATAGGAACCTGTTCAAAAATTCCAGCATTGTTTACTATCGCGTCCAAACCATTTATGATATCAGAGACTTGTAAATATGTTTTGTTTAAAGATTCTTCATTCGTCACATCCATAACGTAGGGAGTAATATTGCCTTCAGTCTGGGTATTTAAGGCATCGATATTCAAATCAGTGCCAATAATATGAAAATCCCCTGAGGCTAGATATTCAGCTATAGCTTTTCCCAGTCCACTTCCTGCACCGGTGATTAAAACGACTTTTTTTTTCTTGACCACTTATATTCTATTAACTAAATTGAAGTCTAAAGTGTTGAATTCAAGTTTAAGACTAAAATGGGCCTATTCCAATTATTTTTTGAATTTATAAAACCCTGGATATGGATACCCCTGGGAATTGCCTATGTAGGAATAATTTTCGTCATTTTACTTGAAAATCGAAATGTAAATAAAGCCCTCTCTTACATTGTGATTTTGATTTTTGTCCCGGTTTTAGGCTTGATCGTATTTTATTTTTTTGGCAGGGATTTTAGGAAAAGGATCAAATTCAGGTTCAGAAATGAAAAAGATAAACATACCATCGAAAATTTCAGAAGTAAATTAATTGATAATCAAGAAAATTCCTTACGGCACTTAAAGAAAGAATTTGGAGGGCTAAGCAAACCTGCAAAAATGCTTATAAATGACCAAAGGTCGTTTTTACTTTCCGGGAATACGGCTACTTTACTCTTTAATGGAGAAGAAAAGTTCCCTGAAGTTTTTGAAGTATTAAGAAATGCACAACATCATATACACCTGGAGTATTATATTTTCTCCGATGATGATGTAGGTAGGGAAATTGCAAACATTTTGATCGAGAAACATAATCAGGGAGTAGAAATTCGAATTATGGTCGATGGTGCCGGATCATCAAGCCTTGGGCAGATTCCTGCTCTTCTTAAATCGAAAGGCATAAAAATGCGCAAATTTATGCCAGTACGATTCAAGAACCTGGCGTCAACAAATAATAGAAATCATCGAAAAATTATTGTAGTTGATGGAAAAACTGGCTTTATAGGTGGTTTGAATATTGACGAAAAATATTGGAATAATGGCCATCATCCATTGTACTGGAGAGATACGCACATAAAAATTGAAGGACCTGCTGTAAATGCGTTACAATTAGTATTTTCAACAGATTGGAGATATGTTAGCAAAGAATTATTACCTCTGGAGGAGCCATATTTTAACAAACACTTTGATCAATCTGATAAAAGTCCTATAACCATCATCGCCTCCGGACCTATATCTATGCGGCCCTATGGCCTCGATAGTATGGTCAGTTTAATTCATAACGCAAAAAGAAATGTAAAGATCACCAATCCATACTTCATTCCGAGCGATGAATTCAAAGGAGCACTTATAACTGCAGCCTTATCAGGCATTGATGTAAGACTAATACTTCCGGGGATCTCAGATTCAACAATTGTACAGAGAGCTTCCAATTCATATTTTAAGCCATTTTTATATAATGGTGTGAAAATATATCAATATCAAAAGGGTTTTATTCATGCAAAAACCATGACAATAGATGATAAGATCTCATTGGTAGGATCTTTTAACACAGATATACGAAGTTTCTATTTAAACTATGAAGCTTCCGCACTGATATATGACAAAGATCTCACGTCTAAGCTAAATCTACAATTTGAAAAGGATTTGAGGAATTGTTCTAAACTTGAATATGATGTCTGGAAAAACCGATCAATAGGTAATAGATTATTGGATTCCATTTGCAGGTTGATCACTCCTTTATTATAATATATCAGTCGGTTGAGATTTAGGATTCAACTTGAGCGATTAAATTTTATGTAGAGAAATCATTTTTTATTATATTGTTCTTCTGTAATAAATCATTCAATAAATGATTGTAACTTTTTATGGCACTCGAGGATCAATCCCGGTTTGTGATGAAAACTTTCAGGGATTTGGAGGGAATACCACCTGTATTAGCTTATTCAGAAAGGACACAGGTAATATATTTATAATCGATGCGGGAACCGGCATCAGGAATCTTGGCAATGAAATGATGAAAAATCCAAACAGACAAAAGGCCATTGGCATTGGATTTACACATTTTCATTGGGATCACATTCAGGGGTTCCCATTTTTCAAACCGGCCTACAATAAAAGAACCATATTGAATATCAATTCCGTTGGGGATACAAGTGAAAAGGAACTAAAATCCATATTACAAGGCCAGATGCAAAGTGAGTATTTCCCGATTCCCATGTCCAAAATGGGAAGTAAATTCAAATTTACAAATCTAGGAACAGAATTCAGAAATGTAGACAATGGCACCCGTGTAAAAATGATCAAACAGAACCATCCGGGTACTTCCTATGGTATTAGAATAGAATTAAATGGCAAGACACTTGTAATATGTACAGATGTCGAACATGATAATACAATTTCTGAGGATTTTATAAAATTTTGCGAAAATGCAGATCTTCTCATCCATGATGCCCAATATACGGACGATGAATTGGAATTACATCGTGGATGGGGACACAGTAGCTATTCACAGGCTATAGAAGTTGCGGAGAGGTCAAATGCAAGAATGCTGGTCATGACACATCATGATCCGGACCATGATGATGAATTTTTAGTAAATCAGGAAAAAATTTGCCAGGAACTCTTTAAAAACTGCGAGTTGGCACGGGAAGGGAGCCAATATGATATTGGATGATAATTCAACTTAATCACTAAATGTATTGAAAATAACTCTGACTAAGAGAACATTGATTTGCTAACTACACCCGTTTAATAATAGGAATTATTTTTTAGCTCTCAGGGCAGCTTCAAATGCCTTCTTTGCCCATATTTTCAATTCGTTCTGATCCTCCAGCACATGTACAGGAACATCCCAGTAAGGCATACCTTTTTTGCCTCCGTGTGATGGGAATTGCTTCATGCCCTCTTCCAAATAATCATTTACATTTAATTCATCTGCTCGCATCCTGAAGATATCCCCCGGACTGATCATGCCTAACATAACTCCGTCTTTAAATATACCATATCCCCCAAACATTTTTTTGAAAATCATAGGGCCAAACGTTGAAAACTGTTCTTCAACATATGATTTATAATCATCTGATACCTTCATTATTTATCAATTATTTGTTTACATATGTCTTACTTAAATCACTCCAATTGAATTACTGATAATTTGTCCACCAATGAGTAGTCATTAACTGATCGTTAAGTGTAACCATTTCTCCGATTTCAGGCGTTATAATATTCACATTCAATTCCTCTCCTTTTTTTATTGCTCTTTGTATGGGTTCTTTCCATGGATGCAATGCCAGATTAAACTTACCCCAATGTATAGGCATTAACAGCTTACTTTTGAGGTCCTTGCTGGCCTGAACTGTTTCCTCAGGCATCATATGTATTTCAGACCAGTTTTCATTATATGCTCCACATTCCAGAAAAGCCAGATCGAAAGGCCCGTACGTCTCCCCTATTTTTTTAAATCCTGGAAAATAACCCGAATCACCGCCGAAAAATATTTTCTCCTTACTTCCTTGTATTACCCATGCCCCCCATAAAGTAGAAAATCGGTTATTCAGGCCTCGTCCTGAAAAATGCCTGGAGGGCGTAAAGGCAAGATTTAATGTTCCCAGATCAACAGAATCCCACCAGGTTAATTCAACAATATTTTGAGATGGTATTCCCCATTTTTCCAAATGAGCCCCTACGCTTAATGGAACATAAAACCTGTCTACCTTATCTTTAAGTTTAAGCATGGTTTCATAATCGAGATGATCATAATGATCATGTGAAATCAACACCGCATCAACTTCAGGAAGAAGATCTACATTCATGTAATTTGAATATGGGAATCGTTTCGGTCCCATGAATGAAAACATAGACGCCCGGTCACTGAATACAGGATCAATCAGAATTACTTTTCCATCTATTTTAATTAGTATTGAAGAATGCCCGAACCAGGTAAATGAAAAGTTATCTGAACTTTGATCCTTAAAATCAATTGGATTGAATTTATGAGTCTGTATCATTCCACCAGGTTCTCTATTGTCATTATTTTTAAAGAACTCCAGCATAACGCCAAGCATCTTGCCGGATTTCATATCCATTTTTGTGGTAATTGTATTATGAAATTTCCCCAATTTATAATTTTCGGATGATTTCATCCTTTCCAGTCTTTTCCCTTCCGGACTGCCTCCTATCTGAGGAGCGAAATTGAAAAACAAAATGAGGCTTATGGTTATCAAAATCACCAAAGCTATGATTAATATACCTGTCATCTTAAGGAGCTTTATCATTCCAAATTTTAATATTGGCAACCTGTTTTAGAAGAATCTCATACATTATTATAATTATAATATGGCTTCATTTAAAGAATGGGACAAAATTATACTAATATTTTAATAGAATCTTCTTAAATTTCATTCATAGCCATTAATTAGCTGACGACTATGATATAGTTTTAACACACACAATCCAAGATTTGTTAAGAAAACAATGCGAAATGAAAAAAATCCTTATTCTACTAATTCCATTATTAACCATCCAACTAGTTGCGTTAGCACAGGTTGAGTTAGGTGTTTTAGCCGGAATTGACAATGGTCGATTAACGGGAGATAAGATTACGAATACTAAATATAAATCCAGTACGGGTTTTATTGTTGGACTAAGTATAGATGCTCCAATTAATGACTTAATTTCCCTGAGTTTTCAGCCCGGATATGAAGCCACAGGCAGCAGGATCCAGGTTCCGGACATGATAACAAATGAGTGGAAGGATAGTGTAACCATCAGTGTTCAATATCTGATCCTGGATGTTTTAGTAAAAATCCAATCAAAATCAAAGAGACTATATTTTTCCAGCGGGCTTGAATTTGGTTATGGATTGTCGTTGAAAGCTGCAAATGAGCTCGAAGAGATAGACATTACAGATGAATTGAATAAGTGGAATATTTCGGCTGTATTTGGAATTGGATATAAAATTCCAATAAAGAGATCCGGTCTGTATTTTGAATTAAGATATGCACAGGGGTTGGTGAATATGACCAAAGCCGATCCTGCTGAAGATGACGATATCCCCCGGGTAAAACTAAGCGGATTAAAAATTGTCACTGGCTTTCAAATACCAATTTCAAAACGTAATTGAAAATAATAAATCATGAATATTATTTATAATATAAGATCACATCAGCATCATTTTGTATTGGCTTCTATTTGTTTCATGTTTTTATTAAGCTGGTCAGTAAGCTATGGACAAGAGGAGATTAATAAAATCCCTGAATTAAATGGACATACGTTCGTTCCATCCACGTTTTTTGAAGATCCATTTATGAAATCCACCCTTATGCTGAGCGTAGGATTTGG
>CAYMFU010000119.1:0-2957 GCA_964389805.1 uncultured Roseivirgaceae bacterium | reverse complement strand
CGTGTCTTCCTTTTTTATTCTCTCCAGCCCACCATCCCAGGAGTACCGGGTAACTTTGAGGAAGTTGATTGATAGACCAATAAAGCTGTGGGGTCATATAATCTATCCATCCTTCATTAATCCAGAGTTTGGCATCTGCATACAGCTGTTCATACTGATCAAATCCGGCAATGGCAGGTGGATTGTTTGGCCGCCATATACCAAAGGGACTCAATCCGAATTTAACATGAGGTTTTTCTGCTTTAATGCCTTTATACAGTCTTTGGATAAAGATATTTACATTCTCTCTTCGCCAGTCACCTTTTGATAATTTACCACCACTGACCTTATATTGCATCCAGCTCTTGTCATCCGGGAAATCCTTGTTGTTATTATATGAAGGATAAGGATAAAAATAATCGTCAAAATGTATACCGTCAACGTTATACCGCCGTACAATATCCATCACTACATTAAAGGAATGATCCTGAGTTCCTTTCAATCCGGGATCGAGCCACCAAAATCCCTTTTCAAGCCTGACTACCAGGTCTGGACGCTTTTTAACGATGGTTGCCTCAGTCACTTCCCCTCCTACAGTATGGTGGGCGCGGTATGGATTCAACCAGGCATGTAACTCAATCCCTCTCTTGTGTGATTCTTCGATCCAGAATTTCAGAGGATCATAGTAAGGTTCCGGTGCTTTACCCTGTTCCCCTGTTAAATATAATGACCAGGGTTCCAGGGAACTTTCATATAATGCATCGCATTGTGGCCTGACCTGCAATACGACTGCATTGAAATGATTTTCATAAAGTAAGTCTAATAATTGAATGGCTTCCAGCTTTTGCTCTTCCACGGGAAGACCTGGCCTGCTGGGCCAATTAATATTTGCTACAGAGGCTACCCATGCTGCTCGGAATTCCCGTTCAGCGCTAGGGGTGCGGCCCGAAGGATCGCCGGTTATCAAAGGTTTGGTACTGACACATTCTGTCAGGACATAAAACATTAGGGTAGATATTATTAAAAGGGAGGCTTTTTTAATCATTGTAATAAAAAAATGGTAGTACTTATGTCATATAAAAATTGAATCGGAGTTATCTCTCAGGCAAAATAATAGATTTTATTGATTTTCTCTACATTTTTTTGAATTGAAGATACTCAAAATGCAAATGCTTATTTATCTGTGTGATCGAAAGCAGTTTAATCATCTAAAATGTCTTTGATTTTTATTAAATTGGGATCATATGCTACAGTACTTATTCTTTAATTTCAATTAATATGTTAATCAAAGCCGCCACAGCCTTTTGTATTTTTACTATTTCTTGTTCATTACCTGTAAAAGCCATCATAGCATGGAATCTCTTGGGGATGATTTATCCTCCTACTGAGAAAGAACAAGAAAATCGCCAACCCACATTACAATCAAAAATAGAAGGCATGCTCATTGGCTCGGCAATAGGCGATGCCGCTGGCGGACCGGTAGAATTTGTCCACCCGCCAGATCGCAGTTTCTGGTCTACTACAGATAAGAAGATAACGAAAGAGGGCATTAATGAGCTTGGGAGTCTTTTCAAGTTACGCCCTTACCCTAAGGAGGCTGAACCTTTCGCACAATGGGAGTCGTATGGCCCGGCTGGTACTATAACCGATGACACCCGATTCAAGTTGATCTTCTTCAACTCATTAAAAGACTATCAGGGAGAATTGACAATGCAGAATTTTGCCCAATCAGTCCTGGACTTTAGAAAAGCTCTGCCTGAAAATTACCAGGATGATTATGATGAATGGATCCCGGAAATAGCATATGCCACAAATTGGGCGCTTGGCAAACGTGATAATGCCTATCCGGTGGAGCGGATCTGGGGCGGAATCCCAACCATGGAGGGACAAATGCCTTTCCTTCCGATTGCTGCCTTAAATCCTGATAACCCGGAATGGTGTTATAAAAAGACCTATGAACTAGGGTATTTTGATATCGGAATCGCAAAAGATATTAATTCGGCCCTGGTTGCTGGATTAGCGCGGGCATTACAGTCAGATGGGAATTGGGAGAACTTTGAAACTGCCATGCGCAAGGTAGATCCATATAATTACAATAATATTTTATATGTGAATCGACAACTTGTTAAATGGCTTGATCTCTCTCATGATCTAGTAGAAAAAGCCAATGGTAATATAGCCCGTTTATTTACATTATTGGAAGATAACCTGGAAACTGTATACTGGTGGGAAGCATGGGTTCCTATTGTTTTGGTATTGTCCTGTGCCGAAATAGTTGATTATGATCCTATGGCTTCCATGCAGCTGATGATGGAATTCGGGCATGACACAGATTCCTATGCCCAGGTCATGGGGGCGGTTATGGGTGCCATTCATGGAAAGGATGTGTGGCCGGAGAATATCAGGACCATCGTTAATGACAGGATGAAGGAGCAGTTTGGGCAGAATGTTGAGGACTGGATGGAGTTGATAAAACAATATGCGCTATAAATTATGTCAATCTTATTTTGTTTTCTGTTTAACTATCACAGTCTGCATGGAAGAGCATATAATAGGTGTATAAACTTAATTATTTTTAACTTGTTATAATTGAATGATCAAGCATGAAATTATCTTCTGGGGATTGTTTCTGGTTTTTAACTATTTACAGTTCTTACCCAATTATATCTTCAACTTTCACAATTCCAATTTTCTCCCCTACCTTGATAAACTGAAAGCTAAAAAAGCAGGATTCTTTGATAGCGCCAATATGGATTTTTTCAGGTATTTGATTGATGTTAGCCTCCTTATCCTGATTTTGAAATTTAAATTGTTAAATCTTCCAATATTTGTTGTCAGCACTTATTACCTCATTCTATTTCTTTTCAATATTTATCATAATCTGTTCCAGACCATATATCAGATATACCCTTCATTATATAATGATCGGTCTTTGATCAAAACAGGGCTGGCGATTCTATGGAGAGAATCAAAACTCA
>CAYMFU010000118.1:0-25978 GCA_964389805.1 uncultured Roseivirgaceae bacterium | reverse complement strand
TGACCAATCCGGCAAAACGAGTAATCCTTCGCTTTTATGAGGAATTGAATGATTTTTTGCCTGCCAATAAGAAAAAGATCCCCTATGAGCTTCGATTTTCTGGAAGCCCTACCGTAAAAGATATTATCGAATCTCAAGGTATTCCACACACCGAGATTGACATGATACTGGTAAACAGTCACTCTGTTGATTTCAATTATCATATTATACATGAGGATAGAATTTCTGTATACCCGGAATTTAAACTTCTGGACATTTCCACGCTTATTCAATTGAAGCCTAAGCCCCTGCCGATTAAACACTTCATCGCAGATGCACACTTGGGAAAGCTCGCCGGCTATTTAAGAATGCTTGGTTTCGATACACTATATAAAAATGATCTGAGAGATGATGAAATAATCACCCGTTCAATAGAGGAAAAGAGAATCATTTTAACCCGTGATCTGGGTATATTGAAAAACGGCCAGGTTCAAAGAGGATATTTCATCCGGCAACAGATACCAGTAAATCAATGCCGCGAAGTCGTCTGGAAATTCAATTTAATCGGTCAGACTATGCCCTTCACAAGATGCATGGAATGTAATGGTCTTTTTTTAAAAATAAATAAGAAACGTGTTAAGACAATGGTTCCAGATAAAGCATATCTATTTTTTCAGGATTTTTATCAATGCAGGGATTGCCGAAAAATTTACTGGAAAGGCAGTCACTACGAAAAAATGCTGAAAACAATCGATAGGATATGCACACCGTAAACAAATTCCATAACAAACTGTTAACTCTATCCCAGGATACAGAAAAAGTTTTATAAGTATTCCTTAAGTCTGAAGATTTCTTTTTAAAATTGTAGCTTTTCAAATAATAAATACATGCAAAAAGGTTGAAGTGGACATTCTATGATTGAAAGAAAATGAACGCAATGACAAGAAATCATAACATAACTAAAATATCTGTAACGATCTTTTTTATCGTGCTCTTATCCTTGCCGGCCTTTATTAAAAAGGAAACCATAAACAAAGCCAGGGAAGATATAACAAATAATTCAGCCTCCGCCCTCAAATTTTTCGGATTCTATCTGGAAGAGGTTTCCGAACAGGTGGGGATCGATTTTAATCATCAAAGTCCTGAGTTAGATCCCCAGTTGAATCATATTTTGCCCCAGATTGCCTCAATGGGTGCTGCTATATCAGTTTGTGATTTTGACCAGGATGGATGGAATGACCTGTATCTTACTAACAGCCATCTTGGAAGCAGAAATGCTTTGTATCACAATCAGAAGGATGGAACTTTCATTGATATAGGTGCAAAAGTGAGATTGGCGGATGTAAATATTGAGGGAACAGGAGTATCGATGGGTTCGATCTGGGGGGATTATAACAATGATGGTTATGAAGATGTATTTGTTTATAAATGGGGAAAACCTGAACTCTTTAAGAATTTAAATGGGGAAATCTTTGAAAGCGTATCTGAAAAAGCTGGCTTGCCGGACTGGATCAACGCCAACACTGCCGTCTGGATGGATTATAATAATGATGGATTCCTGGATCTGTTTGTAGGTGGATATTACCGGGAAGATATCGATCTCTGGAACCTGAAATCCACCGTTATTATGCCGGAAAGCTTTGAATACGCTAATAATGGAGGAAGAAATTATCTTTTTAAAAACAAAGGAAATGGCACATTTGAAGATGTTACTCTGGAGGCTAATCTGCACAGTACAAAGTGGACCCTGGCGGCGGGAGCGGCTGACCTGAATGGTGATGGTTTTCAGGACCTGATCATAGCAAATGATTATGCTGTGGATGAATGGTTTATCAATAATGGTGGACAAAGTTTTAATGAAATTGGGAAAAGAGCAGGTATAGGATATACTCCTAAAAGCGGCATGAACATGACCTTAGGAGACATAGAGAATAATGGCGACCAGAGCCTGTATATCTCCAACATTACAGAAGTTGGTGTATTGCTTCAGGGAAATAACCTGTGGACACCTTCGGAAGGTCCTGGTTTTCCTGTTTATGAAAATACCGCCCGTCAAAAAGGAATTGAACTTGGAGGATGGAGTTATGGGGCACAATTCGGGGATCTCAACAATGATGGTGCGCTGGATCTTTATGTAGCAAATGGTTTCATTTCAGGGATAAAAGGATCATCCTATTGGTATGATTATTCGAAAGTAACTGGTGGTAATAAAACCATAATTTCCGACGCCATAAACTGGCCCGCGATGGAAGGTAAAAGCCAGTCGGGCTATCAGCAAAATATGATCTGGCTAAATGACGGGAGTGGAAATTTTCTGGATGCCTCAATGGATGTATGTGAGCAGGTAACTCTTGACAGTCGTTCGGTAGCTCTGGCAGACCTGTGGAACCGTGGCGTGCTCGACGTTATTGTGGCCAATATGAATCAGGGATTACTGGTTTACAAAAACCAGGTGGATCCATCGAATAATTGGATTGCTTTTTCATTGGAAGGAACAAACAGCAATAAAAGTGCAATTGGCGCGACTGTTACCCTTTATTGGAATGGGAAAAAACAAGCGCAGATAGTGACGGGAGGAATTGGTTTCTGTTCCCAGAACCAGAGGGCAGTTCATTTCGGATTAGGCCAAACCCCCTCGGTTGAAAAGGTTGAGATCATATGGCCTTCGGGTACTTTACAGGTGATCAATGATCCGCAAATAGGAAAACTAAATAAAGTGATCGAATCGGCATGAACAGTATAGATACAGGTGGAGCGGCAATATTGCAGGATCAAAAGAAAAAACCATCAGGTTTTTTGCAGATATTGAATAAATATTCAGCACCCATTTTCATATCCCTGATCCTGCTTGCAGGCCATCTTTCCTTCGGCATTCTTGAAAGTTATACAACTGTAATCCTGGCCATTGTTGCCAGTATAATAACAGATCTGGTTCTGGGCAGATTGTTTTTCGGGAAATGGAAGAATCTGGCGAGTGCATATATATCCGGAATCAGCGTAAGCATTCTGATCAGATCCATGTTTTATTGGCCATATATATTAACAGCCATGATCTCCATCACTTCGAAATATGTGCTCAGGTATAAAGGAAAGCATATATGGAATCCTTCTAACTTTGGAATCTCCTGGATGCTGTTTACAGCTCCCTTCAGTGTTGCAGGATTAAGCATTCAATGGGGCAATAACATCTGGCCCATGCTGGTGATCTGGATGCTGGGCACATTTATTGTTTACCGGGCCAAAAAATTCCATGTGACTTTTACCTATGTGATCAGTTTTATTCTTTTTGCACTGATTCGAAGTTACCTGACCGGGGATGCTTTCCTGGCTGAGGTTGCCCCCCTTACCGGTCCAATGTATCAATTATTCATATTTTTCATGATCACAGATCCTCCGACAGGCGTGAGAAGCAAAAAGGGGCAGATCCTGGTTGCTTTTCTGATAGCTCTCGTGGAATTTGTATTACGAATGAACCAATTTATTTATGCTCCATTTTATGCCCTGTTCCTTGTAGGCCCAATAGCCAAATACATTGATCTAAGGTTGCAGTACTCAAAGAAAATTACTTAGGATCCCTATTGAATATAGAATCCATTCAACTTTTAATAGTATTTATTATAAGTTGATGTAGTTGTTATATTATATAATTAATTATATAATTAAATCTACTGGTTAGATTCAAGATTTTAGCGTGACATTGAATCTAATTAATTTAGTGTCGTACTATGAAATACAAATGAATAACATAGGGAGAACGCGTTGAGTTTATATTTCTTAATTGAAGAGAATTCAATAATATGATCTCCAATTTTTACATTTTCCTCATTGAAGGTCTATATTTACGCGTTCATTTTTAATCCATGAGTATTCAAACAGGCCTGATATTTACATGAGGGTTAGGGTTTTAATAATTTGTCTATCAACACTTCTGGCGGTTATAGGGTTTCCTCAGAAAAATGCCTCTTCCGTATCTTATACTTATAAAATAAAAGATACAGTACAGCTGGAGCTTCATATTTATTATCCGAAAAAACTAAAACGAAATACAACTGTCCCGGCTCCAATTTTCTTCTTTGGAGGAGAGAAACATGCTTTTTTTAATAAAAAAAAATGACAGGCCCTTCAACCAGACTCCGGTATTAATGAAACAATTCCTGATTGAAGAAGACTTTATGATTGAATAGCTATGTACTATTATTTACTTATGAAAATAAAATCATAATGCTGAAAATTTTTTTATACCTACTTGGAATAGCTGCTATTATTATTGTGGCAGGACTCCTATCATTCAATATGGCAGGTAGAAATGCAGGCAAATATGTTGGCGAGTTTCAACCAAGAATGTCTCAGATTGAAGACGGCCATTATGAAGGCGAGTATTCTACTATCATCAGTAAGGTGGGTGCTAAAATAGCTTTCAAAATAAAAGATGGAGAATTATTGCATTTTCAATTTGAGAAACTTTATGGGACATTCGGATATGGGGCACCTCAAAATGTTAAAGCCGTAATAGACCAGAAGGAAGATCTGAATTTTGATTCCATATCAGGCGCCACCGTTACAAGCAACTTCGCAAAGGCTGCCATTAAAAATGCACTTGAACAAGGGCCAAAAGAATAATTGTTCAACATCAGGAATTCTCACTATCCAGGTCTTATTTTATCGACAAATAAGAAAAAAATACTAAATTTGAATCTATTTTATCGGCAAATGCGTATATTATCATAATTATGAAAGGAACACACCTGGGAGAATTCGAAGAACTTGTCATGCTCGCGGTAGGCGCATTACATCCGGAAGCCTATGGAGTAGCAATAAAAGAAGAGATATTGCATCAAACTCAGCGAAAGGTAACACTAAGCACCATCCACAGCGCCTTACATAGATTAAAGGAAAAAGGATTGCTGGATAGTCATTTTGGAGAGGCTACAAGTATACGAGGTGGGAAGAGAAAAAAATACTTCACCATTACTGCTTTTGGAGCACGATGCCTCAGGGAAGCCCACGAAATAAGAGAAAATATGTATGGCACGATTCCTTCATTCATCCTGGAACAAGCATGAGCAATAATCAACAACAACGACAACAACCTCCTCAATGGGCTATTAACTTTTTACGTTGGTTCTGTAAAGGTGACCTGGTAGAGGAAATTGAGGGGGATATCCAGGAAATATACCATGACCATGCTAAAAGCATGAAAAGATGGAGAGCTAATCTCAATCTCCTATTCATGATTATTTCCTTTCTCAGACCATTTGCCATTAAAAAGGTCAATCTCTCAACTCAAAATAATCGGATTATGTATGCAAATTATGTAAAAGTGGCTTATCGGAACATTCGTAATGATAAGATTAATTCATTTATCAGTGTTTTTGGCCTATTGCTTGCCTTTACAGCTTCTATGCTGATTTACAGAATCGTTCAACATGAGATCAGTTATGATGCATTTCATAATAACTCAAAAGATATATACCGGGTAATCCTGAATGCCAACCGAGGGGATTCGTGGCAATCCTATCCTACTGTTGGACCGCCTCTGGGACCAGCGATAAAAACATTTTATCCTGAAATAAAGGAATCTGTCCGCTTCAGATACACTCCAACAGCCATAGTTTCTACAGACGACGGTGAAAAGCAATTTTATGAAGAAAAGATCTTCTATGCTGATCCAAGTGTCTTTGAAGTATTTACCTACCCATTAATAGAAGGCGATCCTAAAACTGCCCTTTTGAAAAACACAAATATAGTTGTAACCGATAAAATGGCCAGAAAGTATTTTGGTGATGAAAGTGCACTTGGGAAAACTCTATTAATTGATAATGAAATACCATATTATATCACTGGCGTTCTTGCCCCTATTCCGGGCAACACCCATTTTGAATTTGATTTCCTGCTGCCTTTCGATGCTTTCAAAGTACCTTCCGGCTACCCGGTCACACTGGATGATTTTGGCTGGACTTCTTTTCATACCTATGTAATGCTGGAAGAGAATGTCAATCCTGATGCATTGGTGGCTTTGTTCCCGGATTTTGCGGAGACTCATTTTGACGAAGAACGCCTGAAACGATTGAAATATGGATTACAACCTCTTGAGGAGATCTATTTTGGAGAGATTAAAAATGAGAACATATCATCTGGCAATAAATCATATATATTGATTTTAGGTTCTATAGGCATATTACTGACCTTCCTGGCTGCTTTCAACTTTACCAATATATCAGTAGCCAAATCTGTTTCACGGGCCAAAGAAACCGGACTTCGAAAAACACTCGGATCAAGTAAAAAGTCACTGGTGATCCGCTATTTATCTGAGCCAATCCTGATTGTGTTGTCATCAGTAATCCTATCCCTCATACTTATTCCAGTGTTATTACCATATATTAATAACAATTTTGATTTGTCAATTACATGGCAAACCAACAACTGGATAGAATATGGATTGATCTTCGGGACCATCGGATTGCTTATTGGAATTTTATCCGGCATATACCCTGCATTTGTAATGTCGAAATACAATCCAATAACCATCATGCGCGGTTCAGCCTTGCATCAAAAGAGTGGCGTTGGATTAAGGAAAGCACTCGTTACCCTGCAATATGCCATCACTTCATTCCTAATTATTGGAAGCTTCATAATAACCTCACAAATAAATTTTCTACAATCACAATCACTGGGCTTTGAGAAGGATGAGATCCTACTCATTCGAATGCCCGGTGAAGAATTAAATGCTAAATACCGGATCATTAAAGATGCGATCGGTTCAAATGCGCGCGTAAAAAGCGTTTCAGTAGGTGGCGGTCGGATGGATGGAGAAAATGGGAATGTCCCTATTATGGCTGAAGGGATGGATGAAGCTAAAAACCTGGCGATTGATGCAGTACGGGAAGATTTTTATAAGACGATCGGCACCCCTATGGTAGCAGGAAGGGAATACTCATTCGCCCACCCATCAGATAGTGCTGATGGGATAATCATTAACCGCGAAGCTGCAAAATATTTCAACTGGACACCTGAAGAAGCTATTGGAATGAAGATAACAGTAGGTTCTATTACAGAAGGAAGAATAATTGGCGTGGTGGAAAATTTTCATAATACTTCCCTCCATAACACGATCAATCCTTTAGTTATATACTATCCCAGGACTATGCTACAGGATATCTATGTCAGGGTAAGTCCCGGGAATATTACTGATTTAATATCTGATTTAAGAGAAGATTGGAGCAGTGTTGTGCCGGGCATCCCATTTGATTTTGTGTTTATGAACCAGCACCTTCAGAAATTATACAAAAGCGACATTCAGTTTTCAAAACTGGTTAAAGGTTTTACGTTCCTGACTATCCTGATCTCGGCATTAGGGTTATACGGACTGATCACCCTGGTTAGTGAAAAAAGACTTAAGGAGATTAGCCTGAGAAAAGTTTTTGGAGCGCCCTTTTCTCATTTGATTATAACACTTTCGAGGTCGTTTATGATACTCATCATAATTGCCAATATCATTGCATGGCCATTCTCATATTGGATGGCAGAATATTGGATGCGTGAGTTTGCATATCATACAGATATTCACTTGATTGTCTTTATCGGTGCTCTACTAATCACGATGGGAATCTCTGGAGTAACACTATTTGTTCAAAGCAGGAAAGTGGCCATTATCAGTCCGGCGAAGATCTTAAAATATGAATAGAAGAATCTATACAATCCTTCTATTATTTTATCGCTTCAGGATTTTCAGTTTAGATCCTATGCACATCTGAATCGAAAGCAAAATCGATCCGGGAATTAGAACCATCTTTTAACATTAAGTGTTGACCCTCAACTCTATTTAATAAATTGAACGTCATCAACAAATTCATTAATTTCGAATAGGTCAGTGCGGGCCTCTTCAATAACTTCCCCCTTTAAAGTACATTTTTCGAAGGTGACGTTCTGCACCCGGTGCGTTTCATCAAATCCTTTTAGAATAATTGGCTGCACGCTGTTCCATTTAATATTTTTTAAATGAATATCCCGGATATGGCCAGGCGGATTTATCCCATACTTAGTCCCATCAGTAATATTTAATTCAAATAACTTATACACATCCTCATCAACCCGGATATCTTCAAAAGTTATATTCCGAATCATGGCTGGTCCATCGCAAATTATGCTGAAAGCAGAATGGCCATCCACACGACTCCCGCCTCTTGCCTGTAAAACATCGCAATTATAAACTTTAACATCCTCTACAAAAGGACCGTTTGTTTCAAAACCAATGGTAATTCCATCGCTGAAAGCATATCCAATCATTGTATTGTTGAATACCCTGATATTCTTAACCACATGACTGGAATCAGGCGATTTTATGGCTATGCAATCATCAGTACAACGCAGAAAACAGTCTGAGATCTCCATGTTTTGAGATCCCAGGGGATTTATCCCATCACCTCCCGGACCGAAACTGATTACTTTTATGCCTGTATATTTGACATTTTCACAATTTATCACCGTATTCGTCCATGACACTCCATTTCTTATCAATATTCCGTTAAATTCAATATTCTTAGCATCTTCCAGGACTACCATTCGCTTATGCTCAAATCCACCATCCAGGATGCCGCGTCCCAATACTTTTATATCTGAAGATCCATTTGCCCGAATACCGCCATACACAATCGCCCCACCGGCAATGTAAATAATCTCATTATCTTCAAGCGTCATCATACCCGGATTATGAACTCCAGGACCAAAATATCTGACATTTTCATCATTCTGATCAGGGACGATATCTTCAATAGGATTTGCAAAAAGACATAATGGTGGAAGATCATTGATCTCAATATATATATGATCGGGTCCGGGTAAAGAAAAGCGGATAAGATTCCCTTCAATGATGTACTTAATATCCCTGCTGTTTGGCCTGATACTGACAGATTTTACATGCTCTCTAACTTTAAGAGTAACAAGGATCTGGGACTTGCATGAGAGGTTTGCAATGTGCACCTCTTGTTGTTCCAGGGTGTAGGATTCACTGGTAAACCAATCCGGCAGGTTTTCAATATCCATCGAGGTCCTGAATTTTTCCACCCATACTGTCCGGTTATTAACCTGGACTTCGTATAAATCGCTGGTTTGCAGATCTGGTATTCCCGGGTATGAGATTACATTCTGGGACTCACTGGTACATTGCCAGAATATTAATGAAAGGCAGTAAGCTAAAAAAAAATAACCAATTTTATATTTGATCATCAGTTCAATATATCATCTACCCATGATAAGGCTGCCATCATATTGGGGAAGCCAATGGTATTGGTTAAAAGAATAACCGCATGGCGTACCTCTTCTTTCGTTGCTCCATGTTCCATAGCCCTTCTTGCATGACTGTGTACAGCCCCTTCCGACCTCATGGTGGCTGCAGCTGACAGCTTTATTAAATGGACATATTTAGGGGGTAACGGGCCTTCATGTGTTGCTTTGCCAAGTTTTTCATAAGCTTCTATGATCTCAGGAAATTGATCTCTGACTTCCTGATATCTTTTTGGAGGTGTACTTGCCATCTTAAAAAATTGTTTAGTGGACAAAAATGTTTAAAACCTGATATAAATTTACATAAATTCGGCATCGGGCGAAACATTTATCTTGATTTACTCTTCTACTATATTGAAATCATGATCTAATAATGGGTACAGAATTCTGGGACATTCGATACAGTGACAGTGAATATGCATATGGCACTGAACCAAATGTGTATTTCAAATCATTCATTGATACGCATTCTTCAGGAAAGATACTTTTACCAGGAGAAGGTGAAGGGCGGAATGCGGTCTATGCTGCCGTAAAGGGCTGGGAAGTATTTCCTACCTATACTCTGGTTTGTTGAAAATGATCCCAGCCCTGTGCCTGTAATGGAACTATATTCTCAGTTTTTGTGACCAGATTTATCCCCTTATCCTGGGCCTGGATATAGCCAATGAAATGGATATCCGGATGGTTTTTTAATTTTTCAAAATCGTCCTGTTTGATCGTAAACAACAATTCATAGTCTTCTCCACCATTCATAACACAGGTCACAGGATCGATCTTAAAACTTCCGGCGGTCTGATAGGTCTGTTCATCAATTGGTAATTTATCTTCATAAAGCGCTGCACCAACCTTAGATTGATTGCAGATATGAAACAGGTCAGAAGCCAATCCGTCTGATATGTCTATCATAGAGGTGGGAACGATACCCTTATCCTTCAATTCATAGATGATATCCATCCTGGCCTCAGGTTTCAACTGCCTGCCTACAATGATGCCATAGCTTTCAAGTTGAGGCTGCATATCCGGATTTTCCAGGAATACCTGCTTTTCCCTCTCCAGAACCTGCAATCCCATATAAGCACCACCGAGGTCTCCGGTTGCACATATGATGTCCTTTTCCCTGGCAGTACATCTTTTAACAAGGCTATTTTTATCTACCTCTCCCAGCACTGTTACGGATATAACAAGGCCTGATGCTGAGGAAGTAGTATCACCGCCTACAAGATCAACCTCATATGCTTCACAAGCCATTTTTATTCCATCATACAGCGCATCAATGGCCTCAACAGAAAACCGGTTTGAAATACCAATACTTACCGTTATCTGCTTTGGGATTCCATTCATTGCAGCTATATCTGAGACATTTACAGCTACAGATTTATATCCCAGATGCTTCAATGGGGTAAATGTAAGATCAAAATGAACTCCTTCAAGCAGCATATCAGTGGAAACCAGGAAATATTTGTCGCCGGCATCGATCACTGCTGCATCGTCGTCGATACCCAATATGGTTGACGTATTATTTATTGAAAAATTTGATTTTATACGTCCAATTAATCCAAATTCCCCTAATTCGCTAATTTCTGTTCTTTTGTCAGCCATGAATGTGTTTTTATTATCTGTATTACTGTGCTTTTTAAAATTGAATTGCCATTTAATCCTGATTTGGGGATTATTGTATGATCATTGATTTACCGGACCATTTACCATTAATCTTCTTAGCAATTACCAGGCCTTCTCCTAAACCTTCCAAACCAGCGACTTTCTCTCCAGAATCAGACCATATTGCACTTTTCCCAGCTGATAGCATTCCTCCTGATTCACCTCCGAAATTTGACAGGGCCACCCCCATACCATACTTCCGGGCATATTTACTCAATAACTTTGAATCATTTAAATATCCATCCGGACTTATAAAAGCTCCTGCAAGATAAAGTGTGCTATCATTTTTAGCTGCGTCGGCGGGATGATCCGGATTCGTTAGGTCCGCACAAATGGCTATGGAAGCCTTTTCCGATCCTACTGTGATTATGGGATTGAGATGCCCTTGCTGGTACACTTTATCCTCATCAGAGTGAAGATGGTGTTTCAGATAAAGTGATATTGAACTATCCGGATTAAAAACAAATGCCCCTATAAATAAGCTCTTGTCCATCCGAATAGGCGCTCCTGCAACTATAACCATATTATGATTAGTTGATAAATGCATCAGAGGCTTAATTCTTTCATCGAAAAAGTTCATAGCCAAGTCTGCTGCCAGGTCTGACTCATATCCTGTAAGGGAAAGTTCTGGAAAAAGAAGTATATCTACCTCTTTTTCAGCCGCATTTTTAATGAGTTTTTCGTGTTTCCTGACATTCTCCTCTACATTTCCTTTTACAGGAATGGTCTGTGCAGCGGCAATCGAAATTTTAGTCAATGTATGTTTGTTTAAAATACTTATTGATCAAGGTGAAATTTACACATTTATTGGGAGTTTAAAAACTGTAATAAAATTTGAAATTAAGTATACAATCGACAGGATTGTCGATTGCACAATATGTTTTCAGGCAATATTTTATTTGACAAGGGAATTTCATTTAAACTTTATGTATACTTTTGTAGTTATTTCTTAAAATTATTGGATCAAAATTAAAGCATGATACAGATAACTAAAAAAGCAAAAGACAAGATTCTGGACCTCAGAAAAGATGAAGGACAGGAAGAAAACAAAAATATACGTGTCTCAGTACAGGGTGGTGGTTGTTCCGGCCTGATGTATGATCTGAGTTTTGAAGCTACCATTGATGAAAAAGACAAGGTATTTGAGGATAAAGGGATTAAAATCCTTGTCGACAGGAAAAGCCTATTATATCTTTTAGGAACTACCCTTGATTTTTCAGATGGGTTAAATGGAAAAGGATTTCAATTTGTCAATCCAAATGCTTCCCGTACCTGCGGATGCGGTGAAAGTTTCTCGGTTTAATGAATTTCAGGATTCACTGATCAATAAGCACGAACAGCCAATCCTTCCATATAGTTCACAAAAGCTTTGTTCACTACACTATTCCCGCCGGGCGTAGGATAATTGCCTGTAAAATACCAATCGCCGAGGTGTGCCGGGCATGACTTGTGCAAGTTTTCCACTGTTTGATAAACTATCTGAACTTCGGATTTCATATGCCTGGGTATGACAATCTCGGCAATCTTTTCTGTGATTTCATCATCCGAAAACAAGTCGTACAATTCTTTCAGATGATTGGGTGAATCGTTCTGTTCATCCGAAGCTTTGGCCTTTCCATACACTTCTTCCAATTTATCCCCAAGATCTCTGTCCTTTATTAAAGCCATAAGCGCTCTGAAAGCAATAAAATCTCGCAATTTCGACATATCGATGCCATAACAGTCGGGATACCGGATTTGCGGAGCTGAGGATACAATGACTACTTTCTTAGGAGATACCTTATCCAATAGGGTAAGTATACTTCTCTCTAAGGTGGTTCCTCTTACTATGGAATCATCAAGTACAACAATAGAATCTTTCTCTTTTTTTATTACTTCATAGGTTGTATCATATACATGACCAACCAACTCATCTCTATGCTCATCATCTGTGATAAAAGTCCTCATTTTAACATCTTTGAGAACAAGTTTCTCAATCCTGGGTTTAAAGGCCAGCAATTCTTCTTTAGAATCAAGGAAAGGTTTATTGTCAATAAATACATCTTTTCGCTTTCCGATCAGGTATGCTTCCAATGCAGAAGTGAGTCCTAAAAATGCAGTTTCCGCCGTGTTCGGGATATAGGAAAAAACGGTATTTTTAAGATCATAGCTAATGGCATCCAAAACCTGTGGAAGCAGAAGCCGGCCAAGTGTTTTTCTTTCAGCGTATATATCCGGATCTGTTCCCCTTGAAAAATAGATCCGTTCAAAACTGCAGGATAACTTTTCCTTTGGTTCTATGAATTTGTGCTCATTATATTTACCATCCTTATCGATAATCAGAGCATGACCGGGTTGTATCTCTTTGATTTCTGAGAATTCAACATCAAATGCGGTTTTAATAGGGGGTTTTTCTGAAGTAACAACGACAACCTCATCATCCGCGTAATAATAAGCTGGCCGGATCCCGTTTGGATCCCTGGCAACAAAGGCTGCGCCATATCCCGTTAATCCCGCCATTGTATATCCACCATCAAAGTCTTTACAAGACCTTTCCAGCACACGCTGCATATCAAGTTCGGTCTCGATCAATTCAGTAATTTCCTGGTTGGAGAAATTATCTTTGTATTTATCAAATATCTGTTGATTCTCAAGATCCAGAAAATGTCCTATTTTCTCCATTACCGTAACCGTATCAACTTTTTCCTTAGGATGCTGCCCGATAGAAACAAGTTTCTCAAATAATTCATCGACATTGGTCATATTGAAGTTACCGGCAATAACAAGGCTTCTGCTTCTCCAGTTATTCTGCCTGAGCATAGGATGTACATTTTCAATGGAATTTTCCCCATGGGTCCCGTATCGTAGATGACCGAGCCATAATTCGCCGGTAAAGGCTACATTTTCCTTCATCCATTTTGAATCGTAGTACTTCTGGGAATTATTCTTGCTGGCTTTTTTATACTTCTTTGAGATCTTTCTGAATATATCCGCTATTGGTTGGGATTCAATCGACCGTATCCTGCTGATATACCGGTGGCCCGGTTTTAAATCAATTTTTATGTTTGCGACTCCAGCACCGTCCTGCCCCCTGTTATGCTGTTTTTCCATAAGCAGATACAATTTTCCCATGGCATAGGTAGGGTTGCCGTATTTCTCGATGTAATAATTAAGGGGTTTTCGCAAGCGAATGAGGGCGATACCGCATTCGTGTTTTATTTTATCGCTCATCTACATTTTCCTAAGGTGCAAAAGTATACGTATTAATCTATTCGAACAAATTCGATTAAATAAATATAACCGCATTTTCTAGCCCTGCAAAAATCAGTGGAATTTAGAATTCCAGGGGTATTTCAGTATAAACAAGGGTGTCAGATAAATACTTGTCAATTACCAGGTTTTGTAATTTATATTGCTGGTTGTCAGCATGTTCTTTAATTTTATCTATGATCAACGAAGGGCTTGGCATAACACTGGCGTGTTTTCTGATGGTGGCTCTGACAAGCCCACCCATTTCAAGATACAGGGAATCAAGATGATCAGGAAAATGTTCATCCGGCATAAGCTCAAGCCCGACAAATAACTGTATAGAATCTTTTGAACTTTCCGGTATTTCATACCAAACCATGACCAGGGGTCCATTATAATGTTCCCTGTTTTTAAACGATCGCATTTCATTAAATAGTTCTTCCAGCAATGGGTCCGAAGTTTTACCCTGGAAGAAATTACCTGCAAAGGAATATTCCCTGACTGGTTCAAATGAAAGTACCGGATCCTTAAATCCACCCAAATGGTCATACAATATCAGAAGTGTAGTAATGATCAGCGCAACGGCGATAAACATATAAGGTCTTTTCATATCAAACCAGTTCTTTGTACTGAACATTATACAGATAGGTATAATACCCGTTTTTGGATAGAAGTTCCAAGTGATTGCCAGTTTCCTTGATCTCCCCCTTATCGAATACCAGTATCTTATCTGCACGTTGAATGGTGGATAACCTATGCGCAATAACAATGGAAGTTCTTCCTTTTAAGACTTTCTCAATGGCGGCCTGAATCATTGTTTCTGTCTCTGAATCCACAGAGGATGTCGCCTCATCAAGAACTATGATTTGAGGATCATATACCATGGCCCTTATAAACGATATAAGTTGTCTTTGCCCAACAGAAAGTGTGGCACCTCTTTCCATTACATCATAATCCAGACCTCCGGGTAGTTTTTGTATGAAACTGAGTGCCCCCACCAATTCAGCTGCATGCAGGATCTGGCTTTCGGAGATATCAGTCTTTCCCAGGGTTATATTTTCCCTGATCGATCCGGAAAACAAAAAAACATCCTGTAAAACCACACCGATATTTCGTCTAAGGGCATGAAGATCATATTCTTTGATATTAATACCATCCACATGAATGGTTCCACTATTAATTTCGTAAAATCTTGATAAAAGATTTATTACTGAACTCTTACCCGCTCCGGTCGCTCCTACAAGCGCTATGGATTCACCGTGTCGGGCACTGAAGGAAATATTTTTTAATACATAATTTTCCTCCTCATAGGCGAACCACACATTCTTGAACTCAACTTCCCCTTTGAAATGTTCCGGCACGATATTCCCGTTATCTGCAATATGATCTTTGCTGTCTAATAATTTGATAATTCTAGATGTGCTTACGATGCCAAGTTGCAGGGTATTGAACCGGTCGGCTATCATCCTGATCGGCCTAAAGAACATCTGAATGTACATGATGAAGGCAATTAACACACCTATTGTCGTAAATTCCCCAATAACCCCTTTAGCGCCATACCAAACCAGCAAGCCGATCCCTATTGCCTGAATGACTTCAGCTACCGGATAATAAACAGAATAATAGAGAACCGATCTAAGGTTTGCCTTCTTATGTTCATTATTGATCTTCTTGAACTTATCAAACTCTCTTTCCTCACTATTAAATATCTGTACAATACTCATCCCGGTTATATGTTCCTGGACGAAAGAATTGAGATTGGCTACAGCATTACGAACTTCATTGAAGGCCGACTTTATCTTTTCTTTAAATACATATGTACTAATTATTAATAGTGGCAGAGTTGAAAGACTGATCAACGTCATCCGCCAATCGGTATAGAACATAATAATCAGGATTACGACCAACTGAAGAAGGTCCCCCAACATTGCTGCCAGGCCCTGGCTGAACACATCGGCCAGAGTTTCAATATCCGAAACATTTCTCGTCACCAGTCTGCCAATTGGTGTTTTATCGAAAAACTGTAGTTTAAGACCAAGTAAATGCCTGTAGAGCCTTATCCTGATATCCCTGATGACATGCTGACCAAGCCAGTCGGACAAATAAGTATGAGCATACTGGACAAGGGACTGCAACAGAAGTAATCCAAAGATGAGCCCAACCATCATCAACAATCCTGGATAATCGCCAGCTGCGATATTATTATCAATCGTAATACCAACAAGATAGGGCCTCAGTGGACCCAATGTTGCAAGCAAGATGGTTAACGATATCAGAATAAGGAAATTCCATTTATAAGGCTTTACATACTGAAGAAGTCTCTTCAGCACTCTCAAGTCAATGATATTTCCCCTTAAACTTTCTTTTGTCAAGGTCGTTCGTTTATAAATACATTTGGAGGATATCTCACCTCCGTTAAATACAATCCATGCGCAGGTACCGCTCTGCCGGCCTTTTTTCTATCCATACTTTCTATGATATTCTTTAATTCTTCAAGACTTTCATTACCGGCGCCAATATCCAGCATTGTTCCTACTAAAGTACGTACCATACCACGTAAAAATCGATCCGCTGTCACATTATAATAAATTTTATCTTCCTCCTGGACCCATTCCGATCTTGTGATTGTACAATGGAAATGGTTCACATCTGTTTTTACTTTACTGAAACTTTCAAAATCCTGCGTCCCCATAAGAGATCCCGCAGCCTGGTTCAACAGGCCAAGGTTAAGGATTCCCCGTCGATAATAAGAAGTATTTATCAAAAACGGATCCTTAATATTGTTAATTTTATATTGATAGCTTCTGGAAGTGGCATCAAATCTTGCATGCGCATCAGGATTTACTTTATGAATGCTTTTTACTGCAATATCATTTGGTAAAACGCGGTTTAGCTGAAAGGCCAGTTGTTCTTCGTTTATTTTTTTTGGCGTATCGAAATGTGCAAATTGTTGTAATGCATGCACTCCTTTATCTGTTCTTCCGCTACCTATGGTTTCAATATCCCCGCCTGTCTTCAGACTTAAAGCTCTGTTCAGTAATTGCTGAACACCAGTTGCATTTCTTTGGATCTGCCATCCATGATAATTTGTTCCCTTATAGGATAAATCGATAAAATATCTTGCCATTCAATTTGATTAGAAAAACAAAGATAGCCTTAATTCAAAACTAGTAAAAAGATGAAGAATGTTAAGATTTATTTAATTGCATGATTAGTTTTGTCAAAAAATTGATAATAAAATGATCCAGAGAATACAAAGTATCTTCCTTTTACTATCATCCGTTTGCATGATTTTATTTCTTTTATTGCCGGTATGGCTGAAATTAGATCCGGCTACAGGAGAAATGTATAAAGTATTTTCGACCTACTTGTTATATCAGGAAAATACTGAATCGGTATTGCAATTTATTTATCTTCCTTATGCATATAGTGGCGGGGTAGCCGTTTTGACCGTAATCATTTCATGGATCGAAATTTTCAAGTACAAGAACAGACTCACCCAGATCAAGTTAGGTACTTTAAATTCCTTGTTGATGACTGGATCTCTTGTATATTTAGTATATCTTACCTATAATGCACAAAGTGAGGTATTACCAAATATTCTGGGAGAATATAAGCTGGGTCTGTTTATGCCGGCTATTGCCTTAATATTAAACTCTATTGCAAACCGGTATATCCGAAAAGATGAAAAGCTGATCCGGTCAGTTGACAGGATCCGGTAAAAGCAGGTAGTAATAACTTCTGATCAGGTACGTATTATACAATTTTTATATGTAAAACAATTGAAGTTATACGTACATATATAACAAAAATTATACGTACAACAATTGGAAATACACGTATAAATGTTTTAAGATTTATACGTATAATCTGATATTATAAATACTTTTCATAGTATCGCTTATGAGCCTAATTCTCAATTAAAATCCGATTTATCAATATTATTTTTTATTTTGGACATAATTCTGAAATATGGTACTTAATTACATCTGGATATCGTTTTTTCTGATTGCCTTTGTTATTGCATTGATCCGGTTGATCTTCCTGGGAGATGCTGAAATTTTTCCTGCTCTGATGACCAATACCTATGAAACAGCTAAAATGGCCTTTGAGCTGGCTCTTGGTTTGACTGGAGTATTGGCCTTATGGTCGGGTATTATGAAAATCGGGGAAGAAGGGGGTATCGTTAAAGTTTTTTACAGGTATTTAGGTCCATTTTTGCGCAAGCTTTTCCCGGGTATTCCGGAAAATCATCCTTCCATCGGGCCGATGATCATGAACATTTGCGCAAATATGCTGGGCCTTGATAATGCTGCCACCCCTCTCGGATTGAAAGCGATGGAAAGCATGCAGGAACTGAATCCAAAGAAAGACACTGCCTCCAATGCCCAGATTATGTTCCTGGTTTTGAATACCTCGAGCCTGACCATATTGCCAATCACGATCATGTTATATCGAAGTCAACTGGGCGCCCAGGATCCTTCAGATGTATTTATACCAATTTTAATAGCGACTTTCTTTTCTTCCCTGGCAGGGTTAATATCTGTTTCTATTTTCCAGAAGATCAATTTATTTGATAAAACGATATTACTGTATCTGGGGAGTATATGTGTAATCATAGCGGGAATCATTGCCTATTTTTCAACCATTGACAAAGAATCCATTAATACCATTTCATCTACTGCAGGCAATATGTTGTTATTTACCGTGATCGTATATTTTATTGTATTGGCCATGCGAAAAAAGGTGAACGTGTATGAAGCATTTATCGAAGGAGCCAAAGATGGATTTAAGGTAGCCGTTACCATCATCCCTTACCTGGTCGCCATGCTGGTTGGCATAGGGCTTTTTCGCACCTCCGGCGCCCTGGATTATCTTGTGGACGGCATATCGGGTGTCGTGGGCTGGATGGGTTTCAATACAGATTTTACACCTGCCTTGCCGACCGCATTTATGAAGCCGCTCAGTGGCTCTGGTGCACGGGGCATGATGATCGATGCGATGAATACTTATGGGGCTGATTCCTTTGTCGGCAGACTGGTTTCCGTGATGCAGGGATCAACCGAAACTACCTTTTATGTCCTGGCTGTATATTTTGGTGCAGTTAATATCAGGAATAGCCGATATGCGGTAACCTGCGGATTGATCGCCGACCTGGCTGGAATTATCGCAGCCATTGGTGTAAGCTATTTGTTCTTCTATTAATCTGTTCGGTGTTTTTCTACCGATATTCCGAGCTATACTATTCAACCTCCTGATACAACGATATGTTTTTTGAGATTAGCAGATTTCAGGAGCACAAATCCAGTAATAAAGAAAATTGCCATGAACAACATACTATTCCTCATGGTTCCGGTTATTTGTTCAATTAATCCATAAGAGAAAGTACCCAATACGATAGCCACTTTTTCAGTTACATCATAAAAGCTGAAATACGATGCATTGTCCTTTGTATCTACTGGAATCAGTTTAGAATACGTGGATCTGGAAATAGCCTGGATCCCTCCCATGGCAAATCCCAGCATTCCAGCCAGAAAATAAAATGAAATTTTTTCTTTAAGAAAATATCCGGATATACAGATGATGATCCATATGACCAGCATAGTAGCAATCGCGAACCCATTTCCCCATTTCTTTGAAATGATGGCAAACAGGTAAGCACCACCAATACCCAGTATCTGTAGAATTAAGACCACTAGGATCATCTCATCAGCAACCATTCCCACTTCAGCTTCCGCAAACAATGGTGCCAGCAGGAGAACGGTTTGAACGCCCATGCTGTAAAAGAAAAAGGAATACAAATAACGTTTCATTACCTTCCTTTTAACCAGGGAGCGGAACACCATTTTAAGTTCATTGATCCCATAACCCAGGACCTGGTAGGTGATCTTCTTCCCGGTGGGATGGTCCTTAAGATAATAAAACGCGATTTGTGAAAAGCCAGCCCACCACAAGCCAACCAATAAGAAGCCAAACCTGGTGGCCTGAGTCTCGCCACTGAATCCAAAAGACTCCGAATTAAGTAATAATATCAGGTTAATTAATAATAAAATCACACTTCCGATATATCCCATCGCAAAACCCTTTGCGCTCACATTATCCATTTTATCTAATGGGGATATTTCAGGAAGGAAGCCGTTATAGAAAACCAAAGAACCGGCATATCCGATGCTGGCAAGAACCGCACAAAGTATTCCATATTCAACATTTTTACCATTAAAGAAGAATAGTCCTATACATGCCAGTGCGCCCAGGTAGGTAAATCCTTTCATAAATCGCTTTTTGATGCCTGCATAATCAGCTACCCCTGATAAAATGGGAGCAAGGATCACAACAACCAGGAATGAAAAAGAGATCGCATAAGTATATAAAACTGAATTTTTAATGCTAATCCCCATAAAATCCACGATTTCGCCACCAAATGCTTCACGCGTCATGGCGCTATAATAAATGGGGAAAATGGCAGTGGTTACGATCAGGTTATATACAGAATTGGACCAGTCGTATGATGCCCATGCATTTATTACGCGTTTACTGTAATTAGGATTTATGCTTTGTGTCCGGTTATACAAGATCAAAGAATTGTTATATTCTAATTTATTGGCCTGTTGGGTTGAATTCAGCCTATAGCATATTAAAGTTACTTAATGCTTCACAATTCCATCTCTATGTAAACTCACTCCAACCTTGTGCTATTAGCTTGCCCATCTATCCATACAATTTAACATCATTTTAATTCTCCTCAAAATTTGATTTTTTAAGCCAATCCAACCAACCCGGTAATAAGTGTGTCGTTTAAATGAATAGACTGAATATTCTGTTTTCTCGTTTGGGGTGATCAAAAAAGCAAACCAGAAGAAACTCAAAATCAAATTTCAGTTTTTATTTTTTTGAATAAAGTCCAATGTTTAGTAAATTCAGGTGTTATGGCGCTTTTTGAAAATTATATACGATTACAATCCGTAAAATTAGAAAGGATATCAAAAGAATTGAAAGACCTTGAATCCAGGTTTAATGATTTTAAAGTGGTTGTGGAAAGGGATATCCCAGAGAAACTGATCACAAAATATCTTTACCTCGATAATAAGGCCAAGCAGGCGCTTCCGGCTGTTTATACCAAGAATGATTTCATGAGTCTGGAACAATTCAAGGCTAAGTTAGGCCGGCGGGTCCAGGTAACCAAGTATTTTTATGTATTGGCTTTTGATGAAGCCGGGAAATTAATAGGTAAACTGAATTCCTGGTTATTAGGTTCAAACTTATATATCGACCTGTTATACGTACTTGATGATTTCAGAAAAAAGAAGATTGGCACCCAACTGGTTTACAAAACATTATTAACAGCCACAGAACAAGGTCAGATCAAAAAAATTTCCCTGTCGACAGAAGGCGAAAATTCCGCTGCAGTTCGCATCCTGAACAAAATTGGTGAGATCCAGCACCCGGAAACGGTGTGAAATTAAATAATTTTAAGATATCAGATACTTAAGTAAACTCCCAATTATTTTAAGTAGAGATTATTCAGGTCCGTATGATGGAGAATAACGATCTGGATCAAAATATATCTCATATTTGAGTATTGATCCATTCATAATCATAATTTTTAATATGTTGTGCGATAGCTCTTTAAGAAGAATGACCCCATTTACCCAATCCATCTCTTCCGGTGGTAGTTCATCACTAATAACTTCAAGATTTAAAACTCTTTCACCATAACTTTCAGTGACCGACCATGAAAACAGTACCAATTCTAAACTTTCTTTAAATTTTGGATCATTGGTACGTAGTTTACAAGTATAATTACAAGTGAAAGTAAAAATCCAAGTATATTCAACAGGTATTTCCTCAACATAGGGATTAAAAACCTCAACCATTATCCATTCCCTTTCAGTATCGTTTGTTAATAAATCACATTCTTCATCTGAGCAATGCATATAATTTTTTTCAGATAATGGGTCTTTTATCCTTGGATAATCCTTATCACCATTAAGGGTATCGCATGAAAAACTAAAAGACATCAATAAAAGGGCTAAATAAAACTTAATATTTAGGCTATGATTATTCATAGTCATTATGTTTTAGGGATAATTGAGTATTTATAAAACATGTGAAAAGGAATATTAGTTCCTTCGTCCTTCAAAAAAAGCCGGGCAAGCTAATTACCCGAACTTTTCTAAGCATGCAATAATCTACTTACAAGAAGTAATTGTGTTTAGTACATCAACAGTTGTTACCCCATTTGTATAATACTTCGCAATTAGGTTGACACTTTCTTAGATTAGATTTATACTAAAAAAGTGTATTATGACGGTTAAATAGAAAAGAGACATTAAACGAAAACTAAATGTCATTAATTATGCATAGAAAACAGGTAATGTAAATAAAGCATGTAGGCATTATGGGGTATCAAAAACTATCTATTATGAATGGATAAAGAAATATAAGAAACAAGGTGAGGAAGGATTTATTAAAGTTTGATATTTACAAAGTAATTAAAAATTCTCATTTCATATCCCACCTTTCAACCCCCGTCCAATCCTCGGAAACGCCATCAGCGGCATATCTTGCAGCCCTGCTATAAAAATAAGCGGAAGCATGATCATCAGTATTTTGTTTTATGATGTTGTTGAATACAACTGAAGCTTCAGGAAATTCTTTTTTATAAAAATGATTTAATCCTTTATCGAAATCTTTCTGCAGATCACCTTTTAATTTCAGAATGGTTTCTTTATCACCATCAACACACTCATACATTTTTATAGGTTTTTGTTTGCCTTTCACCAATACCTGCCCCAGATAACGTAAATGAAATTTCTCAGGATCTTTCATATGTTGTATGCTGCTCTCACTGACAATTATCCTTACTCCATATTGCCTTGTCAATCCTTCTAACCTTGAGGAAATATTTACAGTATCGGCAATGGTAGTTGGTTCTGCATGGTGCTTGTCACCAATGATCCCCATAATCAATGGACCAGTATGTAATCCAATGCCTATCCTGATCTCTTTCTTGCCTTCTTTGATTCGTTCGTTGTTGAATTCATCCAACTTTTTCTGCATCTCTACTGCTGCCTTCAATCCATCCTCTGCTTTTTCGGGAAATATGGCCATGATGGCATCGCCAATGTACTGGTTGACAAATCCATTATTCTCTGCAATCACGGGTCCCAACTGTCCAACAAATTCATTTATAAACAGGAAATTCTCTTCTGGCGTCATATTTTCTGACAAGCTCGTGTATTCGAGTATATCCAGAAATAATATGCTCACCTCTTTGTGTACCTGGTCACCCAAATTCACTTCAGTAATGGAATCCCTACCGATTGCCCGTAGAAATTCATAAGGCACGAACTTACCTGTCGCCCTGTGAATGCGCTGCAGGTTAAGGTGAGTCTTGATACGGCTTAAAAGCTCATCCTTGGAGAAAGGTTTTGTCAAATAATCATTGGCCCCTGTATTAAAACCATCGACTAGGTCAAGTACCTGGTTCTTGGCTGTTAACATTACTACGGGTAATTCACTGGGAAGGAATAACTCCCTCAATTTCTGGCAGACTTCATACCCGGATAATTTGGGCATCATGATATCCAGGATGATCAGGTCGTATTTGTTGCCCCCTTCAATCAGTTCCATAGCTTCAATGCCATTGTTGGCCAGGGTAACATGATATCCCTCCAATGATAGATGGTTCTTCAACACATGCAAGTTGATTGGTTCATCATCTACTACTAGTATATCTACTCTTCCATTCAGGGGTGAAGATTCGATTTCTTCAATAGTTTCTGTTTCTTCTATCACTTCCGGCCCGGCCTCTTCCTCTCCTGCATGCCCCTTAATAAGTTCAGTATCGATTATCTCTTTCTCAGCCACTTTTTCATCACTAACTGGCAAAGTAAACGTAAAGGTAGAACCCGTATCTGGCTCTGAATGTAAATTAATCTTTCCGCCATGCAGTTTAACAAGTTGCTTGGTCACGGAAAGGCCTAATCCAGTTCCTCCATATTCCCTGCTGATACCACCTTCAGCCTGTTCGAAGGATTTGAAAATTCCTTTTTGTTTGTCCTTGGGAATACCGATGCCCGTATCGGCTACTTTAATGGCTACCATCCCTTCTATAACTTCTGCAGATAATCGTATACTCCCTTTTTCGGTAAACTTAAAGGCATTGCCAAGCAGGTTATGCAGGATTTGTTGCAAACGGTTTTCATCAGCTATAACGTATGGCAGGTCGTCGGGAATATCATAGGTCAATTTGATGTCTTTAGATTTGATCAGAGGCTGTAATATCGTGATGACCACTTCTACCACACTACGAATATCTGTCGGCTTTAGTTGCAGTTCCAGGTCGTGTTTTTTCATTTTCGAAAAATCCAGGATATCATTGACTAGATTAGCCAGTCTTTTACCACTGGAATTGATCATGTTCAGGTTTTCAATGGCCTTTGGGGGTAGTGTACCTGCGATACCATCCTTTAAAGATTCTGCGAGGCCAATGATCCCTTGCAGTGGCGTTCGCAATTCATGGGATGTATTGGCTAAAAACTGATCTTTAAGTTGATCAACTTGTTTCAACCGCTTATTTACTTTCTCAACTTCCAGAAGTTTTCTTTTTTGATCATGCGTTCGCCAGGCTATAAATGCCCAAATCGCCCCCAAGGCAAACAACACATACAGTGTATACGCCCACCACGTCGCCCAGGGAGGAGGTGCCATAATGATATTAATAGATACAGCATTTTCTTCATAAAAATTGTATGTATATGAAGTGTTAATTTTTAGTTGATATTTGCCAGGCGGGATGTTGCTGTAGGTAATAAACGTTCGTTTCCCCGCATCGATCCATTGATCATCATATCCGACCAGTTTATGGTTGTAATGAATCCGCTTTGATCGATCTGTATAATCGGGAACTGAATATTGGAGAGAAACTAACTTATGAGTATATTTTAAATGTATATCCGGAAGATAACTTATGGATTTATCAATTGGTCCATCATCGTTTGATGGATATATGATATTATTATTTATATATAAACCGGACAAAACTAAATTCGGATGCTCTTTCACATTCTCTAGAATTTCTTCAGGATCAAAATAAGTAACTCCATTTGTTATTCCCATGTATATATTCCCGTCCTCGTCTATTGCCGAACCGTTCGTGAAAGTCCAATTATTAAAACTAAAACGCGCTGAAATCAGGCCATCATTCTCATAGAAGTTAATTATTTCCCCCGTTTGCTGATCCAAACAACTAAGTCCATAAGCACATCCTATCCATAATCTGTCATTATTATCAAGTATTAAGGAATTAACAGTATTATCTGCAAGACCGTCCTTTTCTGTATAAAATCTGATTGAATCCCGGTTCTGATCATACATTATTATACCATTATTATTAGTGCCAATCCATAGATTACCTTTTGTATCTACACCGAAGGTGGATTTATACCTGCTGAATCCATCCTTTTCTGGACCGATTTTATCCTCTATCATATCAATAGGTATTACATCAACAAACCTATAATCGTCGATATGAATATCTGTTTCATCTTTATCTTCCAGAATTTCCAGTTTTTTAACCGAATGGTCTCCGCAAAAAAACAGGTTTCCATTGGCATCCTGAACAACTTGCCAGAGTTGCTCTTCTTTATCAGAAGAACCATTTTTCTCTTTGGTGAGTTTTACTGACTCCCCGGTTTCAGGATTCAACCTGTATATATTCCATTTGGCATCAGCAATCCAGGCAAATTCATACTTATCCCATATAATAGTGTGGATCCAATTAAAATAATCAGAAGGCTGATATATGGTTGAGGTTTCAGTGCCTGGT
>CAYMFU010000117.1:0-114552 GCA_964389805.1 uncultured Roseivirgaceae bacterium | reverse complement strand
TTTCTCTTCCTGTAAGTTCCATATGAAATCCAGTTCCTACCTCAAGCAAGGAGGATACTCTACCATTTAGAGTATAATATCCCTTTGTGGGCTCTGTAATTCGGCTTAAGATTTTCAGTAAAGTACTTTTCCCTGCTCCATTCTTGCCTATTATGCCAATAGCTTCACCTTTCTTAACTTCAAAGCTAATGTCTTTTAAAGCCCAGAAATCACCCTTGCTTGACTGAGAGTCAGGGAGGGCTTGTTTTGCTTTGGATTTATTAATACTGGATATGAAATCACCAAAGGCATTTCTTAGATCGGCAGCTTTATTAGAACCAAGGTGGTACTTTTTTCCTAAACTTTCGACCCGAATAGCTACCTCTGACATGTTTTGGATTTATAACTCTATAATTATTCTAACAAATCTAATCAAATCATAAATAATACTTATGGTATTTTATACGACCTATACTATATCAGCCATTACTCTTTCCACTTTTTTGAAGTACGCTATTCCAGAAATGAAAAGCAGCAAAATAATCAAAAAAGATAACCAGGCATATTGACTGATTTGTTCGCCCCCGAGAATAGAAAACCTGAATCCTTCCACAACGCCAGCCATTGGATTTAAGTGATAAATAAATTGATATTTTTCAGGGATTAAGGAAGCAGGATAGCCTACCGGCGTAGCATAAAGCCCAAACTGTACTAAAAACGGGATTACATGTATAAAATCTCTGTATCGAATGGTTAATGCACTTAGCCATATTCCAACTGCCAATGCAGCTATCACATTAATTATAAAAAAAACGGGAAACCAAATTAGATTCAAAGTAATAGGATACCCGTATATCAACATTAATATAATAACGAAAACAATACCGATTAGAAAATCAACAAATGCAACCAATGACTTGGAAAGCGGAATAACCAACCTGGGAAAATATATTTTTTTTACCATATCTTGGGCCCCTATAATCGATTGCCCGGATTGTGATAATACAAAAGAAAAATATGCCCATGCCGACATCCCGGTCAATGCAAAAAGAGGATAAGGAATATTTCCGGTATCGACGTTTATTGCCTTCCCAAATATCAGGATAAAGATCAATAAAGTAGCTGCAGGTTGTAGAAACGCCCAGAAAAGACCTAGAAAAGTTTGTGCGTAACGCACCCTTAAATCACGATATGCTAGTATTAGGAATAAATCCCGGTAATCATAAAGTTCTTTAAAATTAAAACCAATGCCTTTTTTACGTGAATCGAATTTAACATCAGCCATAAATATGCCTTGTTATTTTTTCCCTCAAGGAGTGTTTTTCTTTTCTTTGTTTTTGTTATCAGTCAGATCTTCTGCCGTGTCAGGATTTGACTCTTTCTTCTTCCCGCTTGATGGTTTTTCTTCCTTTTTCTCTTTCTTCTCTTCCTTGAAAAAATCCGGGAATTCACGAAGGAGCACATTGTACCAGTTTACCAACTTCTTCACATCGGAAGGATAAACGCGTGATTCATCATATTCCGGAACAAGGTATTCGATGAAGCTGACCAGTTCATCTGGTGTGGATTTGCCATCAATACCCGGATCATCAGCAAATTCTTTGTGGATCTTTCGAAGTATATCCTCTAATGGCATTGATCCATCATCAGTTTTAGTATAGATCGAGATATCCGCAAGAATGGATACTTTGTGATTGGGATTGGTTGCGATCTTGATCTTTTTATCATCCATGCTCTCAAGAATAACGCCAACCCTGCCAGGTTTAATAATCCTGAATAGTCCACCTTTTCCCGATATCGATGCAATTTCTGTTAAGTCTTTCATGCCTCTATTAAAAATTAGCTTTGCAAATTTGAAAGATTTTCAATTAATGACAAAATTTTAGGCAGAATTGATTTTGTCAATGTATTTCAGGATATCTTCCTTGCCAATGTGTTTTAATGATGAAGTAATGAATATCTCAGGTAAGGTTTCCCAATCCTTAAGCAGGCGTTTTTTATAATTGGAAATGGCTGAATCTACCTTGTTCTTTGAAATTTTATCCGCTTTAGTAAAAACAAGGGCGAATGGGATCCTGTTCTCTCCGGCCCAATTGATAAATTCCAGGTCTATACTTTGTGGATCATGTCTGATATCTATAAGAATAAACAGGCAATAAAGATTATGACGCTTTATCAGATAATCCCTTACAAAGGCAACCCACTCTACTTTTTTTTCCTTGCTGACACCTGCCCATCCATATCCGGGTAAATCAACAAGGTGCCATTTATCATTGATCAGGAAGAAATTTATGGTTTGAGTCTTCCCCGGTTTTCCCGAAGTTTTTGCCAATTGTTTTTTATTAACCAACACATTGATCAATGATGATTTCCCTACATTAGACCTTCCGATAAAAGCAAAATCATGCGCCATCGATTTCGGGCAATCCTTGATTTTAGTAACACTCTTCTGAAATACAGCGCTTTTTATTATCATATGCGTAAAATACTTTCTTTAATTGGAATTATAAGACAAATCTTGCAAACAAATTAACGGAATTTATAAAAAGAATATAAACCATTAGCATTGCAAAGTGGAAATAATTATTTTCAAAATCAGAAATCAATTAAACCTATACCTGACCAATCATGGAAAAAAGAAAGTTCCTGATATCTTTAGTCCTAATACTATTTACTTTGTGTTCATTTCAAGCTTACAGCCAGGACAAAGAGGCGGAAAGATTTACGAACCGGATTGAAAATATTGCACAGGAGTACTATAGGATTGGAGATTATAGCAGATCACTGGAAGGTTATCTCATGCTTGATTCCATACATCCTGGGAATACTCTGTATAAATATCATATTGGTATATGTTACCTCAATTCAAGTGCCAAGTCACTTGCCTATCCTTATCTTGAGTTTGTCTATCAACAGGAAGATGCCCCGGAAAACATTATGTTTGAATTGGCCAGAGCCTTTCATCTTGGAATGGAGTTCGAAAAAGCGATAATTATGTATGAGAGCTACAAATTACAAATTCAATTTATTGCTCTCGAAAACAGATCAAAAAAAGTCACCGAAGCAGAAATAGATCATTTCATCCAGCAATGTCGAAATGGCTTGAGATATGTAAAAGATCCTTTTCTTAATACATCCATTACTAACCTTGGGCCAAACATCAATAACGAATACGATGATTTTGCTCCCCTTCTTAATAAGAATGAAGATGTGCTGATTTATACATCTAAAAGGAAAGCCACAAAAAAAACCAAATCCGATCCATTGACCGGACAGTATTATGAAAATGTGTTTATTTCTCATCGTACAAATGGATCCTGGCAGGAAGCCTTAAGTATAGGTCAGCCCATAAACCAGGATAATTTACATAATTCCGCCGTTGGATTAAGCCCAGATGGTGAGCTTCTATTTTTATACATGGGAAATGATGACCGGTTTTCTTCCAGAATTTCTGGAGATCTGTACATAAGCTCAGCACAAAATGGGCAATGGCAAAATCCTGTGAAGATCGAAGCTATAAATTCAAAGTCATGGGAATCATCAGCAACTGTTTCGGAAGATGAATCAATCCTGGTTATCTCCAGTGACAGGCAAGGCGGATATGGCGGTACCGATCTTTATATATCCCGGAAAGATCAGGCTGGTAATTGGTCAACTCCTGAAAACCTGGGGGCTTATATAAATACTAAATATGATGAGGATGGTCCTTTTCTACATCCGGATGGAAATAAACTTTATTTCAGCTCAAAAGGGCATAGCAGCATGGGGGGATATGATATTTTTTACACGGAATACAGGGAAGATAAGAAACGGTGGACAAGACCTGTAAATATGGGATTCCCAATTAATTCAGCGGATGATGATGTATACTTTGTATGGAGTGCAGATGGAGAAAGGGCGTATTATTCATCGCAAAGAGAAGATTCTTATGGGAACACAGATATTTACATGCTTACAAGAGAAGATGACGGAATAATGTTGGCCATTGCCTCAGGAGAGGTCAGAGACAAAATCGATCTTTCTCCTGTGAGTGCTGAGATTATTGTAAGGGACGAAATGAATAATAACCTGATAGGCATATTTCAGACCGAGAAACAAAAGGGTACTTTTTCCATATCTCTTGCATCAGGGAGGAAATACAGGATAGCTATTGAGGCCCACGGTTACAGGAATGAGGATTTTCTGTTAAATGTCCAGAATAAATCAGGTCCTGCTGAGATTATAAAAAATGTTACTTTAACCAGAAAAGAGTAATGCGCCTTCATTTTTATTCAATTTTAATTTTGTATAAAACGGCTTGTATTTTTGAATATTGATTATTCATATCTATATTAGAGTGATAAACATGAAAGACAATAATTTGAAAGATAATTGTACTTATCGAAGATACAGTAAGAGTTTCCTGTTCTTCCTTCCAGTTGTATTTTTCATCGTTTCTCATGGCTATGCACAAGATAACCAGGAGATAGCCAATCAGCTAATTCAAATAGCAGATGAAATTTATATTAATTCAAATGCTGAGATTCAGGCCAGGGATGCATATGTTCAGGTATTGGATTTTGATCCGGATAACGTAAAGGCCAATTATATGGCTGGTTATTTATACCTTCAAACCATTAATAAGGAAAAAGCCGTCCCCTACCTTTTAAAAGTTTATGAAATTGATCCAGAGTATACTTTTGATCTTTTTTACCAGCTTGGGCGTGCTCACCAATTTGCTCTGGATTTCGACAATGCCAAGTTGTTCTTTCATAAATATATCGAATTGTGCCAAACAGAACCTGATTATGAAGGAGAGGATAGGATTGCCCCGGAACTGGCAGAAAAGCATATTAAAGAATGTTTTATAGGAGCTGACCTTGTTGGAGCACCCTTGAACTATAACATTACAAATGTTGGCCCCAATATTAACTCGGAATGGCCTGATTATGGACCATCAGTTAATCAGGATGAAACTTTGATCGTATTTACCTCAAGACGTCCGGATGGGAACCTCAATCAGGATGTGTTTGAGGATAATTTTCCGTATGAAGAGATATTTATAGCTAGAATGGATAATGACCGGTGGGTGAGGGCTACCAATATATCAGACATCATAAATACTCCTTTTTTTGAGTCCAGTCTAACTATTTCAGAGGATGGCAAGGAATTATATATTTATCTTGATGAAAACCGTGGGGATATATATTTCTCGGAAAAAATCAACGGTGAGATGTGGTCCAAACCAATTCCAATTCCCGGGGAGATAAATACAGGTAACAAAGAGACATCAGTGGCCCTGTCTCCAGATGGAAATATTATGTTTTTTGCCAGTGACCGGGTTGGATCGGTCGGGGGGCTGGATATTTTCTATGCCGAACTGGATAATAATGGAAATTGGATAAATATTATCAATATTGGACCTACGATCAATACGCCAGGAGATGATGATTTTCCGTTTATGGAGTACGATGGAAAAACGCTGTATTTCAGCAGTACTGGACATAAAGGAATGGGTGGATATGATATTTACAAAACAGTGTACGATTCAGCCAATCAATCCTGGATTAAACCTGTAAATATTGGATATCCGATTAACACGCCGGATGACGATATATCCTTTATCACTACACAACAAGGGGAAAAGGGATATTTCTCTTCAGTAAGGGAAGATGGATTTGGTTATCAGGATATCTACCTGTTCAGCATACCTGAAGAAATTCAGAATATTACTGAAGAAGAGCCTGAATTTGTCCGATTGCCGGATAACAAACAACCGATTAATATCACTGTAAATGTAAGGGATGAGAATAACAATCTGATAAATGCTAAAGTCCAGATCAGGAATAAATCCCTTAATATTTTAGCTGGCGTAAGAAATCTGAGTGCAGGGAAGTACCAGGCTTCTGTAAAAAATGATGAACAGTCTGTATATACGATTTCTGTTGAAAAAGATGGATATATTTTTATAAACCGGAATTACACAATTCCTGCGAGCATTGACAAGATACAATCGATAGAATATGATTTTATATTGAAAAAGGCAGTTGCCGGATCAAAGTTAATATTGAGGAATATCTATTTTGATTTCGATAAAGTAACACTTAAGGATGAATCCCTTTTTGAAATTAACAAAATCTATAACATGCTGGCTGAAAATTCCAGATTGGTAGTTGAGATCTCAGGGCACACCGATAATATTGGAACAAAAGAATATAATAAAGATCTATCATATCGAAGGGCCAGAGCTGTGGTAAACGTATTAACCAGAAAAGGAGTAGATGCTGCTAGAATTATGGCCACAGGATATGGTGAAGAAAAACCGATCGTATCTAACGATAATGAACGTGATGGAAGAGAAATTAATCGCCGTGTTGAATTTAAGGTAATGAGGTTTATCCAATAAAAAATCGTTTCTTTGCGCTTTCTCTATTTTCTTACTTAAACAGGATATTTCCGGCAATTTGATTTCATGACTGTTTTTCCGTATAAAAACAATACTTTGGGTAAGAAGAAACAAGTAGCTTTGATGTTCGATAACATTAGCCCAAGGTATGATCTCTTAAATCATATGCTAAGCTTTGGAATCGACAGGATCTGGAGGCGAAAGGCAATAAATCTTTTAATATCCCATCACCCCAAACAAATATTAGATATAGCCACCGGAACAGGGGATTTTGCCTTGCAAGCATTGAAATTAAATCCTGAAAAAGTTACAGGGATCGATATTTCTGAAGGGATGATCAAGCAAGGCCGGCAGAAGATCAAAAAAAGAAATCTGAATGATAAAATCGAATTATTGCTGGGTGACTCAGAAAACTTGGCCTTCGAGGATAATAAATTCAGTGCTGTGATCGTTGCTTTTGGTGTAAGGAACTTTGAAAATCTTAGCAAAGGGCTTTCGGAAATGTACAGGGTATTGAATAAAAATGGCAAAGTTGTCATACTAGAATTTTCCAAACCTTCAAAGTTTCCTTTTAAACAGGTTTATAATCTGTATTTTAAATACATCCTGCCAATTATTGGCAAGATGGTTTCAAGGGATCATTCGGCTTATACATATCTGCCGGAGTCAGTGCAGGTATTTCCAGAAGGTAATGATTTTTTGACTATTCTATCGAACGTTGGATTTAAAGAAGTTAGATGCATACCGCTCACATTTGGAATAAGTTCAATTTACACTGGCACAAAGGCGTAATTATCATTCTTTTGATATTAGTGAGCAATCAGACATTCGGGCAAAAGAATTTTGCGATTAATCTGCCGAACTATGATGAAAAGTGGATCCATTATGGATTTTTGCTTGCTGTCCACAGATCATATTTCAGTATGGATTATTCTGAAAAATTCTTAAATGGTTCTATGGATTCACTAGCTTCAATTCAGCCACAGCCCAGGATTGGTTTCGACCTTGGTTTTATAGTTAACATGAGATTGGGGCAGTTTTTTGATTTCAGGGTAACTCCAAAGGTTGGTTTCTATGAGTACAACCTTGAATTTAACTTTACTGACGGGAGTCAGATAAACCAACTGGTTGAATCAACCACAGTAGAGTTCCCGCTTCTATTTAAGTATAAATCAATCCGGTGGAATAATTTCAAGGTATATTTAATTGGAGGTCTGAATCCTGCCATACAAGCAAGTGGTAATAAAGATGATGAGGAAGAGCGAAAATTACAAACCGCTGGATTTAACCTTAGCGGTGAATTCGGGTTTGGCTTCGATATCTATTTTCCTCTTTTTAAATTCGCTCCCGAAATTAGGTTCTCAAAAGGTTTGCTCAATTTATTACAAGAAGATAAATTTGGGTATAGTGATGGGATAAGCAGTTTACGTACAAATGTGATCACTATATACCTAAATTTTGAATAATTATGTCAAGAATCGCATTTATTACCGGGGCCACTTCAGGAATTGGAGAAGCTACGGCAAGAATTTTTTCGGATCATGGAATTGACCTGATCATTTGTGGGAGAAGGGAAAAGCGGCTTCAGTCCTTACAGGCGGCATTAAGTCAAAAAGTCAAGGTGCATACTCTGACCTTCGATGTAAAGGATAAAGATAAAGTATTTCAAATCATAGACGATCTTCCTGAAGAATGGAAGAAAATCGATATTCTGGTAAATAATGCAGGCAATGCCCACGGTTATGATTCGATTCACGAAGGGAGTCTCGATGACTGGGAGTCCATGATTGATATAAACGTAAAGGGATTATTATATGTGTCCAAGGCTGTTATTCCCGGCATGGTTGAACGCAGGTCTGGACATGTTGTAAATATTGGTTCAATTGCAGGGAAGGAAGTGTATCCTAAAGGAAATGTGTATTGTGCCTCGAAGCACGCTGTTGATGCAATAAATAATGGGATGCGTATAGACCTTAATCAATATGGCATTAAAGTTTCACAGATCAATCCTGGATTAGTTGATACAGAGTTCTCTGTGGTCAGGTTTAAGGGCGACAAACAAAGATCGAAATCAGTGTATAATGGTATGAAACCTCTAACTGGGAATGACATTGCCGATTTGATATTGTTTATTGTTACCCGTCCACCCCATGTAAATATTAGCGATTCGATTATTTTTCCTACAGCTCAGGCTAGTTCTACCCTTGTCAACCGGGATCAATCCTGAGAATTTTTAAAGGACAATATACAGCCACCACACCTGTTCTTTGACTCAAAGAAAGTAAATGTCAGATAATAGATACCCGTTGAAGAACACATATACTTTAATTCAGGATCAATTATAATTTCTTCCTGGTTTGATGTGACTGCATTTCGGTTAGAATCATAAATGGTAAGGACTATGCCATCTGCACCTTCGATAGATGAACATATCTGAAATATATACTGGGTATCTTTACTTAAGACAGTGGTGTACTCGATTTTTTCCCTGGTATTATCCTGCCCATCAATACTAAAGCTTTTCAGATATATAAATCCATCACTCATTTTATCGATGCATTGCCTTGATAATGTCCCGGGGGAGCATTGGGCTTTTGGTTTCTGGAAAGGAAAGAACACAAAAAGAACAAAAAAAAGTAAGATCGATTTTTCAAATGTCTTTATCATTGTTTTGTCCATAATATCTTTTACCCGGTAAATCGGAAAAGCGTTAAACCATTTGATCTTTTCCAAAGCCAAAAGGAAGCAGGGATTGGATATCGCTAAATTCCATTAATGTCTGATTTTCATCTACAAGTATCATACCAATGGGCTGGTCCTGCTTGATCTCGTATTCATATAATACCTGTCTGCAGGCGCCACATGGTGTTACAGGTCTCAGTTGTCCGTTTTTATCCTTTGAAACCACAGCGATTTTCTCGATGACCCTGTTTGGATATTCTGCGGAGGCGGAAAAAATAGCCACCCTTTCAGCACAAAGGCCGGACGGATATGCTGCATTTTCCTGGTTTGAGCCGGTCACAATAATTCCGCCTTCCAATAAGATGGCTGTACCCACCTTAAAAGACGAGTAGGGGGCATATGCTTTTTCAGAAGCTCTAATGGCCATATCCAGTAATTGCTTATCCATCTCCGGCAATTTTGCAATAGTCTTAATCACCTTATAGGAGATCGTGATGCTTTTTTCTTTTTGGCTCATGACTATCAGATTTCGAATTTTAAAATTATTCGTTTTTATTGAAAGGATTATACAAATCCCATATATTGTTAATATAATAAAATGTAATGAAAAATATACTAATTTTTGGAGCCGGAAGATCTTCACATGTACTTATTGGTTACTTATTAGGGGAAAGTGAAAAGAATAACTATCGAATTACGGTTATCGATCAAAATGCCAATTTAATTGATCAAAAGGTAAATGGGCATACAAATGGGCAAGCCATCAAATTAGATATCCGGAATGATGAGGCAAGAGATCGATTAATTGAACAGGCCGATATTGTTATTTCAATGCTACCCGTGAGGTTTCATCTTATCATAGCACAAAGCTGTCTCAGACTCAAAAAGAACCTGATTACTGCTTCCTATGTTACTCCTGAAATTGATAAACTTAACAATGAAGTAAAAAAAGCCGGGATTATATTTTTAAACGAATGTGGCCTTGATCCGGGAATTGATCACATGTCAGCAATGTCTGTTATTGATAAAATAAGAAATTCCGGAAATACATTACGAAGTTTTGAAACGTTTACGGGTGGGTTGCTTGCTCCAAATCCGGATGAAAATCCGTGGCAATATAAATTTACCTGGAATCCCAAAAACGTGGTGTTGGCGGGGAAAGGCGGTGTAAAGTTCTTGCAGGAAGGCAAGTACAAATATATACCGTATCATAAAGTTTTCAGAAGAACCGAAATGGTCCACATACCTGGCCATGGATATTTTGAGGGATATGCCAACCGGGATTCATTGAAATATATGAATTTGTATGGATTGGAAGGGATAAAAACTCTTTATCGAGGAACCTTCAGGAGACCAGGATTTTGCAGGGCCTGGGATATATTTGTTCAATTGGGCGCTACGGCTGATGATTATCTGATGGATAATGTTCAAACAATGACCCATAAAGATTTTATAAATTCATTTTTATCCTATAATCCTTATGATTCGGTTGAGCTGAAACTTGCACATTATATTAATCTGCCTTTCAATTCTCCGGAAATGTTTAAAATGAGGTGGCTGGGGATGTTTGATGATGAACCAGTGGGTTTATCCGAGGGCTCACCAGCCCAGATATTTGAGCATATTCTTAAGAAGAAGTGGAATTTGAATAAAACTGACCTTGATATGGTCGTAATGTGGCATAAATTTGAATTTTTTGAAGATGATAAATTAAAGGTGATTAATGCATATATGATTGCAACGGGAGAAGATGTTAATACAACTGGGATGGCAAAGACCGTTGGACTGCCTGTAGGAATAGCAGCAAAGTTGATCCTGGAAAACCGGATAATGTTAAAAGGGATTCAGATACCTATAAAGGAGGAAATATACAGGCCTGTCCTGGAAGAGTTAAAAGCTTCTGGCATCGAAGTACAAGAGGAAAAACCAAGAGAAATCAAAATGCCAGATAATAATCTTTAAGAAGCTTCTTTAAACTCTTAGAATAATCTCCGTTTTCATTTGAGATAAATATAGTACTCTTGGTTATGTAATCAGTCCCCCTGCTAAATCCACCTATATTTCGGTATAGTGGTTTGTTCAATTTTGAGTAAATATCCAGTCTATCAAATAACCCTATATCGTACACCTCAAGCTCTGTCTTTAGTTTGTTAAAGGAAAAAGGGGGCATAATTGTATAAAACAGGCCATTTTCCATTAGCAGATCATTTATTGAAACAGCAAGCTCTTTTATTGAGATCTTGAAGTTGTGCTTTGTAAGGTTATTTCGATAATCCTTTGACTTGAGATAGTCTTCATAATAGGGAGGGTTGCAAACAATCAGATTATATTTTCTTTTGTTAGTTATTGAGAAATCTTGGATACTTCCGTTGAAAACTGAGATCCTTCCAGCCCAGGGACTTGAATGAGCATTTTCTCTAGCCTGTAAGGCTGATAAATTGTCAATTTCAACAGCATCAATTCGTGCACCTGGAAATTTTTGTGCAAGCATCAGGGCAAGAACTCCTGTACCAGTTCCTATATCACAAATTGAATCAGGATTTGAGGTGTCAGCATAAGCCCCCAGGATGCAAGCGTCGGTTGTAACTTTGAATGCGGATTTATCCTGGTAAATTTTAAATTGTTTAAATTCAAAATAAGTGTTAGACACATTCAGGGATTTTCAGATAGATAACCATGGTCATCCAGCAATTTTGACTGCTCAGCACTTTTCACCGCAAGATAATCGCATCTTTCATTTTCAGGATTGCCGGCATGACCTTTTAACCATTTAAACTTCACCTTATTTTTTTTGTATAAAGGGATAAACCGTTTCCACAGGTCAATATTCTTTTTCTTTTTAAATCCCTTTTTTTCCCACTGCCATAACCATCCCTTTTCTACTGCATCCACTACATATTTCGAATCAGAATATATTAACACATCCCAACCACCCTTCTTGATCGCTTCCAATCCTGTAATTACAGCCAGTAATTCCATTCGATTATTTGTTGTTAATTTATATCCCTGGGATAATTCTTTACGGTGACCTTGAAATTTTAAAACAACTCCATACCCTCCAGGACCTGGATTGCCTTTTGCTGCGCCATCAGTGTATATCGTGATCATGGCAGTATCAGATTGGTTTTAATTAATTTGATAGCGATCGCGATAAGTATGATACCCATGACTTTTCTAATAATTATAAATCCCCCGCGTCCAATTTTATTCTCCAGCCAAACACAGGATTTTAATACCAGATATACCAGGACTAGATTAATAGCTATCCCCAGAAGAATGTTAATAACCTCAAATTCTGCCCTCAGGGAAACGATTGTAGTCATAGTCCCGGCCCCGGCAATCAGAGGGAATGCTATGGGAACAATTGAAGTAGTGCTTGGATCGCTCTGTTCGTGTTTAAATAGGGTTATTCCAAGGATCATCTCAAAACCGATCAACAATATAATTATCGCACCGGCGATGGCAAAAGATTGCACATCAATTCCAAAAAGACGAAGGATGGATTCGCCCAGAAACAGAAAGGCAATCATAATAATTCCAGCCACAATGGTTGCTTTCCCTGACTGAATGGTCCCTGTTTTTTGTTTTAAATCGATAATAACAGGGATCGATCCAATAATATCGATTATTGAAAACAGAATGATCGTGACTGATGCGGTTTCCTTGAAGTTAATCATAATTCCGGCAAAGCTAAAATTAAATTTTTTTATAACAGATGGATCAATTATGAATTTTTACCTGAAAAGTATAATAAAGCCAACCTGTAGCTTTCCATTCCCAATCCTGAGATCGATCCAATACATTTAGGTGCGATCAGGCTTTCATGACGGAAGGATTCACGGGCATATACATTGGACAGGTGTACTTCAATCACTTCGGTCGTGACAGCAGCTATTGCATCCCTTATGGCTACAGAAGTATGTGTATAAGCACCGGCATTTAATATAATGCCATCATAATTGAATCCTGTTTCATGGATCTTATTGATCAGTTCACCCTCTACATTAGATTGAAAATAAGCAATATCAATTCCATTAAACTCACTTTTCAGGTTACTAAGGAAGGTTTCAAATTTCTCATTACCATATATTTCTTTCTCTCGTTTTCCAAGAAGGTTGAGATTTGGCCCGTTTATTATGATAATATTCATCCTGATGCTTATTTTAGAGTATTATATGAGTTGGGATTTCTACATTAAACAATTTCAAAATTACATGAAGCTCGAACGATCTCTTGCTGAAAATTCGATCGATGCCTATCTGCATGACGTAGTAAAGCTAAAACAGTTTATAGAAATCTCCAATATTAATATATCGCCAATTGAAATTACGGGTAAGCATTTGCAGGATTTCCTGGAATATATTAATGGATTAGGTATGACCGCTTATTCACAGGCTCGTATCTTGTCTGGCTTGAAGGCATTTTATAAGTACCTGGTGTATGAAGATATCATGATCCATGATCCAACCCAGTTGATCGAAGGGCCAAAACTGGGCAGAAAACTGCCAGATATATTAAGTTACCAGGAAATAGAGGAACTTTTTGCTGCCATTGACCTGTCAACTGATGAAGGAATGAGGAATCGGGCAATGCTGGAAACTTTATACAGTTCCGGCCTAAGGGTTTCTGAATTGGTCGATTTAAAACTGAACAATGTTTACTTTGATATAGGATTTTTAAGGATAATCGGAAAGGGGAATAAGGAAAGGCTGGTTCCAATTGGAAGGGAAGCCTTGAAATATGTAAAAATTTATACTCAGGAAATCAGGATTCATCTAGACATAAAGCCTGGTCATGAAAATACGCTTTTTTTAAATCGAAGGGGGCAAAAGCTAAGCAGGGTTATGATATTTACCATTATAAAATCACTCGCCAAAACTACAGGATTGAAAAAAAACATAAGTCCCCATACTTTCCGTCATTCATTTGCAACACATTTGATTGAAGGAGGAGCCGATTTAAGAGCTGTTCAGGATATGCTTGGCCACGAATCAATAACCACAACAGAAATATATACACATCTTGACAGGGATTATTTAAAGCAAGTAATTAAAGAATTTCACCCAAGAAGTTAATATTATGAAATGCAGGGTATTATTTTGTATGCGTTATTTAAATTTTAAAAAAGATTGTTGTGTATAAAACTTTAATCCGGCCAATTCTTTTTCTTATCCCCCCTGAAAGAGTTCATTCAATTATAGTAAAAACCCTAAAGTTCTTTTATTTTATTGGGCTAACAAAATTGCTCAGGTATATCTTTTTTAGCTATAACCACCATTCCCTCACACGGAATGTATTTGGAATTGAATTTAAAAATCCTGTAGGCCTGGCAGCTGGATTTGATAAGGATGCTAATTTAATAGATATATTTGATGATTTCGGTTTTGGTTTTATTGAGATTGGAACCTTGACACCCAGGGCCCAGCCTGGAAATCCAAAGCCAAGACTGTTTCGATTAATTGATGACCAGGCTTTAATCAATCGCATGGGCTTTAATAATAAAGGGACAGATAAAGCTATTCATAAATTGAAAACTAGAAAATCCAGGATCATAGTTGGAGGGAATATCGGGAAGAATAAAACAACACCAAATGATCAGGCGTCAAACGATTATCTGTATTGTTTGAATGCATTATACGATTATGTCGATTATTTTGTGGTAAATATCAGTTCGCCCAATACGCCAGACCTGCGAGAATTGCAATCAAAGGAGCCTCTTCAGGCATTACTTAAAACACTTCAGGACGAAATAAATAAAAGACCTGATAGAAAGCCACTCTTGTTAAAGATTGCACCTGATCTGTCAGAAAATCAACTTATTGATATAGTGAACATTGTCAATAGTCTGGGACTTGATGGAATCGTCGCCACCAATACGACTATTTCCAGGGAAGGCTTGAAAACAGAACATGAGAAGATAAAAAAAATCGACAATGGGGGTTTGAGTGGTCAACCATTGCGCGAGAAGTCAACAGAAATAATCCGGTTCTTAAGAAAGAAGCTTAATAAGGATATTCCAATTATAGGTGTAGGTGGTATTATGAATGAAAGAGATGCCATAGAGAAAATGGAAGCAGGTGCCACTCTTGTACAAGTATATACTGGATTTATTTATGAAGGGCCTGCGCTTATTAAAAACATTAATAAAGCACTAGTAAACAGGAATTTCGATTAGATTTGTTTATCATTTTTTAGTTTTAATTATTTTGTAGTTTTGTGAACTAAATGGCAGCTAAAAATACCTATAAATCAAATTCACCAAGAAAAAATAAAACCAGGGAGAGAAAATTCAAATTTGGTTTTGGTTTTTTTAAAGACAGGAAATTCCATCTGTCACTTGGATTTTTTCTTTTCGCCGCCGCTGTATTCCTTCTGACCGCCTTTATTTCATTTCTGTTTACCGGAAAGGCGGATCAAAGTGTGGTAGAAGCGCTGATGACCACAGGATTGAAAAATTCAGGGCTTGAAGCGGAAAACTGGCTAGGTGTTGTTGGCGCAGTTGCTGCACACTATTTTATATTTGTATGGTTTGGAATATCTGCATTTTTCATTCCACCATTGTTATTTATTTTTGGATTTAAGCTTGTATCAAGGATAGACCTTCTTCCAACTTATAAATCCTTTAAATTTGTAGCTTTTTTTACTTTCTGGCTATGCTTGCTATTTGGATATACTGCGATAAAATCAGATTCATTTGAAGGTTCGGATATTCTGAGTGGAGGTTTTGGGCATGAATTAGCGCTTCTTTTTCATGCTTTGATCGGTTGGGGAACTTATTTGTTCCTCATTTTATCAATACTGGTATTTATTATCTACTTTTTTAATATTACTGAATTGATCAGTTTCGGAAGGTTAAGTACAAAGTTCTGGAAGGCTGAAGAAGATAATAAGCCAGTTGAGGTTATTAAAAATGAGCCAGCTGAAGATTTATTTCCCCAAGAAGAGAATCAGCAGGATGATCTTCCTTATAAAAAAGAGGAGGATGAAGTTGAATTAGGACCTTTGGATATTGATAATGAAAAAGACCTGACATTAACTTTATCTGATGAATATGCCGAGGCAAAGGAGCCCCTCATCACTCCTGAAAATTCTGAACGAGCAGAATCAGACGTGCAATTGATTGTTGAAGAGCAGAAGACAAAGGAAAGGACAATTGATAAGCTGGAGAATTATGATCCTACCCTTGACCTGGGTACGTATCAATACCCTACTCTGGACCTTTTGAATGATTATGATGTGCGGGGAGGACAAGTGACCAAAGAGGAGCTTGAACAGAACAAAGATAAAATCGTAGAGACACTCATAAATTTTAAAATTGGTATCTCCAGCATAAAAGCGACTATTGGGCCTACAGTAACTCTGTATGAAATTGTGCCTGACGCTGGCGTAAAGATCTCCAAAATTAAAAATCTTGAAGATGATATTGCACTCAGTCTTTCTGCGCTTGGAATAAGGATCATTGCGCCTATACCTGGCAAAGGAACAATTGGTATTGAAGTTCCAAATAAGAATAAAACCCTTGTTACGACTAAAAATGTACTTGCCACAGAAAAATTCCAGAATACGGATTATGATTTGCCAATTGTATTAGGAAGAACCATATCCAACGAAGTATATTTAGCCGATCTGACCAGAATGCCTCATTTACTTATTGCCGGGGCCACCGGACAGGGAAAATCAGTGGGAGTGAATGTTATTTTAACCTCTTTGATTTATAAAAAACATCCGTCACAGTTAAAATTCATTCTGGTCGATCCGAAAAAAGTTGAATTAACCTTATACAATAAATTAGAAAGGCATTTCCTGGCAGAATTACCTGGAAGTGAAGAGGCTATCATTACCGATACAAAGCAGGTAGTGTACACCATGAATGCACTATGCATTGAAATGGATACCAGGTATAACCTCTTAAAGGAAGCCGAATGCCGAAACTTGAAAGAGTATAATGAGAAATTTGTCAAGCGAAAGTTAAATCCTCAAAATGGTCATCGATATTTACCTTATATTGTTGTTGTAGTTGATGAATTGGCCGATTTGATGATGACTGCCGGTAAAGAAATAGAAACGCCTATCGCCAGGCTGGCTCAATTGGCAAGGGCAATAGGAATACATCTTGTTCTGGCAACCCAACGACCTGATGTAAAAGTGATTACAGGTACTATAAAAGTGAATTTTCCTGCCAGAATATCTTATAAAGTGGTTTCTAAGATGGATTCCAGAATAATTCTGGATACTGGTGGTGCTGATCAACTGGTTGGAATGGGTGATATGTTGTTGTCTATTAATTCAGATATTCTTAGGCTACAGAGTCCTTTTATTGATACCAATGAAGTTGAAAGAATCTGCAATTATGTTGGATCTCAAAGGGGATATCCTTCGGCCTATCTGCTGCCTGAATACGTAGGTGATGAAAGTGGAGAGATAGGTGATGTTGACCTTTCTGACAGAGATGCATTGTTTGAAGATGCCGCGCGCCTGATCGTTTTACATCAGCAAGGTAGCACATCACTGATTCAAAGAAAATTAAAATTAGGATACAATCGGGCAGGCAGATTGATTGATCAATTGGAAGCAGCTGGTATCGTAGGACCCTTTGAAGGATCCAAAGCCCGCGAAGTATTGGTTTCTGATGAATATGCTTTGGAACAAAAATTGCGGGATTTAGATGAGAATAATAATTAGATAAATATAATGAAGAAGAAATTATTGATCATTATTGGCTTTCTAGGCATTTTCAGCCTGTCATATGGACAATATGACCAGAAGGCTTTAGATATACTTGATGCCATGAGCGAAAAGTATAAAAATATGGCATCGTTTTATGCCAGCTTTACATATACTCTTGAAAATGAAATGGAAAATATCCATGAGGAATTTTCAGGGGATATAATTATTAAAGGCGATAAATTCAAACTGGACCTGGGCGAACAGGAAGTCTATAACGATGGGGAGACTATGTGGACTTATCTAAAAGATGTTAATGAAGTAAATATTGATTATTATTTTCCGGAAGATGAAGAAATGACTCCTTCCAATATATTTTTGGCATACAAGAAAGGATATAAATATTTATACCTTGAAGAGGAAAAGGTTTCGAATACGGTATATAATGTGATCGATTTAATCCCTGATGACCAGGAAAAACCATTTTTTAAAGTTAGACTTTGGATTCAAAAGAATGATAATTCCCTTTTCAGATGGAAATTATTTGACAAAACAGGGAATACATATCTTTATTCCATTACAAAGTTCAATGATAGTTATAACGCGAAGGATGAAGAATTTGTCTTTGATTCTTCAAAATATCCAGGCATTACTGAAATTGACCTCCGCTGATATAAATGACGAAGCAAGATATTTTTGAACAAATTAAAGCCAAGCGATCCTATCTCTGTGTCGGTCTTGATACGGATATTAATAAAATACCCGGGGAACTGAGAAAACTGGAAGATCCTGTTTTTGAATTTAATAAACGGATTATAGATGGTACTCACGATTTGTGTATTTCCTACAAGCTGAATCTCGCCTTCTATGAAACATTAGGTCCAAAAGGACTTGATAGTCTACAGAAGACGGTTGATTATATCCCGGAAGACATCTTTCTCATAGCAGATGCGAAAAGAGGGGACATAGGAAATACAAGTAATATGTACGCATCGGCTTTTTTTGAATATTATAATTTTGACGCAGTTACTTTAAGTCCGTATATGGGAAAAGATTCAGTAGATCCATACCTGAAATATCCAGGCAAATGGGCAATACTGTTAGCTTTGACATCCAATAAAGGAAGTCAGGATTTTCAGACTTTAAAAATCGAATGGCGTTATCTATATGAAGAGGTTTTAGAGAAGTCAAGTGAATGGGGAAACAGTGAACAGATCATGTATGTGGTCGGGGCCACAAAAGCTTCTTCTTTAACCAATATAAGAAAAATAATCCCGGATAATTTCCTGTTAATACCTGGCGTGGGTGCGCAGGGTGGAAATCTTGAAGAAGTTACTCAATTCGGAATCAATAAAACAGTAGGACTGATTGTGAATGCTTCCCGCAGCATAATTTATGCTTCAGATGGTATGGATTTCGATCAGGCAGCCAGGTTGAAGAGTCTGGAAATACAATCTGAAATGGAAGCATTGATGGATAAATATTATTGATTTTTTCCCACATCCCTGCTATCTTTAGATAAAAAACCAGCTATGTACATTAATGAATCTTTTGTGTCATTCCTATGGCAACATTCCTACTTTAATACTGCCCAATTATACACTACGACCGGAGCAAATATTGTAATAAAACATCCGGGTTATTTAAATATTCATGCGGGACCCGATTTCATGGAGTCAAAAATCAAGATTGGAAACATGGATTGGGCTGGCAGTGTTGAGATACATGTTAAATCTTCCCATTGGTATGCTCATGATCACGCTTCCAATCTTGATTATAATAAGGTTATCCTTCATGTGGTATGGGAAAATGATCTGGAAGTATGCAGGAATGACAACTCTCCCATTCCCACGCTTGAATTGTATGATAAGGTAAATCCACGTTTATTGGATAGGTTTAGAAACCTTATTTACCCGAGATCAGATTATCCGTGTCATGCTTACTTGTTCAATGTTAAAAATATTTCTATTCTTTCTATGATTGATAAGGCTATGGCTGAGCGTTTGGAAGGGAAGGCGCATGATATTCACAAGATATTCCTTGAAACGGGCAAGGATTGGGAAGAAACTTCTTATCGCGTGCTCTTAAGAAATTTTGGATTTAAAGTGAACCAGGACAATATGTTCCTCTTATCCAAACTTCTTCCATTCTCGATCTTATCAAGGCACAGGAAAGACAGGTTACAGACGGAAGCTTTGTTGTTTGGGATGGCCGGCTTTTTAGAAAAGGCATACGATACCTATTCTCAAAAACTAAGAAATGAATATTTATTTCTTCAACATAAGTATTCATTGAATATAAATTTCCTTAAGAGGTACCAGTGGAGGTTTTTACGATTGAGACCTCAGAATTTCCCTACAATCCGGATAGCCCAAGTTGCTAAATTATTGGGCAATATGGATAAGATCTTTTCAACAATAACCGGATCACAATCGGTTGAGGATATTATGAGACTTTTTAAGATCAAACAGAGTATTTATTGGCAGCATCACTATGATTTTGGAAAGCGGTCTAAACAAAAATTATCCGGAATCGGAATGGATAGCATACGTAATATACTTATAAATACATATGCGCCTATTCTGTATGCTTATGCAAAGAACATGAAGAATCAATATCATATATCCAAATCCAATAATATTCTGGAATCTATCCCCCCTGAAAATAACCACCTTATTCGAAAATGGACAAAATTGGGAATTGAACCCATTAGTTCTTTTGAGTCCCAGGGATTAATTGAATTATCAAATTCCTATTGTAATAAAAAAAAGTGCCTAAATTGTAGCATTGGAACAGATATACTTCTCAATAATCCTTAAGCAGTATTGATTATAGTTATAAATATCATTTTACTAGTTGCGATTGTCGCATTCCTTTTTCGAAATACTACTGGTTCGCCAATAAAAAATCATTTCTTTTTCGCATTATCAGTGAAACTAACATCCGGAGTATTGCTGGGAGTGGTATATTTTTACTATTACGGTTCAGGCGACACATTGGTTTATGATGAAGTCGCCAGTTATTTAGCGCAAACAGGGAGTAGAACATTTCAGGATTTAATCTCAGTAATTGGGAAAATAGATGAAACAACATTAGAAGCATTTCCGATATTAAGAGAGCCCAGATCTGCTTTTTTTATTAAAATTATATCTGTTTTTTATATAGTTACATCTGGGAGTTACTGGCTTACCAGTCTCTATTTTTCATTATTTAGTTTCATTGGTTCATGGTTTCTGGCCGATAAGATCATTCGTTTTGATCCAGCTGCAAAAATTCCTGCTACTGTATCCTTTCTGTATTTTCCAAGCTTTGTATTCTGGTCGTCGGGTATATTAAAAGAACCCATCGCATGGGGTTGCTTATCAGTGATTGTAGTTTTTTTTATTGTCTACCTTCAAACCAGAAAGCTTAATTTCAAGCAAAGTTTATTGGGTATTATTTTACTATATGTTCTATGGAGCATTAAATATCACTATGCTGCAGTGCTAGCCTTATGTTTCTTTCCTGTTTTGTTGCATAAGGCTATTTTGCCATATACTAAGAAGACCGGTAATTTTTATTATTACATTCTGGGACTATCCATCATGTTGATTGTTCTTATGTTAAGCCACCCTAATTTTCAACCGGGAAGAATAATGATAGTGATCCAGGAAAACCATGAATTGATCAAACAGATTTCCGGACCTGGTAAATCGATCCAGTTTATTGAAATGAATAATCCGTATTTGAAATTTTTAGCTAACCTGCCAGTTTCGCTTTTTGGTGGGCTGTTCATGCCTTTGCCATGGCAAGGAGTCAATGTACTCATTTTAGGAACTGGGATTTTAAATTTTATCCTCCTGCTGCTATTTATAGGAAAACTAAGCACTCTATCCTTAAAGGAAATCAGTCAAATACCACCATGGAAGTTGTCCATGGCTTTTTACATAATTATCCTTGCTATCTTGATGGCCTATACCACTCCGAATTTCGGGACTCTCGAAAGATATAAGACAGGCTATATCGGATTTTTTATATTCTGGATATTCTATGGTAATCCGTATGTAACTCGAATTCTCAAGTATAGCAAACAATAGATACTGGATATTTTGGGCAGAATATTTATTAATGTAAATTTGATTTTTACCTCAATACTATGGAAAAACCTGTAATGATTTTTGGGGCCGGCGGAATCGGGGTGGCTGCATATGAGATTTTCAGAAGCCATGATTTAATGATTTTTGGTTTTTTAGATGATCGTTCTGAATTTCAAGGAAAGGAAATTGATGAAGTTGTGGTACTCGGGAATACTGACGATGACGGATACCTGAAATACATAGGGCAAAAATGTGAAGCCTTTGTAGCAACAGATGATAATAGTGAAAGAAAAAGCATAGTGAAGATGCTCATGGAACGCAGAAAGGTTATGCCCATTAATGCCATTCACAAAAACGCCAGTCTTTCAAAATCCACAAATATTTCACATGGTAATTTTATCGATGACGGATCAGTTCTGGGAGCAAAAAGTGTAATAGGAAATCATAACCTGGTACATGCAGGGGTAATTATAGAATATGAAGCAAATATTGGTCAGTTTGTGCAGATAGGAGCTGGTACTGTAATTGGAGCTGGTGTACAAATTCAGAATGAAGTATTTATAGGGGCGGGAGTCATTATCGTACCGGGTATAAGTATTGGTAAAAATGCCCGTATAGGAGCTGGATCAGTAGTGGTTGAAAATGTCGATGATAATGTGACTGTATTTGGGAATCCAGCAAAACCAGTTAATGTTTAATTATTAGATCAGTTATGTAATCGTTTAATATGAGCAAAATCACGGAATCAGAGCTTATTATAAATTCAGATGGCAGTGTATACCATTTGAACCTTAAAGCGGGAAATATATCGGACAAGATTATTGCTGTTGGGGACCCGGGCCGGGTATACCGGGTTAGTAAATTTTTTGATTCTCTGGAATTCGAGATGAATAAGAGGGAATTCATTACACATACCGGAGAATATAAAGGGAAAAGAATTACTGTGATAAGTACGGGAATGGGTACCGACAATATTGAAATATTGTTAACAGAATTGGATGCCCTTTTTAATATTGACCTGAAATCGAGGGAAATTAAAAAGAAAAAGAAAAAATTAACCATTGTTAAAATCGGAACATCCGGAAGTATTCAGGCAGACATTCGCCTGGGAACTCACCTTGTCTCAGATTACGCTATTGGACTTGACAATCTTTTCGCATATTACGATTTTCCACAGGATAAAACTGGTGTTGCAGTGAGTCGTGCGTTAAAAAAGGCCTTAAATCTAAATTTTATGCCTTATTGCTGTAAATGCTCAGAGAGTTTGAAGAAAAAGATTGCATGGGATATGCCATCAGGAAATACCTTAAGTGCTCCTGGATTTTACGCTCCCCAGGGAAGAGAGATACGTATAAAACCAAAAAATCCTTCTTTCCTAAACGAATTGATGTACTTTCATCTGGATGATTTCTGGCTTACTAATTTTGAAATGGAAGCTTCCGCATATTATGGATTGGGAAAAATGTTAGGACATGATGTTCTATGCTTGAATGCTATTATTGCAAATAGAGTCAAAAAGAAATTTTCCAAAAACTATAATGTATCAGTCGATAAACTTATCCAACTGGTTTTAGACCGGATATAATCCTTTTATTCCAGATTGCCTGGAAGGATTGATGAAGCCTTATTGATAAAAGAAAGAAACCGATTGCTATTCTTTTTTCTCCTTTTTAAATAGTTTGTCGAAGGCTTCTTTTACCTCATCGGCGGCTTCTTGTAATTTTGTTTCGAACTTTTCGAATTCATCAGAATGTTCTTCCTTAAAAGTTGAGAACTTTTCTTCAAGGGTTTTTTTATTTCTTTTCAGTTCTTCGATACGCTCATCAAGTTCTTTTTTTACATCCTCCTTTGAGTTCTTTGATTTAGCGAAGAGATCATCTATAGATTTGCCAAGGTCTCTGAGAACTTTCTCGGCTTGTCCCATTTTTTTGTTTGCCATAATTCAGTGATATTAATCTAGATTCGGATCATAAAGAAATGTTATCTTTGTCAGGTAAAAGTAATATAGATATCTTGAATAAAAAATATATCATTAAGGTAGTTATCTATCTAATCTTCTCAGCATCAATAATTGGCTGCTCATCTTCTCAGCCAAAGAAAAGAAGCCAACCAAAACGTGGCCCTATACCTTGTCCGGTAAAGGATTGTTAGTTTTCAAGGCCCCCGGTGCAGCAAATTTGACAAAATATCCTGTTTCGATATGAAATTGCTATAACAAGAACTATTTTTGAAGGTCATAAATCCTTATAAGGCGATTGAAAATCACTTTTTGACTATGGACGTTACTATTGATAAGCATTCCGGATTTTGTTTTGGTGTAGAGTTTGCCATACAAATGGCGGAAGATGAAATGGAGAATGATAAAACACTATATTGTTTGGGCGATATTGTTCATAATGATATGGAGGTTAAGCGCTTATATGATAGGGGACTAAGAATCATAACCCGGGAGGATTTGAAAGATATGCACGATTGTAAGGTGCTTATCAGGGCCCATGGCGAACCCCCTGAAACCTATAAAATTGCTCTTGAAAATAATCTGGAAATTGTAGATGCTTCATGTCCGGTCGTATTAAAATTGCAAAACAGGATTAAAGCTGCCCATGATAATATGAAAAATGAAGATGGTCAGGTTGTAATCTATGGGAAAGAAGGACATGCAGAGATTATTGGGTTAAATGGCCAGACCAAAAACAAAGCTATTGTGGTTACATCAGAAGAAGATCTTGAGAAAATTGATTATAATAAACCGATAACCCTATTCAGCCAAACTACAAAAAGTACGGATGGGTTTTATCGAATTGTAAAGAAAATTGAAGAAAAAGCACATACTGCAGACCATGGTCAAGGTTCGGGATTCATTTCACATGACAGTATTTGCCGGCAGGTAAGTAATAGAGCCCCTCATTTAATTGATTTTTCCATTAAACATGATGTGATCCTTTTTGTTAGCAGTAAGAAAAGTTCAAATGGCAAAGCACTTTTTGAAAAATGTAAACAAAATAATAAAAGGAGCTATTTTATTGAAAACGCTGAAGAAATCAACAATTCATGGATTAATGAAGGTGACTCGATAGGTATTTGCGGAGCTACATCTACCCCGATGTGGTTAATGGAAAAGGTCGAAAATAAGGTCCTTTTATTAGGTCTTTGATCACATGGCTTTTTATTCTCAATCATGATACATACCTGATTTTTAATATAGTTATTCATTAAATATGTTTTGAAGTAAAAATTGTTATTTTTGCTTTGCCAAATTAAAAATGAATACGCTTAGAAAATGATTGAAACTATCAGGATTAGAAAGGGTTTTGATATAAATCTGAAAGGACATGCAGAAAAGAGAATTGAAGAAATTTCCCCCCCTGAAACTTATGCTATAAAGCCAACAGATTTTATAGGCATCAAACGTCCTAAACTCTTAGTAATGGAAGGAGAGGCTGTACAAGCTGGCACACCCATTCTTTTTTGTAAGAAAAATGAAAAGATCAAATATGTCTCACCAGTAAGTGGGGAAATTGCTGAGATCGTAAGAGGTGAAAAAAGAAAACTTCTTGAAATCAGAATTCTGGCAGACAAGGACATAAAATATGCTTCTGCCAAGAAGTATTCATCCTCTGAAATTAATGGATTATCTAAACAGGAGGTTGCAAACATTTTATGTGATTATGGTGTATGGCCAAATATTATTCAACGCCCTTACGGTATAATAGCAAATCCAGAGGATGAACCCAGGGATATATTTGTTTCAGGATATGATTCAAGCCCATTAGCACCGGATTTTGATTTTGTTTATCAGGAGCAGGAACAATATATTCAAACGGGAGTTGACATATTAAACAAGTTTATTTCAGGGCAAGTGCATTTAAGCATTGATGCCAATGCAGAATTCTCAAAGGTATTCTCTCAGCTTAAAGATATTAATCTCCATAAGATATCAGGTCCTCATCCATCAGGAAATGTAGGTATACAGATACACCATATTAAAGCAATTAATAAGGGTGATATTCTTTGGACTACTACTCCCTTTGGGCTGGCACAGATCGGTAGACTGTTTTTGGAAGGGAAATATGAAGCCGAAAGAATTATTGCCTTAACCGGACCTGAAGTAAAAAACCCTCAGTATTATAAAATAAGAACCGGAACAAGTATTAAAAAATTTCTGGAAAACAATCTGTTATCAGATAACATCAGAGTTATAAGCGGGAATGCGTTGACTGGCGAAAAGATAGCTAAAGATAGTTACCTGGGATTTTATCACAATCAGATTACGGTGCTAGAGGAAGGTAATAAACCTGTTTTACTCGGTTGGTTCAAACCTACTTTTAAAGAACTAAGTATCCACAGAGCCCTTGGCCTTTTCTCATTTTTAAATCCGAAAAAAACAGAATATAACTTAAATACAAATACCAGAGGAGACAAGAGAGCTTTTGTATTGTCAGGTGTATTTGAGAAAGTATTACCAATGGATATTTATCCCACACATCTTTTTAAGGCCATTATTACTGAAGACTATGATGAAATGGAAGCTTTAGGAATTTATGAAGTTATAGAAGAAGATGTTGCGCTATGTGAATTTGTTGATGTTTCCAAACACAATATTCAGCAGATTGTCAGAGATGGATTAGAATTGTTACAAAATAGTTAAGTAATTAAATAAATGAAGTTTTTAGAAGATTTAGTAAATAATCTTAAGCCGAATTTTGAAAAGGGAGGCAAATTCGAAAAGCTCTATTGGGTATTTGAAGGATTTGAGACTTTTCTCTTTCAAGTGGGTACTACAACTACTGGACGGGGGGTTCATGTAAGGGATGCCATTGACCTTAAAAGGTTGATGATCACCGTAGTAGTTGCTATGGTTCCAGCCACAATTTTTGGCATGTGGAATGTCGGACATCAACATTTTCTTGCGATAGGACAGGAGGTTGGCTTCTGGTTGAAGTTCTGGTTAGGGTTTAAGGTAGTATTGCCCATCATAATTGTATCTTATGCTGTGGGTCTGGGCATTGAATTCATATTCACATCCATAAAAAAACATCCTATAGCTGAAGGATTTCTTGTAACCGGGATGTTAATCCCCCTTGTAGTACCTCCAACAATTCCATTATGGCAGGTGGCCCTTGCAACAGCTTTTGCTGTGATAATAGGTAAAGAGGTGTTCGGTGGAACAGGGATGAACATATTTAATGTTGCATTGACCGCCAGGGCATTTCTATACTTTGCCTATCCACAGGAGATATCCGGGGAAATCTGGACTTATCTCGGCGACCAGGTACCAATAGACAGTTATTCGGGTGCTACTGCACTTGCCGTAGCTGCTGCAACCGAGGGATCCTCAACCGTTCTTGGTGAATTTGCAAATGCATGGCAGGAGGGTTTCTATTCCATGAAAAACTTGTTTTTTGGCGCTGTACCAGGATCAATTGGTGAAACATCAACATTCTGGATCTTAATTGGGGCCCTGATATTATGGATTACCCGCGTTGGAAGTGGTAAAATTATGTTCTCCGTCTTTGTTGGAGCCTATGTTATGGGCTTGATCTTTAACTTTTTCGGGGCGAATCCTTTCATGGAATTGCCTGCTCATTATCACCTGATAACAGGAGGACTTGCATTTGGAGCAGTATTTATGGCCACAGACCCTGTAACCGCATCGCAAACGGAAACCGGGAAGTGGATCTATGGATTTTTAATCGGTATATTAACTGTTTTGATAAGGGTAGTTAATCCAGCTTATCCGGAAGGAATTATGCTCGCGATACTGTTGATGAATGTATTCGCACCACTAATTGATTTCTATATAGTACAAGCAAATAAAAAAAGGAGGCTACAACGTGCAACGGTCTAATACATACGTAATATTATTTTCACTGGTTCTTACCATCATACTTGGAGGATTATTATCTCTTGCCTCCGTAGGATTGAGACCAGCACAAAAAAAGGCAGAGGAATTTGCTAAGAAGAGACAAATTTTAAGTGCAGTCATGGATATACAGCAAGTTCCGGATATAGTATCTGTATATAATAGTAGAATATCTTCATACATTGTAAATGCCGATGGTGAAACTGTAGAGCAGAATGGACCAACAGGGGAGCCCTTAAAGGCAGAAGATCTTGATATAGAAAAGGAGTTTAAAAAGGCAGCAGGCGATAGATTATACCCGGTGTATAGATTTCATACCGAAGGAAACCCAGACAATATTGAAGCTTATATCCTGGCGATGTATGGCAAAGGCTTATGGAATGATATCTGGGGATATATTGCCCTGGAAACGGATATGAATACAATTGCCGGTATCGTTTTTGACCATAAAGGCGAAACAGCTGGTTTGGGATCCCGGATTACAGAAAGAGGAGTTCAGGAAAGATATAAAGGGAAGAAGATCTTTGACGATAGTGGTGCGATCATGTCCGTTAGTATGTTGAAAGGAGAGAATAATAAGCCCGCTTCAATAGATGATCATAATATTAATGGATTGTCCGGAGCAACTATTACTGCAAAGGGAGTGAACTATATGATGATCGATTATTTAAATTGTTACCTGCAGCTGATCGAAAATCTAAAGAAAGATAAATCAGTTGCAGTATCTATGTTGAATACAAAAAATTAAGGATAAAATGGCTGAAACGCTGGAAAAGGAAATTACCAAAAAGAAATCAGAATCACTACTCTCTAAAAGACGTAAGAGGTTTGTTATAGATCCGCTAAATGATGATAATCCCATTACGATACAGGTATTGGGGATCTGTTCGGCATTGGCTGTTACCACGCAATTAAAGCCAACGCTTGTTATGGCAATGTCAGTAGCATTTGTTATGATCTTTTCAAGTTTGTTTACTTCGCTGTTAAGGAATTTAATTCCAGTTCGTGTTAGGATAATTGTACAATTAGCGATTATAGCATCCTTTGTTATTCTGGTAAATGAAGTATTACATGCCTATGCTTTTGATGTATACAAGCAATTATCAGTTTTTGTTGGATTGATCATTACAAATTGTATTGTAATGGGACGTTTAGAAGCGTTTGCCATGGGTAATAAACCTTATGACTCTGTACTCGATGCATTTGGAAGTGCTATGGGTTATTCATGGATCATTATAGCAGTTGCTTTTTTCAGAGAGCTACTGGGATCAGGAAAACTATTTGGATTTGAAGTTTTCAATGCGATTGGATGGAGTTCCTTCCCTACCAATGGATTGATGGTTAGCCCAGTGGGTGCATTCATCATACTTGGACTGATCATTTGGGTTCAGAGGTCAAGGAGTGGTTATGTTGAACAACATTAATAAGTAAAAATGGAATTAATTAATCTCGGAGTAAAATCAATATTTATAGAGAACATGGTATTTGCCTATTTCCTGGGCATGTGTTCTTATCTGGCAGTATCCAAAAAAGTAAGCACTGCTTTTGGATTGGGTTTGGCAGTTATTTTTGTTTTAGCCTTCACTGTCCCAGTAAACTGGATTTTAAATGAATATGTATTAATGGAAGGTGCTTTAGCAAAATGGCTTCCTGCCAGTCTGGGAGATTTTTCCACTGTTAATTTATCATTCCTGCAATTTATTATGTTTATCGCTACAATCGCTGCCATGGTACAACTTGTAGAGATGGTTATTGAGAAATTCTCTCCTGCTTTATATGGATCGCTTGGGATATTCCTGCCATTAATTGCAGTTAACTGTGCCATTCTTGGATCCTCATTGTTTATGGCACAAAGAAGCTATAGCCTTCCAGAGGCTACTGTTTTTGGATTTTCTTCAGGGATCGGCTTTTTCCTGGCAATAATTGCCATTGCTGCCATAAGAGAAAAAATGAAATACTCACAAGTTCCGGATGGATTGAAGGGCCTTGGCATTACTATGTTGCTAACCGGACTGATGGGAATTGCATTTATGTCTTTCCTGGGTATATCCATTTAATGAAAAAAAATATTTAATTATCAGTCACGCCTAGGCCTGCCTACCGCAGGCAGGCTGGATTTTTTATTTTTAAAAGATGGATATAAACCTGACCACCCCCGCTCTTCTATTCCCAGCCATATCGCTGTTACTTCTTGCCTATACAAACCGGTTCCTCACCCTGGCTACTCTGATACGGACATTGCATGCAAAATATAAGGAGGATCCGCATGATAAGATACTGGGGCAAATAAAGAACTTAAGAAAACGCGTTATCCTGATAAGGAATATGCAAGCCTTTGGTGTTATGAGCCTTTTACTGTGTGTAGTATGTATGTTCCTGCTGTTTGCCAATGAACAAATAGCTGGCAGATATACTTTCGGAGTGAGTCTGATCTTATTGATTGTTTCTCTTGCGCTATCTGCTTATGAGATCCAAATATCTGTGAAAGCGCTTAAACTGCAGTTAGGCGACATGGAGGAGTTTTAATTTTTTTTCATATATTGGCAACCTGAATTAAAAATTCCTTCATGACGAAGAATGAGCGTAGAGAACCAACATTACTTGAATCCTTAATCCCGGTTTTATTCCTTATTGTATTTCTGGCATTCAATGTATACGTGTTTGGTGATGATTCTTTATCCGGATCCAATCAAATTGTATTGATCATATCAGGGGCGTTTGCAGCATTAATTGCCTCCCGATCAGGATTGGGCTGGAAAGAACTTAGAAATGGGATTGTTAAGACCATTAATGCTGCACTCCCTTCAATTTTAATTTTATTAATTATAGGATCTCTGGCAGGGGCCTGGTTGATCAGCGGTATAGTTCCTGCAATGATCTATTATGGATTGAAGATAATTCATCCGGCTATTTTTTTGTTTGCGGCATGTATTGTTAGTGCAATTATATCACTGGCAACTGGAAGTTCTTGGTCTACAGTGGCTACTTTGGGTGTGGCCATGATGGGTATCGGTGCAACCCTTGGATATCATGTTGGGCTAGTCGGGGGAGCGATAATATCGGGAGCTTACTTTGGAGATAAGATGTCACCATTATCCGATACGACTAACCTGGCCCCAGCTATGGCTGGTACAGATCTGTTCACACATATCAGATATATGACCTTAACCACTGTCCCATCAATGAGTATTTCGCTTATATTATTCCTGATAATAGGATTCTGGACTGATACAAGTGGTTCAACAACAGATATGAAAGAGGTTTTAGCTGCAATTGAAGGTTCATTTAATATTAACCTGATTCTTTTTACTGTGCCCGGCCTGGTTATCTTTCTAATCATTAAAAAAGTTTCTCCCTTACCCGCGCTTCTTGCCGGCACCTTAATGGGGGTGGTATTTGCACTAATTTTCCAACCCGATATCATTCATAGTATTTCTGGCATTGCAAATGATAAGATAAAGTCCTTTTATGTCGGTATCATGAAAGCCATGTATACAACTATCCGTATAGAAACACCAAATCCTCAGGTTAATGAATTATTGACTACAGGTGGAATGGGTGGTATGTTGAACACAATATGGTTGATAATTAGCGCAATGATTTTTGGAGGGATAATGGATGCAGCCGGATTCCTCAAGAGGATCGCGAAGTCCATCATATCATATGCCCACTCAACCGGATCTCTTATAGGGTCTACCGCAGGTTCCTGTATCTTCTTTAACCTAACTGCTAGTGACCAATACCTGGCGATAGTTGTCCCGGGAAGAATGTTTGCCTCAACCTATAAAGAAAGAAATCTGGCTCCGGAAAACCTGAGTCGTACACTTGAAGACTCCGGGACTGTAACCTCAGTCCTTGTACCCTGGAACACCTGTGGAGCTTATATGTCTTCTGTTTTGGGAGTTGCTACACTTACCTATCTTCCATATTGTTTCTTCAATATAATAAGCCCTTTTATGACCATTCTATTTGGATATCTAGGCATAAAGATCAAAAAATTAGCAAAGCAAACGGGAGATGATAAAACTGAATTGGCTGATCTATAATGAAAGTGATTAACCTCTATTTGTAATTAGGAATTTAAACTGAATCTGAAAATCACAATTCAGCAAATCCATTTTAATCCGTATTTAATTAGAACTGTGCTGCAATCAGGAGGTTTAAGTCTTTGTATGGCACCATGAATTTATTGGCGATGTGTTCATTTGTTACATACCCATTATAGGCATAGATTCCTCTCATAAACCACTTATTGTTAAATATCATTCCATCAATTCCACCTTCATCAGATGTCTGCAGTAACATGGGTACAAAAATATTATTGAAAGCAGTAGTGGCTGTTCGAGGTACTCTGGAAGCAATATTGGGAACACAATAATGAATGATCCCGTATTTCGTAAATATTGGGTTATCGTGACTGGTAATCTCAGATGTTTCGATACACCCACCCTGGTCGATGCTGACATCAATGATAACCGAACCGGACTTCATGGTAGATACCATTTCTTCTGAAATGATGATTTGCATTTTTCCCTTTTCAATTCTCATAGCCCCTATCAAAACATCTGCCTGTTTGATGGCATCAGATAATAACACATTATTAAAAGTGGATGTAAATACCTGTTGCCCCAGTGCATGCTTCAACCTCCGCAGTTTGTAAATGTTGTTGTCAAAGATCTGGATATCCACTCCAAGACCTAAAGCAGCCCTGGCAGCGTATTCTGCCACAGTGCCAGCTCCAAGAATAACAACTTTTGCCGGAGGGACCCCGGTTATGCCACCTAATAGTATTCCTTTTCCATTATTAATATTACTTAAATACTCGGCAGCAATCAGCATGACCGTACTACCCGCAATTTCACTCATGGCCCTAACAGCTGGCATTCCTCCAACTTTATCTTCTATGAACTCATAAGCCAGCGCTGTCAGCTTCTTATTGTTAACCGCTCTGAGATACTCAGGGGTTTGGTTCCCCAGTTGGAGCGCAGAGATGAGTGCCTTCCCCGAATTCATGTATTCGATCTCATCAATAGTAGGTGGCTCCACTTTCAGGATAATATCTGCTTTGAAAACTTCTTCCGTAGAATAGACTATTTTCGCACCGGCATCACTAAATTCTTTATCGGTGAACCGCGATTCCTTTCCTGCGCCGGTCTCAATCCGGATCTCATGGCCATTGTTAACGAGTAAATTCACCCCCTCGGGGGTGATTGCCAATCGATTTTCCTGAAAGGAATTCTCTTTGGGAATGCCTATGTAAAGGGTATTTTGCTGTTTCTTTATTTTTAATAAAGACTCCTGTGGATATAATTTTGATTCTTGAGCTAACTCTTCGAATCCAGATCGATGTTGTTCACTCATGTTTATTTATATTAAAAACTCTTAATTCTTTTTCAGGATTCAAAATTGAAATCTCCAGATATCTTCCAGGTAGTAGTGATTCCGCTATCTCTGGCCATTCAATAAAACAGAGGGAACCAGAGTCGATGAATTCGTCAAATCCTAAGTCAAGAACCTCAGAAATGGTCTTGATCCGGAATAGATCAAAATGATAGATCTTCTCCCCGGCAGGAGCCAGGTATTCATTTATCAATGCGTATGAGGGACTGCTGATGTTATCCAATACATTCATTTGCTTAGCTACTTCTTGAATAAAGGTAGTTTTTCCCGCTCCCAAGTCTCCTTTCAATACCCATACGGTATATTTTATGCCGTAACTTATAATTTTTTTCGTTACCTCAGGCAATTCCTGAATTGTCCGGCAGTAGATTTCCAAATTATAAAAAATTGAAGATTATTTCGAATTTAGGGAAATTATTGGAATTATCATCTCTTCAAGTGATAATCCTCCGTGTTGAAAAGTATCACGGTAATAATTCACATAATAATTATAATTATTGGGATAGGCGAAGAATAGATCTTCCATAGCAAAGACGTAGGTGCTTGACACATTTATCTTAGGAAGATGGAGCAATTCAGGGTCTCTGATAAAGAAAATTTTATTCTCATCAAAATTCAGATTCTTACCTACTTTATACCGCAGATTAGTATTCGTATTTCTATCTCCTATAATTTTAAATGGTTTTTTTACCCGAATTGTACCATGATCCGTGCTGATAATTAATTTCGCTCCTTGGTCAGCCATTCTTTTAATGGATTCATTCAGTGGAGAATGAATAAACCATGAACGGGTTATAGATCTGTAGGCAGCCTCATTGGGTGCCAATTCCCTTATCATTTCCATTTCAGTTCTTGCATGTGAAAGCATGTCTACAAAATTATATACGATCACACTGAGATCATTTTGTAATATATTAGGTATGTTGTCAATCATCGTTCTACCCTGAGAAAGATTTTTGATCTTATTATAGGAAACCTTTATATCCATTCCCTTTGACTTCAGATACCTTTTTAGAAAATCTTCTTCAAAATTGTTCTTGCCTCCTTCCTGGTCTTCACCCATCCAGATATCTGAATGTTTATTCGCCATCTCAAGTGGCAGTAATCCTGAAAAAATAGCATTTCTAGCATAAGCTGTTGTTGTAGGAAGGATGCTGTAATATGTTTCAAAGCTTTCTTGCCTGAAGGATTCAAGAATAAATGGTTCTATAATCTTCCATTGGTCAAGCCTCAAATTATCAATGACCAGGAATACTGTAGGCCTTTCTTTCTGTATATGCGGAAGCACCTTTTCCTCAAATAGCTTGTGGGATAATATTGGTTTATCTTCTTCATCCTCATCCATCCAATACTGGTAATTCTCCTTAATATACCTAGCAAAATTGGTATTTGCCTCAAGCATTTGCATATTCAGGATCTCTGTCATTTCCTTGTTCTGTGTGTTTTCAAATTCAAGTTCCCAGTAAACCAGCTTTTTATAAATATCCGCCCATTCATTATGATCCAGATTTCCATTCACCGCCATACTGATTTTCTGAAATTCCTGCTGATAACTCAGGTTAACCTTTTCATTTACCAATCTTTTATTATCAAGAATCTTTTTTACACTAAGAAGTATCTGGTGAGGATTGAGAGGTTTTATTAAATAATCTGCAATTTTTGAAGCGATAGCCTCTTCCATAATATGCTCTTCTTCGCTCTTCGTGATCATCACAACCGGGAGGCTGGGTTTCATAGATTTTATGTGCGTTAGGGTCTCCAATCCCGACATACCGGGCATATTCTCATCTAAAAATACGACATCATAGTTCGTAGATTCACATTTTTCAAGAGCATCGGATCCGCTGTTGACGGGGGTGACATCATACCCTTTTTTATCTAGAAACATTATATGAGGTTTCAAGAGGTCAATTTCATCGTCCGCCCATAAAATAGTATATCTTTGCATAATTAACTGAATATTGAATTCCTTACTATATTAATATACGGAATCCTAAATACTTTAAGTTTGAATAAAAGAAAAATTATTAATGATCCAATTTACGGATTTATTAGAATTCCAGACGGAATTATTTTTAGAATTATTGAACATCCGTATTTTCAACGCTTAAGGAGGATCAATCAGCTTGGATTAACCGATTTTGTCTACCCTGGTGCTACCCATACCCGGTTCCATCATGCCATAGGATCTATGCATCTAATGGATATGGCTCTGACTAGCTTAAGGGCCAAAGGTGTTGAAATTAGAGATGACGAATTTGAAAGCGCTCTCATCACCATCTTATTACATGATATAGGGCATGGCCCATTCTCTCACGCTCTTGAATTCAGCCTGATCAAAGGAATAAAACACGAAAAGATTTCAGCATTAATTATGCAATTGTTCAATCATGAATTAGATAATAAGCTGGATCTTGCATTGAAGATCTTCAATGGAACTTACCATAAAAAGTTTTTAAGTCAACTGGTTGCCAGTCAGCTCGATGTCGACCGTTTAGATTATTTAAACAGAGACAGCTTCTTTACGGGGGTAAGTGAAGGGAAGGTTGGATTTGAGCGTATTTTAAAAATGCTGAATGTGCATGATCATGAGATCGTTGTAGAGGAAAAGGCGATATATAGTATTGAGAACTTTTTAAGTTCCCGGCGCCTGATGTATTGGCAGGTATATCTTCATAAAACTACGGTAGCTGCGGAAACTTTATTAATCAAACTTATAAAAAGGGCTAAAAAGCTTGCTGCTGAAGGTAAACTGGAAACCAGGAATAAAGCTCTGATGTTATTCCTTCTTAACGAATATTCGTTAGAAGATTTTCAGGAAGATGTGAAAGTTCTCACGGCATTTCTATCCCTTGATGACAATGATTTATGGGGGGCCATTAAGATCTGGATGCACCATGATGATCGGGTCCTTGCTGAATTGTGCCGGATGTTAATCGAAAGAGATCTTTTTAAGATTGGAATATATAATAAAGCGGTGTCTAAAAGCCAGATTAGTTCACTAAGGAAAATTTTCGCAGAAAATTTCCACATATCTAAAAAAGATGCATCTTACTTCATTAATGAGGGCAAATTGAGCAACTCAGCCTATGAGCTTGCAAATTCAAAGATCAATGTATTGATGAAAAATGGTGATATTGTAGATATCGCTTCGGCATCAGACTTACCTAATATCAAAGCGTTGAGCAAAATTGTCAATAAATTTTATCTATGCTTTCCCAAAAGTGTATCTTTGTGAATCTTTTGATCAATCATGAAATTCCCAATACAGCAAATAGCCGGTTTAGTTCAGGGAGAAATAGTAGGCGATAGTACTTTAGTCATCGATAATCTGAGTACCCTGGAAAACGCAGTGGAAGGATGTATTTCTTTCCTTTCTAATCCTAAATATGAAAATTTCATATACGAGACAAAAGCATCAGCGGTCATTGTAAAAGATGATTTCAGCCCAACTAAAGAAGTCAAGTCCACCTTAATAAAAGTTAAAGATCCATATCTTGCTTTTTCGATTTTACTCGAAGAATATGATAAATTAATCAGTTATATGAAAGTAGGGGTGGAGGAACCCAGCTTTATCGGAAAAAGCAGTATAACAGGAGATGAAGTTTATCGGGGAGCTTTTTCATATATAGGTGAAAATGTTACCATCGGAAAAAATGTCAAGATATATCCACATGTTTATATAGGCGATGGAGTTAATGTAGGAGATAATACCATCCTTTACCCTGGAGTTAAGATCTATGCAAACGTTCAGATTGGCATCAATTGTCATATTCATGCAGGAGCCATAATAGGTAGCGATGGATTTGGATTTGCACCGCAAAAAGACGGCACATATAAAAAAATACCTCAACTGGGGAATGTTATAATTGAAGATAATGTTGATATAGGAGCGAATACAGTTCTTGATTGCGCTACACTGGAATCCACAATTATTAAGGCAGGTGCTAAGTTGGATAACCTGATACAGATAGCACATAATGTGGTAATTGGCGAAAATACTGTTATAGCAGGACAGGCAGGAATTTCAGGATCGACCAAAATAGGGAGTAACTGTGTTCTGGCAGGACAGGCAGGTATTGCGGGACATGTTGATATTGCCGATAAGGTCACGATTGGTGCGCAGGCAGGTATTACGAAATCCATTACTACTGAAGGCCAGATCGTGCTGGGAAGCCCTGCCATTCCGGTAGGTGATTTCAGGCGGGTTTTTATTGTGTTTAAAAAATTACCTGAACTTCAGGATAAGATTTTAAAGTTAGAAGAAATCGTCAGGAATTTCCAGGAGGGATAAGAAACAGGCCCCTTAGATATTCCTATACTTTAATGTATAACCAGATACCTTCTGTTTTCTATATAATAGCTCATTTTGCCACCATGGATTTCCATTAATTAATCTATCATTTAGAATAATTCTTATTATACATTAAAGAAAATGGCCTATCATGTTATGATCTGATTTATAAGAAGTATCGTATAAGATGTGGCTCAAAAGTTAGAAAAATCGTATACTTGCAGGTTAATAATTTAAATTCAATTTTCTAGGGCCTTATTAGAGTATGGGAAAAGCTGAGAAAGATCAAAATATATTGAATTTTAACAGACAAGATTAGATTTAATTGTAATCTATCAACTGAGAAATTAGTAATTCCACTAGACATAAGATTTATGAATATTAAACAGCACACCATAAAAAATCCGGTGACCATTGAGGGTGTTGGACTCCATACTGGTGTAAATGCGAAAATGACCTTCCTGCCAGCCAAACCAAACCATGGTATTAAATTTCAAAGGATTGATATTGAAAGGAAACCCATAATTGAAGCTGATGTAGATAATGTGGTTGACCTGTCAAGAGGGACTACACTGGAAAAAGAGGGTGCCAAGGTAGCTACAGTTGAACATACCATGGCTGCACTTGTTGGTATGCAAGTTGATAATGTACTAATACAACTGGATGGCCCTGAGATTCCAATTATGGATGGCAGCTCTAAAATGTTTGTAGATGCTCTTGAAAGTGTTGGATTCGAAGAGCAAAATGCATTGCGTAATTTCTATGAAGTCAGGGAACCTGTATTTTATAGGGACAGCGCACATGATGTTGAAATCGCCGCGTTGCCATTAGATGATTATAGAGTTACTGTAATGATCGATTACAATTCTCCAGTCTTAGGAAGTCAGCATGCAAATATTACGGATGTCAATCAGTTCTCTAAAGAAATTGCTTCTTGCAGAACATTCTGTTTTCTACATGAACTTGAGATGTTATATAAAAATAATCTCATAAAAGGAGGAGATCTCAATAATGCTATTGTTGTCGTAGACCGGATTGTTGAGGACAATGAACTGGATTATCTGGCTCAATTATTTAATAAGCCAAAGGTAGAGGTAAAAAAGGAAGGGATCCTGAATAATGTTGAATTAAGATATCGGAATGAACCTGCAAGGCACAAACTATTAGATGTAATGGGCGATCTTGCATTAGCTGGCCGTCCAATTAAAGCCCAGATCCTTGCTGCCCGGCCAGGGCATGCTTCCAATGTAGCTTTTGCCAGGAAGCTTAAGAAAGAAATGAGCGATCCAAAGTCTATTAATGTCCCGCCTTACAATCCAAAATTGCCACCGGTAATGGATATTAATCAGATCAGGGAAACACTTCCTCACAGAGCGCCTTTTCTTCTTGTGGATAAGATCATTCACCTTGATGAGACAACGGTTGCAGGCATTAAGAATGTAACATATAATGAACCATTCTTCCAGGGGCATTTCCCTGGGAATCCAGTTATGCCAGGGGTTTTGATTGTTGAGGCTCTGGCACAGACAGGTGGTATTTTAGCTCTTAATGCCCTGGGAGATCCAAAGGACTATTGGACATATTTTATGAAAATTGAAGATTGTCGATTCAGGAAGATGGTCCTGCCCGGTGATCAGCTTATATTAAAATGTGAATTGCTTGAACCCATCAGAAGAGGAATTGCCCGTATGAAATCCCAGGCATTTGTGGGTAATACCATAGTAACTGAATCTGTAATGTCAGCAAGTATTGTTAAGAAAAACAAATGAACCAGCCATTATCATACATACATCCGGAGGCGCAGATCGCTGACAATGTAGTAATTGAGCCATTTGCCTGTATTCATAAGAATGTAATTATTGAAGAAGGCACATGGATAGGCTCTCATGTTACCATCATGGAAGGAGCAAGAATAGGGAAAAATTGTAAAATATTTCCCGGTGCCACTATATCCTCTATTCCGCAGGACCTGAAATTTGCCGGAGAGGATACAACTGTTGAGATCGGTGATAACACGGTTATCCGTGAGTATGTTACTATAAACCGTGGAACAGTAGAGCGATATAGGACTACTATTGGTAAAAACAGCCTTTTAATGGCCTATGTGCATGTTGCCCATGATTGTATTATTGGCGATCAGTGCATTCTCGTAAATTGCGTACAAATGGCCGGTCATGTACAGGTCGATGACTGGGCAATTATTGGAGGATCATCTTCTATTCATCAATTCGTCAAAATTGGCTGTCATGTAATGATAGCCGGGGGATCTCTGATAAGAAAAGATGTGCCCCCTTATACCAAAGCAGCAAGAGAGCCCTTATGTTATACCGGTATTAATTCAATAGGATTGAGAAGAAGAGGTTATACCAATGAGAAAATTAATGAGATCCAGGAGATATACAGGCAGATTTACCTTAAAGGTCTTAATAATTCTAAAGCATTGGATGTTCTGGAGCTTGAAATGACACCTTCAACGGAACGTGATGATATAATCAATTTTATCAGAAACTCAGACCGGGGCATTATGAAAGGATTCAATAACGTATGATCGAATGCAGATCATCCTTAACGGAGCCGGTAAAAAGTATAACAAAGAGTGGATATTTAAGGGTGTAGATAAGTCTATATCCATTGGCCACCCACTCGCTGTAGTCGGTCCGAATGGATCTGGAAAATCGACATTAATGCTGATCATCTCTGGCTGGACACTTCCATCTGCAGGATCAATATCTTATTCCCTTGATGAAAGAAATATACCCCCCGAAGAATTTTATAAACTGGTTGATTTTGTAGCACCCTATACGGAACTGGTTGAAGAATTAACTCTTGAAGAATTTCTTAAATTTCATTTCAATTTTAAAGCCCTGCGGCAAGGCATGGATATTAAGGATGTTATTCATAACAGCAGGTTGGAAGGGAATGAAGAAAAGTTTATAAAGCATTTTTCTTCGGGCATGAAGCAAAGGCTAAAGTTAGCTTTAGGAGTATTTTCCACAAGCCCGGTGCTATTGCTGGATGAGCCCACAACAAATCTGGATCAAGAGAATAAAAAGTGGTATTCAGAGGAGATTACTACGATATTGGAAAATAAGGTGGTGATAATCGCATCAAATCAACCAGAAGAATATACCTTTGCGGTTGACTTCATTAGAATTGAGAATTATAAATAAATTGGGTTACAATTCGTTATAATTCTGGAATTAATTATTTTAAAGGTACAACAGATTGGTTTAAACCAGAAAAATTTTAAAAATGAAAAAGTTATTTTTATTCTTAAGCGTGGGCCTGATAGCGGGATTTGCTTTTATTTCAAGTTGTAATAAGAACGGTAACGGAGTGGAATTGACACCGCAACAGGAAAGAGCACAAACTATGCAAGGCACCTGGACAATTCAAAGTGCAACTGTTCCGCAAGGTGTAGACCCTACCATTTTAAATGGTTCAACAATGACTTTCAATACGGATGACAGTCATAATCCTACTTCATTCAGTTCAGCCGGGATGCCGGAATTCTTTAGCGCCCAGAACGGTGCAGCATGGGATTTCAGTAGTTCTTCTATAGAAATCGTTGTTTTATCCAGTGTAGCCCCGGTTTCTGAGTTTAATATCAATAATGTCAGTACGAACTCAATGAGTATTTCATTCTCCCATCCTGGCCTTACGGCAATGGCTGGTGGCAGGATAGCTGATTTAAGTGGAGCATATACTGCGAACTTGACGAAATAGATATAGATTATATAAATAAGATCCCGTGCTCGTCATTTAGTGTCAAGCACGGGATTTTTTATTTCAGGTGTACAATACTGATCCCGGCACCTCCTCTTTCAACATCTTCATCATAAAAGCGGTCGATAAAGTCGATTTGCTGTAAATATGTCCTTATGACATCCCTCAGGATCCCATCTCCTTTTCCATGAAGTATCCGGATCTCATTCATGCTTAAAAGCAATGCTTCATCCAGGTATTGGTTTAGAATGTTAAGAGCTTCTTCAGCTCTTTTCCCCCTGAGATCAAGGGTAGATTCAAAGAATTTAAGTTTTTCATTCAAATCAGAACTGATGATCCGGGAAGTATCTTTAAATCCCTTACCTGGATGTACAGTATATTCCTTTTTTGAGATCTTTTCCAGCCTTGAAAGTTTTAACTTTGATTTCAGGTCACCGATTGCTACTTCAGCAGTATTCCTTGTAATATTCAGGACCTGACCGACACTGCCCTGGTCTTTAATCCTTACAAAATCACCTGTTTCGATTTTACCCTGAATTACCTGTATTCTTGGTTTTTTGCTGACACCTTTCTTAATAGATGGTTCAGAAGGCTTGATCTTTTCCTTGAATTCCTCCAGGTTCTTCCGGATGGCCCTGGTTTTTTCTTTATCCGCCTTAGCCTCTTTAATTAAGCGGATGGTTTTCTCTATTTCCTTGTTCGCTCCCGAAATAATATCGTTTGCCTCCCGCCTGGCATCTTTAATCGCTTTATCCCGGTTATTTTGAAGATCAGTTTTTAACGATTCATATTCCTTTATAAGCTTGCTGTATTTGTTTTCTTCTTCTGACAATTTTCTTTTTTGTACCTCGAACTCTTTTTTTTCCTGTTCCAATTCACCAAGTAATCTTTCAAAGTTAACGTGCGAGGTTCCAATGCCCTGTTTAGCGTGTTGTATGATCTCATCCGGAAGCCCGATCTTGCCTGCAATTTCCAGGGCGAAAGAACTTCCGGGCTTTCCAATATGTAATTCGAATAATGGTTCCATTTTGCTGATATCAAATCTCATGGCACCGTTGACTACGCCTGGGGTCCTCTCGGCAAATTTCTTCAAGTTGGTATAATGAGTAGTAATGATCCCAAACGATTTCTTTTTGCTTAATTCCTTTAGAATCGCCTCAGCAATTGCCCCACCAAATTGAGGTTCCGTTCCTGTCCCGAATTCATCAATCAAAAACAGGGTTTTTTTTGTAGCTAAATTCAGGAAACTGTTCATATTCATCAAATGCGAGCTATAGGTGCTCAGGTCATTTTCCAATGACTGTTCATCCCCAATATCGATGAATATCCTCGGAAAGATACCTGTTCTGGATCCTTCCAGTAAGGGGACCAGCAATCCGCATTGCAGCATATATTGAATCAATCCGACAGTTTGAAGACAAACCGATTTTCCTCCTGCATTTGGGCCGGAAATAACAAGAATTCTGTGTTCATGTGTTAAAGTTATGTCAAGAGGTACTACGGGTTTCCCAGATAGCTGGTGGGACATAAATAAAAGAGGGTGTCTGGCCTGCAACCATTCGATTTTTGCTGTATTCGTTAACTCTGGCAAAATGGCTTTCAAATCAATGGCGAATAAAGCCTTAGCCTTTATGAAATCTATTAAACCCACGAACTCGTAACACTTTCGTAAATTATCCACTTCCGGTCTGATCATATCAGTCAGTGCAATAAGGATCCGAATCAATTCCCGTTTTTCCTTATAATATAAATCCCTTATATCATTATTCAGTTCCACAAGTGATGAAGGTTCAATATAAGCTGTCTGACCACTGGCTGATTCATCATGAATAAAACCACCCACAACCCTTTTAAATTCAGCCCGGACTGGAATGACCAGGCGACCATTTCTTATAGTAATATTAACTTCCTCACTGGAATAGCCATCTTTAATAAATTTCTTTAGTATTCGTTCCAGTTTTCCACGTACTTTAAATTCTAGTCCATGAATTTTGCTTCTTATTTTCAATAAATCATCGCTTGCAGAATTTCGGATCTTTCCACTCTCGTCAATGACCTTATTTATATGGAATAAAAGCTGGGGATTAAGATATATCCCAACAGTTAATAATGTTAAGTGTTCAAACTGCTCATGATATTTTTTGAAGAATTTTAACAGGTCTTCAGTTTTTGATATTGTTAGTTTTAATTCATGAAATTCTTCGTCAGACAGATAAGCGTCAATTTTTGAAGCTTTAACAAGATGTTTACTTATATTATGGTATTCGCCGCCCGGAAAAGACAGGCCTGATTGTAGTACTTTTACAAATTCATCGGTCTGTTTGAGTAATTTTCTTATCAATTCAAAATCCGAGCTGAATTTTATGTTGTCGACATAAGATTGCCCAAACTCCCCAATACACTTCTTTCTGATGGCCTGTTTGATCTTATCAAAACCAAGTTTTTCTTCTAAATTCGATGGATAGAGCATTCCCTTTCAGATCATTTTTTATTTGATACTCGTTCTCTAAGGCTAAGGCTGTCAACCACCGCAGTATAAATCTCTTCCATGTCAAACATATTATTTAGGTAGTACTGATAGCTTTTAAAATATACAGAATCAGAAACATTGTGTTTTTTAAAAAGTTCCTTCTCTATTTCAGGGAAAAAGAGCTTAACGGAATCATTAGGGAACCTGACCGTTGAAATTTTAGCCTCCAAAATATGTAAATCAATCAGAAAAGAAACCATCTCTTGTTTCGACATGATTCCTTCAGGTGGTTTATCTTTGCCCACGCAATTGATTAAAACTATTATCAGTAGTAATAAAAAAGTTTTTTTCATGACCGAAAATTACTCAAATTAGTTCTAATTTTAAAGATAAAAAGCGCCTATGAAGGAGCTTCTGAAAAAGCTTCGTAAATATGAAATTACAGTCAGGAAGGCAATCAACTCTCATATGCAGGGTAACTTCCATTCCGTTTTTAAAGGAAGTGGCCTTGAATTTGACGATGTGAGGGCATATCAATATGGTGATGATGTTCGATCCATTGACTGGCATGTATCAGCGAAGGGGCATGGGACTTATGTGAAAACTTTCAAGGAAGAGAAAGAACAAACCGTTTTTTTTGTACTTGATGTTAGCGCGTCCCAGGAAATTGGGAATCCGGGGCGACAGAAAATACAGATCGCCAAGGAAATATGCGCCGTTTTAGCACTTTCTGCATTAAAGGAATCAAGCCAGGTTGGATTAATATGTTTCTCCGATCAAAAGGAAAAGTATGTAAAGCCGAATAAAGGAGTGAAACATGCATATCGGATATTTAGTGAGATCTTTAATTTACAACCGGAATCCCTTAAGACAGATATAAGCCAGGCTATATTATATACTTTGAACCGGCTTAAGCGAAAGAGTATTGTGATTTTTATCTCAGATTTTATAGATGAGGGATTTGAAAGTAATATGAAAGCACTGGCCAGAAAACACGACTTAGTAACTATACATATATCTGACAGAAGAGAAACGGACCTGCCAAAATTGGGAATCGTCCCGTTATACGATAAGGAAAGTGGCAAGGTTTTATGGATGAATACATCCTCAGGAAATTTCCGTCAGGGATTGCACAATACTTTCAGCGGCAATAAAATTGAACTTGAGAACCTGTGTCGAAAACAAAATGCCAATTATCTTTCAATAGACACTAATGAAGATTATGTGCCGAAATTGATAAAATTATTTAGGGTTAGAAATAAAGCGAAGAGATTTGTTTAAGAGAATAGGCATATTGTTATTATTGCTGGGTTTTTATTTCACTGTCTGCGGGCAGGATGTCTCCATTCAAGGATCTTTCTTAAAAGACACTGTAAAGATTGGGGAGGAGGTTCCTTACAGCTTGTCCGTTTCGTATCCAAGGTCTTTTAACATCATTTTCCCGGATTCAACCTTCGATTATGAACCTTTTGAGTACCACCGCAGGGACTACTTTCAGACCATTTCCGACAGTAGTTTGAGCTTCGACAGCGTTATCTATTATTTATCAACTTTTGAAATTGATTCTGTACAATATCTTCAATTGCCTGTTTATATTAAACAAGAAGAAGATAGTGCAGCTGTCTATACAACGCCTGATTCTGTTAATCTTTTCCACATTATTCAGGAGATGCCCGATTCTGTAAAGCTGAAAGAAAATACCTTTTTTTTTAAGATCTCTGATAGATTTAATTACCCGGTTTTCATGATAATCCTTGGAGCGCTGATATTAATAGCGCTATCCGGACTTCTGTTCTTTGGCAAAAGGTTATCGAGGTGGATTAGCATCCTGCTGATGAAGAGAAAACATAAACGTTTCATAAATAAGTTTTATTTGAAATTAGGGGCATTGCGTGACAATAGAGCGGGTATTGATCCGGAGGAAATACTAGGAGATTGGAAAAAGTATATGGAAAAACTGGAAAGGGAGCCTTATACTAAATTAACTACTAAAGAATTGATCGGGCTCCATGCAGATCAGAGGCTTAAGGATAATTTACGGTCCATTGACCGGTATATTTACGGTAATATTAAAGAAAAGCCTCTTCATGAGCATTTCGAGAAACTGCTTGAATATTCCATTGAGCGGTATGATGTGAGACTTAAAGAACTTAGAAATGGATAGTCAAAGTTTATTTCCTGCAGTTTGGTATAGTCTTGATTGGTTCTATCCTGCCACCTTCCAGAATTTTTCCTGGGAATACAAACAAGTACTGTGGTTTCTCTGGGCTATCCCTGTGGCACTTTTAATCAAGTATATTATCCAGGCCAGGTTGAAACAGAAGTTGCTCATAGCCTTACCCAAAAGTAGCTTGAAATGGAAGCCAGTAAGTTTACTGAGGTTTATACCTGATGTGTTGATCTCATTAATACTTGCCCTGATCATCATCAGTATAGCGCGTCCGCAGAAGACAAATGAAAAAGTTGAGCAATGGACAGAAGGCATCGACATTATGCTGGTCATAGATATTTCAGAGAGTATGCAGATTGAAGACTTCAAGCCAAATCGGCTGGAAGCTGCCAAAGAAACTGCTCTTAAGTTTATCCAGGGAAGATTTCAAGATCGAATTGGCATTGTTATTTTTTCAGGAGATGCATATTCCTTATCACCCCTCACACTAGATTATGACCTTTTGAAAGCGCATATTGGAGAGCTTGATTTTGATATGATAGAGAACCGGGGGACAGCAATTGGGAGTGCCCTGGCAGTTGGGACAAACAGGATGAGAGATTCTGATTCAAAATCCAAAGTTTTGATCTTGCTGAGCGATGGAGATAATACCGCAGGGAATATTGATCCCATCACTGCAGCGGAGCTTGCCCGATCGTTTAATATCAGGATCTACACAATTGCTATTGGTAAAGAAGGGCGGGTGCCTTTCGGCAAAGATTTTTTTGGAAGAACACGATATGTTGAGAATACCCTTGATGAAACAAACCTCAGGAAGATAGCAGAATTAGGTGATGGTGAGTTTTACAGGGTATCTGACAATGAAGCTCTGGAAAACGTTTTTGCACTGATCGACCAATATGAGAAGGCTGAAATCAAGGAAACCAGATTTAAGGATACACAAGATTATTATATGGTTTACCTTACGTGGGCTATTTTGTTGTTGATCTCCTGGATCGGACTGAAATCCACTTTTATAGCTAATGTACTTCAGGATTAGAGTATAAGGGCGGGTAATTTATAAATCAAACTTTTTTCCAGATAACCCACCGAAAGAAACTCCCCAACTTTAAAGTAGATCTATTCTAATCAAAAAATTGATATAAATTATCAAATAGAACTGATGAGCTTTTTCATAAGTAGTGTCATCCTGGGTTCTGCTTTTGCAGCAGCATCTATAACCTCCTCCAGCTTTACTTTCTTTATCTTTCCTTCAACGCCTAAATCAGTGATCACAGAGATGGCAAAACAGGGTATGCCCATCTGTCTGGCCACCAGGTTTTCCGGTATTGTTGACATACCAACCGCATGAGCACCAATAATACTAAGATATTTGTATTCAGCCGGTGTTTCAAGATTTGGGCCTGGAACGGCAGCATATACACCGGTATGCACTTTAATATTATTATTTTTTGCTATTTCAAGTGCCCTTTTGATCAGGCCTTGGTCATAAGCATCACTCATATCCGGAAATCTTGGTCCCAATTCAACCAGATTTTTTCCGCGCAAGGGATTATCAGGCAGCAGGCTAATATGATCACTTAGAATCATTAGATCACTTATGTTCTGGTCCTTCCTTAAGCCTCCGGAAGCATTTGAAATAAATAGTTTTTCAATTCCCAAAAATTTCATTACCCGTACAGGAAAGGTGATCTGTTGCATATCATACCCCTCATAATAATGAAATCTTCCCTGCATAACTACCACACGTTTACCTCCCAGCGTTCCAAAGATCAATTTTCCTGAATGACTCTCTACCGTTGATACCGGGAAGTTTGGGATGTTTTCGTAAAGAATTGTTTTGCTTATGTCTATTTCATTGACCAGGGCCCCTAATCCAGTACCTAAAATTATTCCAACTTCGGGCTCTTCGCCCACTATATCTTTTATGAATTTTGTGGTTTCCTTGATTTTATCCAGCATAATGCTTCAAATTGATTTAATTAATAAGGTAAAAAAAATATATCCCTTTATTTGTGTTGAATACAATATTAATAAACATTATATTTAGGGATATCCATTTTTATAATTATTTAGAATAATATTTATAACTTTAACTGATAAATTCACACAAATATTTTTCAGAAACTTATGAAATTCATTGTTACATCATCAGCACTGCTGAAGGAACTTCAAAATATTAATGGAGTGATCACAACCAATCCTGTAGTGCCAATACTTGAAAACTTTTTATTTGAAATTGAATCGGGTAAACTAACTATTACGGCATCAGATCTGCAAACCTCAATGATCACCGAAATTGAAGTCGAAGCAAAAGAAACAGGAAGCATCGCCGTGCCTGCCAAAATATTATTAGATACACTCAAAAACCTGCCAGAACAACCTGTGACCTTCTCAATAGATGAGGAATCTTATAGTATAGAAATCAATTCTGATAATGGCCGATACAAATTATCGGGAGAGAACGCCACCGATTTTCCCAAGGTTCCAAATGTAAGCGATGGATTCTCAGTTGAAATGTCTTCTGAGGTGCTTTCGACAGCTATATCGAATACCATATTCGCGACGAGCAATGATGAATTACGACCAGCCATGACGGGTGTATATCTGAATATTGATGAAGGGAACTCTACTTTCGTTGCCACCGATGGACATAGACTGATTAAATACCAAAGAAGTGATATTGCTTCGGATAGTCAAAACGCAATAATAATTCCCAGGAAGGCCTTAAATTTATTGAAAAATGTATTGCCAACTGAAAGCTCAGGTGTTTCGGTAGAGTATAATTTATCCAATGCGTTTTTTGAATTCAGTCATGTTCGAATGATCTGCCGCCTGATAGATGAAAGGTATCCGGATTATGAAAATGTAATTCCTGCTGATAATGATAACATCATGACAATCAATCGTATGGAATTTCTGAGTTCGCTTAAGCGTATTGCCATATACGCCAATAAGACCACTAACCAGGTAAAGCTTAAGATAACCGGAAGCGAATTGCAAATATCCGCTGAGGACCTGGATTTTTCCAATGAAGCCAATGAACGGTTAAGCTGTGAGCATGATGGAGAAGATATTGTGATAGGTTTTAACGCAAGATTTCTGATTGAAATGCTGACCAATATGGAAAGTTCGGAAGTTTTGTTAAGGCTATCTGAATCTAATCGTGCTGGATTGATCGTTCCGAAGGAACAAGGTGAGGGTGAAGATCTGCTTATGCTTGTAATGCCTGTTATGCTGAATAATTATACCTGATAAATTAATCAGTTTTCCAATCGAACAATCTTAGCACCAAGCGCATTTAACCTTTTATCGATAAACTGATAACCACGATCGATCTGTTCCACATTTGATATAATGCTCGTACCTTCAGCGGATAGGGCTGCAATAAGTAGGGCAACGCCAGCCCGAATGTCGGGAGAACTCATTTGAATGCCCTTTAATGTGAATTTTCTATCGAGACCAATTACAGTTGCCCTGTGGGGATCACATAAAATAATTTGCGCGCCCATATCGATCAGTTTATCAACAAAAAATAGCCTGCTTTCAAACATTTTCTGATGTATTAATACAGTACCTTTCGCCTGGGTAGCCACTACCAGTGCGATGCTTAATAAATCAGGTGAAAATCCAGGCCAGATCGCATCAGATATCGTCATAATCGAGCCATCAATAAATGTCTCAATTTCATAATGATCATGAGCGGGAATAAAAAGATCATTTTCCTTAAAATTAATTTGTATTCCCAATCGATTAAAAACCTCCGGAATAAGACCAAGATATTCCCGGGATACATTTTTAATGGTGATCTCTGAACGGGTCATTGCAGCTAAGCCAATAAAACTTCCGATCTCAATCATGTCGGGATGCAGGGTGTGTTCTGTGCCATGTAAAGAATCAGCTCCGTTAATGGTGAGCAAGTTACTCCCGATTCCACTAATGTCAGCTCCCATGGAATTCAGCATTCTACAAAGCTGTTGTACATATGGTTCGCAGGCGGCATTATAAATGACTGTCTTTCCCTGGGCCAGAGATGCTGCCATAAGAATATTTGCAGTTCCTGTTACGGATGCCTCATCGAGAAGCATATAATTTCCCTTAAGATTTGTGGCATCTATAGTGAAGTAATCCTGGCTTTTATCGTAATTGAACTTTGCGCCTAGTTTTTCAAAGCCGAAGAAATGAGTGTCTAGCCTTCTTCTTCCAATTTTATCTCCTCCCGGTTTTGGTATTTTCGCTTTTTTATACCTTGCCAGCAAAGGGCCCAGGATCATTATTGATCCCCGTAAAGTTGAGGCTTTCTGGTTATAGGTTTCTGTCCCCAGATATGATATATCCAAATCTTCAGCGCGGAAGATACAGGTGCCTGCACCCTTTTCCTCAATTGAAACACCCAGATCCCCCAGGATATCGACAAGTGCATTTACATCCCTGATATCGGGAATATTATGAATTGTAACAGGCTCAGAAGTAAGCAACGTAGCACTTATGATCTGAAGTGCCTCGTTCTTTGCCCCCTGGGGAGTGATATCCCCATTTAGTACGTGGCCGCCTTCAATTCTAAAAGAAAGCATTAATTTCTTTTTCTTCGGGGTCTTTTGTTTCTTCCTCTATCCCTGTCTCTGTCTCTGTCGTTGCTGTTAGAATAGCTCTTTGGCTTCTCTCTGACAAGGTTATTGAACAGGTTATTTTCTCTTACTTTGTCAAGATCGATATCCAGTTTCCCCCCGGATAAATCCCTAATATTATGAAGGATCACTGCATCGTCCAGATTATCCCTATTCCAGATACTGGCAAAGCTTTTCATTAGTCTACCAATATATATAACTGCCTCTTCCCTCTCTTTTAGATCTTCAAGAGTCAATGCATGATCCACCATTAATTGTATGTTAAGGCCGTAATGCTTAAATATTATTTTCTTGTCTTTATAGCCTAACCTGTCGGGTTTCTTTAAAAGCAGATCCTTATCTGGTTTTGGGAAGGGGCTATCTATTTCCAATTTAAAATCAGACATTATGACCAGGTCATCCCAAAGCTTCTGAGTGTCTTCACTCCCTTCCTTTACAGAGGGATTAATTTGTTTCATGAGATCAACAAGGGCTTTGGCGCTGGCATTTCTCTTATCCATGTCCTCTATATTCATCAGGTAATCTACAAGCATCTGCACATTCCTCCCGTATTCCTTTAAAACTAAGCGATCTCTCTGCGTATTATAATCTTTCATTCCTGTATTTTTAGGTAAGCTATTTATTTATGAGGATTAATTACATATCCTGAGCTTTGCAAAAGTAAGCAATAATGTTTTCTCCCCAAAATTATCAAATTTAACTTTAGCCTTTTTATTAGCCCCATCGATATCCATTTCTATTACCTTTCCATAACCGAATTTTTGATGTTCGACTTTCATTCCTTTTTCCAGATATGTCGTATCGCTTGGTTGAAACCCAGGTGAGGGCGTATGCTTTTTAACCGGTGATTTGTTGACTACCTTTTTGAGGTTGTGCGCATAGCTATTGTTACCCTGTCTTGAAAAAGTTGAAGATAATATATTATTTTCAATCTTAGGGAATGCGCTTCTTGTCATTTTAATATATCGTGGATCGATATCATCAATAAACCGGCTTGGATCGCAACTTTTCAACCTCCCGAAGCGATACCGGGTAATAGCATATGATAAAACCAGCTTAATCCTGGCACGTGTCATCGCTACATAGAACAACCTTCTTTCTTCTTCCAGATCAGCCCTGCTGGCAAGCATCATTTGCGAAGGGAAGAGATCCTCCTCCATACCGACTATAAATACCTGGTTAAATTCCAGTCCTTTGGCCATGTGAATGGTCATCAGGGTCACTCTGTCCTGATCCTCCTTGTCATCTTCATCAAGGTTGGTGATCAAAGCTACTGATTGTAAAAAAGATGACAGGCTTTTATCCTCATTCTCTTCGTTGTCAACAAACTCTTTTATCGCATTTAGCAGTTCCTGAACGTTTTCATACCGGTTAAGACCCTCTATGGTTTTATCATCATACAGATCACGTAATAATCCGGATTCTTTAGCTATAAGATTTGATGCTTCGTAAGCATCCTTCTTTTGAATTTCAATTTCAAATCGCTTAATAAGATTTGAAAATTCAAGAATATTCCCGACTGCACGTCCTGCCCCGAATTCGTTAATATTGGAAATGACTTCCCATAAACTCAGCTGGTTCTCATTTGCATTTACAATGATCTTATTTATAGTTCCTGCGCCAATGCCTCTTTTCGGAAGGTTAATAATTCGCTTCAGTGCTTCTTCGTCATTATGGTTAACGGAAAAACGCAGATAACATAAGAGGTCTTTGATCTCACGGCGTTGATAGAAGGAAAGACCTCCCACCACTCTATATTTGATGTTCATCCTGCGCAATGCTTCTTCTATTGCCCGGGATTGACTATTTGTCCTGTACAGTACTACAAAGTCTTCATTATGCAATTGCCTGTTGGCCTTCGCTTCGAAAATGGCAGAAGCAACCAGTTTGCCTTCTTCGTTATCGGAATTGGCTTTGATCAGTTCGATTAGATCACCCTCTGAGTTACTTGTCCAAAGTTTTTTAGGCAACTGAGCTTTGTTTCTTTTTATAACCGTATTAGCGGCATTAACAATATTCTGGGTTGAGCGGTAATTTTGTTCTAATTTAAAGATCTTAAGATCCGGATAATCCTTTTCAAGGTTCAAGATATTATGTATTTCTGCACCACGGAAGGCATAAATGCTCTGAGCATCGTCACCTACTACAGAAATATTCTGCCTAACAGCAGATAATTTCTTTGTGATAATATACTGCGCAATGTTGGTGTCTTGAAACTCGTCGATCAGCACATAATGGAAGAATTGTTGATATTTATTCAGTACATCAGTATGATCCCGAAACAGTATATAGGTATTGAACAGGAGGTCATCAAAATCCATAGCTGACGCCTTGAAACACCTTTCTACATAGATCTGATAGATCCTCCCCAGTTCGGGTTTCATAGCGCTCACATCATCAGCTTTATACACAGGGTTGTTCTGATATTCCCGCCAGGATATCAACCTGTTCTTTGCACCTGATATCCGGTTATAAACTACATTGGGCTTATAAACCTTGTCATCCAGATTGAGTTCTTTAATAATTGATTTCAATAAGGATTTCGAATCATCCGTATCATAAATTGAAAAATTGCTTGGGAAGCCTAAAAGATGACCTTCTATTCTTAAAATTTTAGCAAAAACAGAATGAAATGTACCCATCCAGATATTTTTTGCATCATTCCCAACTATTTTTTCAATACGTTCCCGCATTTCGCTGGCGGCCTTATTCGTGAAGGTCAGTGCAAGAATATTAAATGGATCAATATGATGTGCTTTGATCAGATGGGCTATACGGTAAGTCAGTACCCTGGTTTTCCCTGAACCCGCTCCGGCGATGATCAATGAAGGGCCTTCGATATTAAGAACAGCTTTACATTGAGCTTCGTTTAATTCCTGTAGATAATCTGGTGAACTGCTATCATTCATCTTTGCAAATTAAGCGGATAATGATGTATTCCATGTTATAATGTTGAACAATTTTTCTTAGCCACAAAGGTAAGTATTAGTTTATCAGGATTCAGATACAATTCTGATAACCGGATCATATTTTATTAAGATCCAGGAGGATTTACTAAGATTTTTTGGACCAGGTAAGTTTTCCTCCTTTCTGGCTATCCACATTTATACTGAAATCCTTTTCACCTGAAATAATCCATCGAACGGTAACTACTCCCATGCCGGGTATGTTTTGTACTTCAATCTGCTCTGGATTGAATTGTTGTTCCTTGGTCATCTTCAGATCTTCATCCAATACGATCATTCCAGCAATAACCTCAGCACCTTCAATGCCTATATAATCAGGAGGATTAATTTTGTTTTGCACATCATTTCCTGAATGTGTCGGGATCATCCTTTTGTTAGCGATCGTCACTGTTATTTCTTTAAGCCCTTTCCCCAGGTCCTTTTCCTTTACCTCTTCTACAACCAATTTGGGTGTATGATAGGCATGAAAGATCGTAAAAGCCATGTTACGATGTGCATCACTTTCAAGCAGGAATCCGGGATTAGCTCTTGAATAATTTCTTTTAAATCCACCAACTTCAATTTCCCCGTATATCGGGTGGTCATAAGGAGTCCATTCTACATATGAATCTTCAAATAAAAGATATTTGTCAAAGTCAAAGGCATCTTTCATCCTTTCATTGTAATTTTTATAATCCTTATTGAATAGATATTTACTGGTAAACAATTCATTGGTAAATGTAAATATTCCCCGCCCTCCGTGAAACCAACTCAGTTCTCCACCAAAAGCCGGATACAAATCAGCAAATAGTACCATATATTCATATCCTGGAATGATTTTAGCTCCTAATTTACCTATGGCATCATAAACAGGCTTATCTGTGTCATGAAATGAAGCTTCATCAGATGCGGATCCCGGTCCTCTTAAGATCATGCCACCTGAATTATGGTAACTCTGCGCGCCTGCGATATTCGGATGAGCCATCACGAATTCTGCTACAGCCCTGTTTTCAGGAACAGAAAATGGATATTTCAGAGCACCAAATTGAATATAATCAGGCTGCCAGTCCCAACCCCAGTCTCTGTTTGGGTCATAATATCCGCCGACACGGTCTTCATTTACCATTCCATCTCCATCATTATCGAAGCCCTCAGTGCCCAGGAATTCATATTGACCGGCCTCGTCAGGGTCAGCCCTGATCAACCACTTTGGATTTTCCGGATCTATTTTATAACGCCCATTCGGATTTTTTCTCCGCATGTAGGTGACATGTCCATCTCCATTTACATCATCAAGGCCATCCTCATCTTCCAGTCCGTCCCTGTCATCATCGAAAGGGATCATTCCTGAGCGAGGTGTATTGGCAGTATTTGGCGCTTTCATAAAATTATCTCTCGCATCAGGATTAATAGTGGGAACTATATAAAACACCTTCTCTATTAACAATGTATTTATAAATGCATTCTCATTATAAGATTCTACCAGATACCAGGCTGTATATAAACTGATCTCGCTACCCTGGATCTCATTGCTGTGAATATTGCCGTCTATATAAAATCCAGGTTTATCCTGTGCTGGTAATGTTCTGGAATCAGTAATTTCAAGAACCCATATATCCCTGCCTTCATAGGATTTGCCAATCGATTTTTTGCTTATCAGGTTGGGGTAGGCTTTAACCAGTTGATCACATATCGATGAAATTCCATCATAGGTATTGTACCTGTTCCAACTTACAGCCACCTTAGGGTTAGAAGGGGTGCCCGCCGCTTTAAAAATATCCTCAACTCGCTGTGCCTTACTTTCTTGATTGAAAACAGCAGCAACAAATAAAAGGAATGTAGTATAAATGAGGTAATTAAATCTATATTTCATAGTAATCACATTATTTCAATTCAACTTCAATGACTTGTACACCTGTTTGAGGGGCGCCTGCTTCAACGGTGATCGTTCCCTTTTCTTTTACAAGCCAGCTTAGATGATGTGCTGTATCCCCTTGTAATTTATCCAGTAATTGGATAGGACGGCCACTGATGATTTCTTGTCCTTCCTCAAGTGCCAGACTTATTTTTGGTTTTTTAACCCACCTGGTTTTGATGCCGATTTCACTTAGAGCGGGGAAATATCCCCGGTTGTAAATATCCATTTCAAGCCTGAATACATTTTTTCCAATGCTTTCGGTATGAATATTGATTATTTGTATGACGGGTCGCTGGGATGCCAGCCAGACAATAAATTCATTATGGGTTCTGGAAATACTATCCATCAAATTTGTGGGTGGATTGTTTCTGACATATGGAAATAATCCACCAATCTCAACCTGATGATCAGGAAAATCAGGATGTTGGATCTTAGTCCAGTCAAGGAAATATTCTTCCTGAAGTGTACTGTCTGCCCATCTCATAAAATTAACCTCAGAGTTAAACTCCCCTGGTTTCTTTTTAGGGGATTCCAGAGAATCAGGCTTTATCTCTATCTCAGGTATAAAAAAGGCAGGTGTGCTAAAACTTAAGCGACCATAATGAAAATATGACCACTGCATGAAATCGCCATTAATAACCTTAGTTTCCGCATGGCTCTTCTCACCGCTAATTTCATTATACTTTTTTGATATGAAAGAATTGATTATAGCGTCAGATTCAAGAATACTGGATACTATTTGTTTTTCAGCTTCCGGTTTGCTGAACTGTTGGGATTTAGACAGATTGTCGGAAGGCCCAAATGTAAAGACAGCGAATACATTCCATTTTTCATACAGGTAATCGAGAACCGCTTTTGTTTCTAATTCAGAAACCGGATAATCTCCGGCGCCCGGTTTGAAATGCTCAAATTTATATGGGAGGTTTTTATTGAAAATAATCCCTCCAATACCATCCTCATTAAACTTTTTATCCAGGTCATTGTCAACACCTTCACTTATCAGGATGTATTCTCCTTTTTCACCTTCTTTCTTATCTGCCTGGATCATTACTCTTTCATCATCAGGGTGAGTAATCCATGTTCCCTTTGGATCTCTGATCCTCAGGGAAGTGATAATTCCATCCTTATTTAAATCCTCATAGGGATCCTCATTTACTCTTCCATCCCGGTCATCATCGGTAGCCCTGGAGTTCTTTTGTCTTGTATATCTTATGTTACTAAAATACTGTTCTGAAGCATCCGGGCTTACATTAGGAATTACATAAAAGGATACGCTGTCAAGTAAGTTACGGATGCTGTCGCTTGAACTTGAGGATAGAATCTCTTCGGCGAACCTCAGGCAAAGTTCCGGCCCGGATATATAGCTACCATCAACACCCCCCAATATGGCCAATCCAGGCTGATTTTCTTTATTCATTTTCCCTATTTCCAACACCCAGATATCCTTTTCCCCCACCGTTTTTGTTAATGAGATGAGCTTCGTGATTTGAGGGTATTGGGAATGAAGATCATTTATGGCCTTTGAAAGTTTTTCATGATCCCTGTAAGGAACCTGACCAATGATCAGGATACTTTTTAGATGTAGAATTAATGCAATGCCTAAAATGAACAAATATTTGTATTTTCTCATCGAGCTTATATGAAGTTGAATTTTAAAAAATATTTGGATCGTTATTATCAATAATAATCTAATTATTTTAAAAATCACAGTTTAACATATTATTTCCAATTGGTGATCCCATAGGGAGTTTATCAGGATTATTCACCTTGAAAAGATCAGGATTATCTTTGAATCGTTTTATACTTTCCAAACCATATAACAAGTGCGCTTTTTCGTCACTGCTTTTTTCGGTTTTGTATTTCGATTGCATCCACTTTTCGAGCCCGTAGATACCGGACAATGTAATTGCCCTGGCCTGAACTGATGCTGATTGATTTTCGGCCAGTTGGAGCATCTTATTTAATAATTCCATACTGACAACCCTGTTAATTTCCTTATGATAGGGATTTTTGTATGTTTTCTTCCATGTGTTATCAGTCAATTCAATTAATATTTTATCAAAGCCGGGGAGATCAGTATCCCTCGATTTATATTCCACCAGCCGCGAAGCCCTTTGTGGATTTAGCAATAGTCTGATCGCAAAACTTGAAGAACTTTCCGCTGCAGATAAAGGATCAAAGGTCAAGCCTGTTTTACCTCGAAAGTTTTCATTGGTTTGATTGTATCCCAATGCTTTGGGAGGTATTAATTCAAGAAGGTGTTCCGGTATTTCCAAGAATTCAGGTTGTAGTGTTTGCAGTATTGCTTTTAATGCCATCTCCTGGCTTTCAGCCGGGATCATTTCTGTAATGATTTGACCATCTCCTTTATGCGCATATGTATATAGCAAGCCACCTATAAGTTTTGAAGCTGCTTCCAGTTGATACCGGTGCATCAAATAAACGGGAACAATCATATCTTCCAGGGAAGATACAGGGAAGTTGTTCGGAATACTGTTAAGACCCATATTGTTCAGTGCGATTCTTCTGATCTCAATAATTCGGTTTAGTTCGTCGGCAGCGTTTATATTATTATCCCATAAGTGTGCGAATGGGTGAGCACTGCCTTCAGGCCGTGAATCTTTATCAGAAATATAATAAAGTCCATTATCTAAACTTTCCTGAATTGTTTGATACAGGTATTCTTCTTCATTTTCAGAGAATTCTGAATATCCATATCGGATTGCCATTTTATCCCATTCACCTATTTTGGTATCATATGCTTCTGAGAGATCGATCTCCCCTTCGTCGTCCAGTCTTATTAAAGGATGGGGATAATCCATTACGGAGGACCTGTTCTGAACACTGGCTGCATAATTATGTGCCAGCCCCAGAGTATGTCCCACCTCATGGGCTGAAAGCTGGCGTATCCTTGCAAGGGCCATTTCCCTGGCTTCGGACAGGTCAGTATTGTCATCATGATAAGGAGACAACAATCCCTGGGCAATCAAGAAATCCTGTCTGATCCTGAGGGATCCGAGCGATACATGACCCTTGATTATCTCGCCGGTTCTGGGATCTATAACTGAATGCCCATATGACCACCCACGTGTTGATCTATGGACCCATTGGATAATATTATACCTGACATCCATTGGATCAGCCTCCTCCGGTAGCATTTTTATCTGGAAGGCGTTTCTGAAACCGGCGGCTTCAAATGCATCATTCCACCAGGATGCCCCTTCCAATAGAGCGGACCGGATTGGTTCTGGTGCACCAGGATCAAGATAATATACGATTGGTTCAACAGGCTCGCTTAATTTCTGGTCAGGATCTTTTTTCTTTAATCTATGTCGTACTATATACTTCTGATCTATGGGTTCGGTAAATGGAACTGCATAATCAAAGAATGAAATTTCAAAATAACCGCTTCTTGCATCATATTTTCTCATTTTATAGTCAGTATCCGGAAGTTTTACAAATGAATGCCTCTGACGAACGGTAATTAATTCAGGTGTAGGTGTCACTTGCCATACATAATATCCTTTTGGCTGTCCTTTAAAAGTGAGGAGGGCTTCGACAATAGTGTTTTCAGGGAAACTTTTTAAATTATCCTGATAAATACTTGATTTTGAGGCATCGACCTGATAGTTTCCCTGGTTCATCCTGCTTAAGGTTCTGCTTACATTATGTGCATCTCCGAGGAAAAAGTCTGTGGCGTCTACAATATAGCTGTTTAAGCGCTGATCTTTAATGTTGAAACCCCATAGAACAGATTTCGCAAATGATTCCTCTACCGCTTTTCTTTCATATGGATTGTCTGATATTGCTCTATATCTGTAATTTGGTTGAACCATCAGGATTTTAGGTCCGTTCTTCACAAATTTAACCACCCGGTTCTGTCCAAATTGACCCCGGTCAAGCCCAATATCATTAGAACCCATTCCGGCCACCAGGGAATTGACATATAGAAATTCAAAATCCAGTTTGTCGATCTCAAGCCAGACCTTTCCGGAATTATTATCCCAATACAAGTTAAAGAAGCCATCAAGTTTCTTCATCTTTTCGATCTGTACCTGAACCTGAGGTTCTGATAAATCAGTTGTGGGTATGGGTTGGTTCGTCTTACATGATGCTATAACCATCATTATAAGCAGTAATGTATTTTTCTTCATAAGGGGTACAATTTTCTAGAATATGCAATTATAATCATGAATTTGAATTAGCTTTTTCTTTTTCAAAGATTTTAAATAAAATCAAGGCTCTATGCAATGATTTTTTGATTTTTAATCATTTTTGTAGAATGATAAAGATTGGTGACACCCTCATATCCGATGATGTTCTTGAGGAGTTTTTCGTATGTGATATCGAAAAATGTAAAGGGGCTTGCTGTGTGGAGGGAAATCTTGGGGCACCTTTGGAGGAAAGTGAACTGGATGAGCTTAAAAAGAATTTCAATGGTATTGCTCCTTATTTAACTGAGGAAGGGCTGAGGGAAATTGAAAAACAGGGTCTTTACGTTTTTGATTTTGAAGGGGATTATTCAACTCCAACCATTAAGGGTAAAGAATGCGCATATGCCATATATGATGAGAAAGGTATTCTCAAATGTGGAATAGAATTGGCCTTTGAAAATGGGAAATCTGATTTCAGCAAACCAATATCTTGTCATTTGTACCCTGTAAGGATTAGCAACAATAGTACGAATATTGCTGTAAACTATGATCAATGGCATATATGCAATCCGGCTTGTATTCTTGGCCATGAACTGAAGGTTCCCGTATACAGATTTCTAAAAGCCGCTTTGATAAGGAAGTTTGGTAAAGCATGGTATGATCAATTGGAGGCTTATGGGCGTGAGAGGAAGTCAACTTATCCTATTATTTAAATTATTTTAGCACTCAATTGATCCTCAAATTTTTTAAATAGGCTTAGAAAGCAAGATTTATTACTTTTTTTTATTGTAATTCTTTTATCTCAAAATCCTGATCGCCTCGTTGCACAGGAAAGTACATCAGCCACCTTTCGGATGTGGTATGACCTGTTCTTTATCCATACCCTTAATTCGAACTTCAAATATGTCATTCACTCAAACTACAAACATCAGTCAGAATTATCCTTCGTTATTCGTTAAGCAACGGTTCGAAGCTTACAGGCCTGTAAAATCGAAATCATCCAGGAAGGCAGTGGTAAATTTCCCTGATTTAAAAGTTTTATCATCCATCAGTTTTAGATGGAAAGGAATGGTAGACTTGATGCCCTCTATTACGAATTCTTCCAATGCCCTTTTCATTCTTATGATAACGCGCTCCCTGGTCGTTGCAGTAACGATCAACTTGGCTATCATGGAATCATAATTTGGAGGGATTGTATAACCTGTGTATACATGGCTATCTACTCTTACTCCTCTTCCTCCTGGGAAATGACACGTTGTGATCTTCCCTGGGCTTGGTCTGAAATCATTGCCTGGATCTTCAGCATTTATCCTGCATTCCATGGAAAATCTTTTTGGGAAGCGGCTTTCACCATGTATTGGCAATCCGGCAGCCACTGTAATTTGATCAGCCATTATATCGGAATCAGTTACCTGTTCAGTAATGGGGTGTTCTACCTGAATCCGGGTATTCATTTCCATGAAATAAAAGTTGCCATGCTTGTCGACAAGAAATTCAACCGTTCCAGCGCCTTCATATCCGATAGCTTCAGCACCCTTTATCGCTGCTTCTCCCATTTTAACACGAAGCTCGTCTGATACAATAGGCGATGGGGTTTCCTCAACAAGTTTCTGATGTCTTCTCTGTATGGAACAGTCTCTTTCAGATAAATGACAAACCGTGCCTTCGCTATCACCTATTACCTGTATCTCTACATGCCTGGGTTCCTCAATGAATTTTTCAAGATACAGGCCATCATTCCCAAATGCATTTTTGGATTCCATTTTAGCACCGTTCCAAGCCTTTTCAAATTCATCCGGATTATTAACGATGCGCATTCCTTTTCCTCCTCCACCAGCCGTAGCTTTAAGCATTACCGGATAACCTATTTCTTTAGCTATTACCTTTGCCTCTTCAATGTCGCTCAGGAGTCCTTCGGATCCCGGAATAGTTGGTACTCCAGCTTTCTTCATAGTCTCCTTTGCGGTGGCTTTATCGCCCATCCTGTTGATCATATCCGGGGAGGCCCCAATAAATTTAATATTGTATTCCTGGCAGATGCGTGAGAACTCAGCATTTTCAGCCATAAATCCATATCCTGGATGAATGGCATCTGCATTTGTGATTTCCGCAGCTGCAATTATGTTTGGAATGCTCAGGTATGACAAGTTGCTGGGTGGAGGGCCTATACATACAGCTTCATCAGCAAACCTGAGATGTAAACTCTCAGAATCCGCGGTAGAATATACTGCTACAGTTTTAATGCCCATTTCCCGGCACGTCCGTATAATTCTGAGTGCTATCTCTCCTCTATTGGCTATTAAAATTTTCTTAAACACAGTTTTATATTTAACCTTAAGCTATACTAATTATGAAGGATCAACAAGGAATAAGGGTTGATCGAATTCAACAGGGGTTGCATTGTCCACTAATATCTCAACTATTGTCCCGGAAATCTCAGCTTCTATTTCATTAAATAGTTTCATGGCTTCAATAATGCAAACCGTTTGACCTGGCTTGATCCTGTCACCAGGTTCAACAAATGATGGTGATTCCGGGTTGGCAGCCGTATAAAAAGTTCCTATCATGGGCGACTTGACCTCCTTAAGGTTTTTAGCTGGTTCAGCTTTTTCTTCTGCAGAATCAGTTTTTATTTCAACAGTTTCTGAAATGGTAGTCGCAACGGGTGCATTTGTTTGAGTATTAGGTGGCGTAACCATTATTTCACCGCTATTAACGCTAATATCAGGACTCTTTTTTACAGATATCTTGAAATCAGTAGTCTCAATATTTACCTCATTTAATTCAGATTGGGAAATAAAATCAATAAGGTCTCTGATCTCTTTAATTTTCATTATTAATCATTTAAATTTTAACTCTGTACCCTGGCGCCCCATATCCGATGGCGGTTCAGGCAATATAAACTATTGGATTTGTGATAAATAATTAGCCGGATCTTCAGAATAATTGGCCAATCATTATCAAGTTTATCCTATTATATTTATTTAACTCTTTCAGAATATGAACGCGTCCTTGTGTCAACCTTTATCTTCTCATTCTCATTAATAAAAAGAGGTACCTGAATAATAGCCCCAGTTTCCATAGTAGCGGGTTTGGTAGCATTTGTTGCAGTATCTCCCTTTACCCCAGGCTCTGCATAAGTAATGGTCAATTCTACAAATGGTGGCATATCACAACTTAAAGGCGTTTCTGTTTCTGCATGGTATAGAATTTCTACCTCCTGGCCATCCTTCAGAAGATCAGCATTTTCAATGAAATCGTCCTGCAGGGAAACCTGTTCAAAGGAATTACTATCCATAAAGTGATAACCCATATCATCTTTGTACAAAAACTGATGAGGTCGTCTTTCAACACGAGCGGTTGTTACTTTGACGCCGGAATTAAAGGTGTTTTCAACAACCTTTCCAGATTTGAGACTTTTTAGCTTTGTTCTGACAAAGGCAGCACCTTTCCCTGGCTTTACATGTTGAAATTCTACGATGGTATACAGGCCGTTATTATACTCAATGCATAGTCCATTACGGAAATCAGCAGTTGTTGCCATTCTTTCAAAAATTTAACTTCCCAAATATAAGATTTTAATAATTAATAAATAAAATATCTACTTAATAGAAAAATTTCAGAGATCTCATTTCGTCTGGTATTTATTATTTTGAATTTGAAAGCGATCTTTCAGGATATTCCTTTATAATAAAAAATCCCGTCTGGTGACGGGATTAAAGGAACTATTCTTCTTCCTTATCTAATATTACTTTTCCCTTGTAATACAATTTGCCTTCCGACCAATGCGCTCTGTGATACAAATGCGGCTCATCAGTTGTCGGGCATATTGCAATGGTTTTTTCGGTTAATTTCTTGTGCGTTCTACGCTTATCCCTTCTTGATTTCGAAATTTTTCGTTTTGGATGCGCCATTTTTTTATTTATTTAATTATCCCTTAATTTTTTTAATGCTTCCCATCGAGGATCTATTTCTTCCTTCTGATCATCTAGATCCAATTTTTCTTCAGAAGAAAAATACAATTCCTCATTAGTCTGTTCTTCATTCATATACCTCGGATGAAGTCTTTTCATTGGGATCGCCATAGAAATGAATTCAAAAAAGAATTTAGACAAATCTATAGATTGCCGATCTTTGCTGATCATTTCAACCTCATCATCTATTTCCCGGTCTTCCTCACCAAATTTATATATCATTCTTTTTTCCAAGTCAATGGAATGATCAAATTTATCAAGAGAACGATCACATTCAAGTTCTACAAATCCCTGAATTTTAAAATTAGCCTCTATGAAGCCATCGGTTTTACGAAGTACAATTAAACAATCAAAAGAACATTTTTCTATCTCACTTTCTTCAAAGTATTGAAAAAAAGAAGGCTCAACTTTAAACTCAAATTGATATTCCTGATTCTTCAGACTGACAATATCAATACAGTATTTTGAAAGACCGCTCATTTTTCCAAATAGAAATTGGCTTGCAAAAATAAGAATATTATTATATAAAAAGAATTGAACCATGAAATTTCTGGTAAAAATTCATGGTCAGATATCAGTTTATTCTTCTGACTCTTCTTCTGTTATTGGACGCCGTACTTTATAAATGTCTTTAGCCAGATAAATGGCTGACCTCATAGATATCTCACTGGCCTCATTCTTTCCAGCAAGATTATATGCGGTGCCATGGTCAGGAGAGGTACGTATAATTTCAAGCCCTGCTGTATAGTTTACCCCGATCTCAAAAGATAATGTTTTAAAAGCAATCAGGCCCTGATCATGATACATGGCCAATATACCATCAAATCCCTTATATTGAGCTGCTCCAAAAAAACCGTCTGAGGGGTAAGGCCCGTACGCCAGATGTCCTTTACTCTTAAATTCTTCTATAACAGGTTGTATTACCTCCGTTTCTTCTTTTCCCAGTAATCCTTCATCACCTGCATGTGGATTTAATCCTAAAACTGCAATTTTGGGTTTTTTGATACCATAATCACTTTTCAGAGAGTTAATAAATATTTTTAATTTGGCAGATACATTCTTTCTGGTGATTTGAGTTGGCACATCTTTTATCGGAAGATGGGTCGTGACGAGACCTACTTTGAGGTTCTCTCCAACCATCATCATTAAACTGTCTTTTTCGCCACTTTCTTTTGTAATATATTCAGTCTGTCCAGGGAAGTTAAACTGATCGCTCTGAATATTACTTTTATTGATGGGCCCGGTCACTATGGCATTTATTTTACCTTCTTTTAGATCCTTTACTGCACGCTCAAGGGCTTTGTAAGCATAATTTCCAGCTTCCTGGCTGGAAGTGCCAGGATTGATCTCTACTGTTTCATTCCAGCAATTGACTACATTAACCTTTTTATGATTAAAATAATTGTCTCTGACCTGGGAATAATTGAAATCCTCATTTCCAAGGTTTTTTCGGTAATAGGATATTACCTTGGTGGAACCATAAATTACTGGTGTAATAATATTAAGGATACGGGGATCTAATAATGATTTAATGATCACCTCAGGGCCGATGCCGTTTATATCACCTAAAGTAATCCCTATTACAGGTTTGCTGCTTGATTTATCTTTTTTACTTTTTTCCATTCAGTTAATTTGAAAAGTAACTTTTCATTTTGCTCAAATCTAGTTACCTTTTTAGCCTTTAACAAGAAAAAAAATATTGGAATTGATAAAATGTTGAATCGGGTTTTTTGCTTGTTGATTTGTTTATCCAGATGAAAGTATCTCCAAAAAAATATCTTGGGCAGCATTTTCTGGTTGATGAAAGTATCGCATATAAGATAGTCGATGCTTTCTCACTTCAACCTGATGAGATAGCACTTGAAATTGGCCCGGGTACAGGGATATTGACAAAAATCCTGCTCGACAGATTTGGGGATAAGCTAATCATGATCGATATAGATTCAGAATCAACAGTCTATCTGAAGAAAAAGTTTCCCAAATACGACCAGAATATTATCCAGGGGGATTTTTTATCCATGGACCTGGCTACTCTGCATGATGGAATGATAGGAATTATTGGCAATTTCCCTTATAATATTTCTTCTCAGATATTTTTCAGGATCCTGGAAAATCGGGATAAAATTCATTTCATTATTGGAATGGTTCAGAAAGAAGTTGGAGAACGAATATCAGCCGGGCCTGGCAGTAAAACATATGGGATATTATCAGTTCTTCTATCTGTATATTATGAAATCGATTACCTTTTTACGGTTGACCCAGAGGTATTTGACCCACCTCCAAAGGTTAGGTCTTCCGTTCTTCGACTGAAAAGAAATAATACAATTAAACTGCCTTGCGACGAGGCATTTTTTACCAGAATTGTAAAACTTGGGTTTCAAAACCGTCGAAAGACGTTGCGTAACGCTTTAAAATCTCTAAATTTGCCAGAAGAAATTCGAAAGCTAGATATATTAGGTAAGAGGGCGGAACAACTTTCAGTTGAGGATTTTACAGAACTTACAGGAAAAATTGAATCGGTTTGGAAGAATTGACAATATTTGAATTATCGCGCGAGTATATTGACAAACTCAAAGAAGCCATTGAAGCGGAGGATAATCAGCTTATAGTTTCTTCTTTGCAGGGTGTCGATCCTCGGGATATATCTTCCGTCCTGGATGAACTGGACCTTGATAGCGCCAAATATGTGCTTGATCTACTAAATGATGATACTGCTGCATATATCATAAATGAGCTTGATCCTGACGTAAGATCCAAATTCCTGAAAAATGTTGATCCTGAAAAGATCAATAGAATGTTGGACAGCCTTGAGACCGATGATGCTGTTGATATCATAAATGAGCTTCCGGTTAAGCTCAGGGAGGAGATCATAGCAGGTATTGAGAATGAAGAACGGGCTGCATATATCGTTGATCTTATGCGGTATGAAGAAGATTGCGCTGGGGGATTAATGGCCAAGGAACTGGTAAAGGCCAACCTGAATTGGAATGTGGTGCAGTGTATTGATGAGATCCGTCGACAAGCTGAAAATGTGCAGAAGATCTATTCTGTTTATGTTGTTGATGATAATGACATACTCCTCGGCAGAACTAGCCTGAAGAGGATAATCCTTGCTACAAATAAGATCCTTATACGGGATATATATGAGTCTGAGATCATATCTGTTGAAACCTATATGGATCAGGAAGAAGTAGTTTCTGTTATGAGGAAGTATGACCTTGATGCTGTACCTGTAGTAAATGGCAAGGGGAAACTGGTAGGACGGATCACGCTCGATGATGTTGTGGATGTGATGGCAGAGATGGCTGAAGCCGAACGACAACTTATGTCAGGTATTTCAGAGGATGTTGAAGAGGATGATAGTGTCTGGATGATTACGCGTGCCCGATTGCCCTGGTTGATCATTGGCCTCGGTGGCGGATTGTTGGGAGCCTGGTTTATGGGTTTATTTGAAGAAGATATCGTCCTAATTCCTGCAATGGCATTTTTTATCCCTCTTATAACGGCAACAGGAGGTAATGTGGGGATTCAATCTTCGGCAATAGTAGTGCAGAGTTTGGCAGATAAATCTGGTATAGAACCTGGAAATATACAGAGGTTTTACAAAGGGCTTCTTGTCGCCGTTTTAAATGCAGTTGTTCTCGCTGTAATAACGCTCCTATTCAATCTGATTCTTGGGCAACCGCTTAAACTGGGATTCGTTGTTTCAGTGGCACTTTTTGCAGTAGTAATGCTGGCATCGGTTATGGGTACGATAACACCTCTTATATTGGATAGATTTGGAATCAATCCAGCACTGGCTTCCGGGCCATTTATTACTACGACAAATGACTTGTTGGGCTTGGGCGTGTATTTTGTTATTGCACATTACTTATATCATTTGTAAAGAAATTGGTTTATGGGGAGGAAAATAATAATTGCTGATGAAATGCACCCTAGTATTATTCCGGATCTGAAAAAAGCAGGCATTGAAGTAGATTACTTGCCAAAAATCAGCCGGGCAGACCTGAAAGAATGCATTCATAAATATACTGGGATTATTATCCGTAGTAAAACTGATCTCGACCAGGAAATGATTGACCTGGCTCTTAATTTGCAGTTTATAGCAAGGGCAGGTGCGGGTACGGATAAAATAGATGAACCCTATTGTAATGAAAAAGGAATTGTAATTCTGAATGCCCCTGAAGGAAATAGAGATGCTTTGGGGGAGCATGCCATAGGTATTCTTCTAACTTTATTGAATAAGATACATGTTTCAGATAAGGAAATTCGAAGGATGATCTGGGATAGAAAAGGAAACAGGGGGACGGAAATCAAGAACAAAGTGGTTGGAATCATCGGATACGGGAATATGGGTTCGGCATTTGCCCAAAGATTAGCTGGATTTGAATGTAAAGTTCTGGCCTATGATAAATACAAAATGGGTTATGGCGACCAATATGCAATTGAATCGGATATGGTACAGCTATATGAGGAAGTGGATATATTGAGTTTTCACGTACCATTAACTGAAGAGACCCAGGGATTATATGATTTTAATTTTTTTAATAATTTCGAAAAGGAAATATATTTGGTCAATACAGCCAGGGGGTCAATCTTACCTCTTATAGATATGATCAGGCTTCTGGATGAAGGTAAAATACTGGGTGCAGCATTAGATGTTATGGAAAAAGAGAAACTGAGTAAATTTACAGAGGAAGAAAAAGAGAGGTTTAGTAATTTGATTGAAAGGGACAATGTTGTTTTTACCCCACATGTAGGTGGGTGGAGCTTTGAATCCTATAAAAGGATAAATGATACACTGGTCCAGAAAATAGTATCTTTGTTTAATCGTAGTTAGGAAATGGATTCAAGAAAAAAAGAGAAAATAAACAGATTTGTAGACCGGTTATTGGAGGAACCGATCATTGTTTCAATAAGTGTGTTGTTTGTTCTATCCCTCATTGTGGTTGGATTAAGCTTTCCCCTATACCTTTCGGATACACACGATTTTTTTGTGAACATACTTGCCGAAGCCCATGGGATGATATTTGATATAGCCGTAATAGGTATTCTGATTTTCTGGCTTACAGGTGTAGGACAGAAACGGCAAAGAATAAGATCATATCAGGATGAAATTGACGATTTCCGCATGTGGGAATCTGAAGAAGCAGCTTTCAGGACAGTAGGTAATATTAAGAGGCTTAACAGGCATAGGATTTATAACATCGATCTGGTAAATTGTCACCTGTCTAAAACAAACTTGAACTACGTGACCTTGAAGGGGGCGAACCTCAATAATGCCAATATATCTAATTCAAACCTGATTCAGGCAAATTTTGAAACGTCAAGAATGAATCGTGCAAATTTTGAAAATTCAAACCTCAATCAGGTCAATCTGAGAAAATCGTTTGCCAGCGGTGCTAATTTCAGGGATGCTAATATGATAAAAGCCAATCTGGAAAATGCATTCCTGATAAAAGCTGACTTTAATAATGCTTTTTTAATGGAAGCCAACCTGAATGGCGCAAACCTCACCGGAACTAATTTTGATTTCGCAAATCTATACAAAGCAGACCTTCGAAATGCTATAGGATTGACGATAGAACAATTCGAGCATGTAAAAACGCTATACCTTGCTGAGTTCGATGACGATTTCTATCAGAAAATAATGAAGGCAAAACCTAAACTAGTCGGCAAATAATTTCTTATTGCGGCGGGATGCTATGATAAGCCCTTTCAGGAGTGAAGCTTGGTTTTATTGCGGTAACTGTATTTATATTGTCGTAATCTTTAATATACTGCTCATAATTGATGTACATATCAATAAAATCCCTGATCCCTCTGCTTGCAAGATTGCCTGAATAGTTTGTCAGGATGCAGATACCTATGTTTTCCTCGGGTAAAATGGCCATACCTGTTTTGTAACCATTTACATAACCACCATGATAGACTACTTTTTTATTCCCATAATCCAGGATCCTGAAACCCAAACCATAATATGACTTTCTCATCTTTGGCCAGCCACCAAAATACTGGTATTTAATGTAAGTATTCACCTGCGGAGTGAATAACTCATCGAGAGTAGGTTGTTGTATGACCCAAGGCTTTTGTCCGTTGATGGCGATCAGGAAATTAGCCATATCCCAGATACTTGCATTAATTCCCCCGGCAGGAGCAGCATTATAATACTTTTTAGTAATTCTTGACTTTCTAAGCCTTCCTTTATAATAATGATGAGGATACGCAATATCAGGATTGCTTAATATACCTTCATAGGAGGCTGAGGAATTCTTCATATTCAAAGGCTTGAACATCTTTTCCTCCAGAGTTGTCTCATAATCCATGCCTGTGGAGGTTTCAATTATAGGATCTATTATACTATAGGCCAGGTTTTGATAGCTATAAACTGATCCTGCAGGACTTATCAGGTTTACTTTCGACAATTCAGGTATCATTTCCTCCAGGGACTTGCCATCTTCAATATAATTGGTGTAAGAATGCCTGATCAACCCGGTAGTATGCGAGAGAAGATGTTTGACATTGAGTGTATTGGTGCTTGTTTCCGTTTTCAACCTGAAATCAGGCAGGTAGGACTTTACAGTCTTGTCCCAATTAATCAGGCTGTCTTCAACGAGTATTCCCGTAAGTGCTGCAGCAATGCTTTTAGATACCGAGCCAAGCCTGAATACAGTATGTATGCCAACAGAATCACTCGTGGTGATGTCTTTTATTCCATACCCTTTGAGATGAACTATCTTATCGTCCTTTATTATACAAATTGCTGCCCCTGGAATGTGCTTGTTAAGCATTTTTTCTTTAAAATACTGGTCGTACTCAAGAGCAAGTGCTTTTACTAAAGGATTTATTTGCGGAGCTGGAGTGGTTAAAGCCGTTTCACTAGCCTGTTTAATATCCGATAATGCTAGAAATAATAATGTTACAACGAAAAAAACAATATGTTTTCTTTTCAACCTCATACAATCAGACTTGTCTTTTTATAATTTTCAGTTAAATACTTCCTAAAAACTGCAAGTATATAAGCACAATTTAATTTATACAAGTATTATGATAAATTATAAAACACAATTAGTAAGTATATGTTTTGATTCATAAGGCATATAATTGTGTGTACAGTCAATAGGGTAGTACCTGTAAATCAACTCTTACCATCTCACAATATGTGAAATTTATAGATTAAATCCAAAAAAATAATAAAATAATTATAGTTTAGATGAATTTTTATTCATTTATGGCACTAAAAAAGCAATTATAAAGAACTTTTTCAATTCAATTTATCTTTTTAACGATTGGAATTATATTTAAATTACGAATTACTAATTCTATATTTTTTATGTTTAGCAGAAATTCTTATTTCCAGAACCAAGCAGAACCACGCCATTCTCTTTTCCGCCCATTTATCAAATTATTACTTTTTGGAATATTCATAATATCTGGATGCCAGAATGGTATGCTGACAGAGCAACCTGTAATGCCAAATATTATTTTAATAATGACAGATGATCAGGGATACGGTGACCTGGGATTGCATGGGAATCCCATAATCCAAACCCCTACGTTGGATTCATTGGGATTGAATAGTACAAGATTGACAAATTTCTATGTTTCTCCAGTTTGTGCACCAACAAGGTCAAGTTTAATGACAGGAAGGTATTCGTTACGTACCGGTGTTTTCGATACATATAACGGAGGGGCGATCATGTCAGATAAGGAAACCACCATTGCTGAGTATTTAAAAATGGCCGGATATAGAACCGGTATTTTTGGCAAATGGCACCTGGGAGATACCTATCCATTCAGACCCCATGATCAGGGATTTGATATTTCGCGTGTCCATGGTGGAGGAGGTATCGGACAGCCCGGTGATTATTATGAGAATTTCATCAAGGGAGATTCAAGTTATTTTAATCCAATTTTGGAGTTTAATGGGGTAAAAACTGAAACTAAGGGGTATTGCTCTGACGTATTTACCGATCTGGCTATTGAATACATTCAAGAGAACAAAAACGCCCCTTTTTTTGCTTATGTAACTTACAATGCACCTCATACCCCTCTCCAGGTTCCGGATGGATATTTACAGATCTATGATACGGTAGACATACTACCTGGACTTTTTCCTTCCAGTGGATCGGATATGGAGAATATGACAGATAGGGATATTGAATCAGCTCGTAAGATATATGCCATGGTCTCCAATATCGATGATAATATCAGGAGAATCTGGGAGACTGTGGATCAGGAGGGCATTTCCGAAAATACTTTAATCATATTTATGACAGATAATGGACCACAGCAGAGGAGATATAATGGGGGATTGAAGAGCCGGAAAGGTTCGGTTTATGAAGGAGGAATTCGTGTACCATCATTCTGGCACTGGCCGGGTAAATTATATCCGGGAGAACGTGAATTTATTTCAGCGCACATAGACGTGTTGCCAACATTACTGGATATCTGTGGTATTCAAGTTAATGCCAGCAATCCAGTTGACGGAATTAGTCTTTTGCCGGTTTTAAAAGATGAAAATAATGTAGAGATAAAGAGGAACCTGGCCCATTATTGGCAAAGGGGGTATCTCGAACCTTATCATAATATTGCTTTCAGGTCAGGTAGACTCAAATTGGTGGCACATGGAGACTATATGATGGAGAATTCTGACTTTGAATTATATGATATCTTCTCTGATCCAAATGAGGAAATGGACATAAGTGAAACATCTGAAATGAGGATTGATTCCCTGAAAAAAGGCTTTGATCAATGGTATGATGAAATAATGGAGAGTGATAATTTAAATGTTCAGAGGATACAAATTGGAACAAAATTCCAGAATCCGGTAACCTTGGGTAGAAATGATACAAAAGGAGCTTCAGCAAAGCAATGGATGAGCGATACTGGAATGGGATTTTGGGACGTAATGGTAACTGAAACGGGAGTGTATGATATAGAGGTGAGATTTTTCAATCCAGTTGATGTTCCAGGCACCACATCAATACGCTTTGGAAGGGTCCAGCGTACTCTAAAAACCGATGTTCAGGATAATTTAATCATCTTTAAGGAAGTTGAACTTAAAAAAGGCCCTTACATAGCAGAAGCCTGGCATCAATATAAGGGAAAGATCTATGCCCCTATTTATATAGAAGTATCCAAAATTCAGTAATGTCCAGGTTTTTGATCATTCCTGCTTAATTTTGCTTTTTAATAATTTAAATCGTTTCACGAAAATTGTTAGGTATGAAAAATCGTCAATTTTTTATCGCCCTCTTTGTTATCATGATATCCTGCCAATCTTCTCAAAACGATATTGATGAAACCTCAATATCTGATAATATCAGGATCAATCAGATTGGGTATGAGGTAAACAGCCCAAAAAGATTTATGGTAAGCAATTCAAAATCAGGGACATTTGAGATCATCAATGAATCCGGTAATGTCGAATTCGAGGGGGATCTGGTTGACAGGGGCATATGGGAATCTTCCGGTGAGTCAGTAAAAATGGGTGATTTTTCAACTTTTAATGATCCCGGAACTTACCGGATTCATGTAAGTGAAGAAGGTATTTCCTACCCATTTGTTATTGGAATGAATCTTTTCCTTGATGCCGCCATAGATGGATTAAAATCTTTTTATCTGCAGAGGATGACCATTGATATTGATCAGAAATTTGCAGGTGTGTACCAACGTCCGGGTGGTCATCCTGATACGGTTTGTTATTATCATGAATCGACCGGACGGAATTCCGGTCATAAGTCTTCACCCGGCGGTTGGTACGATGCAGGAGATTATGGGAAGTATATTGTCAACGCCGGGGTGAGTGTTGGTACTATGCTGGCATTGAACGATATAAATCCACATGTCTTTCAGGATGGTTCCTTATGGATGCCTGAAAGCGGGAATGGTAAAAATGACCTGTTGGATGAGATTAAATTTGAACTGGACTGGATGAAGAGTATGCAGGATGAGGATGGAGGGGTGTTCCATAAACTCACAACCAAAAATTTTGAAGGTTTTGTTATGCCTGTTGATGCTGTTAATGACCGGTTTATAATAGGTAAATCAACTGCTGCAACATTGGATTTCGCTGCTACTATGGCGATGGCTGCTAGATTATATAAAGACTTTGATTCCATTTTTGCATCCAATTGCCTTGAAATGGCCACACTAGCCTGGAATTGGGCTGTTAGCCATCCGGAAGAATATTACGATAAAAATCCTGGGGATGTCTCGACCGGGGCCTATAATGATGTCATTCTGGATGAAGAATTTTTCTGGGCTGCCGCTGAGTTGTACATATCAACAGGAGACGAGAAGTATTATGGCTCGATAAAAGATAATTTGTCAGGAATGGAACTCCGGGTAGAAGAAAGCTGGAGACAATATGTCGACAATATTGGGTATTATTCGTTATTAAGTCCGAAAAGTCCTCTGGATGCATCAGATCAGAAAGTGATTAAGGGTAGATTATTGGTGTTGGCAGACAGCCTTACCGGTGTAATTGAGAATAATCCATATCGAGTGCCGGTGGATCATTTCAAATGGGGATCGAACAGTGATTTTCTGAATGCAGCTGTTTTGTTTACCGTAGCTCATCACTACACAGGAGACCATGTCTATAAGGAAAGCATGTATGAAACCCTGGATTATATATTCGGTAAAAATGCAACGGGTTATTCCTTTATTACAGGCTATGGCAGTAAAACACCCATGCATATCCACCACCGGCAGTCTGAGGCAGATGGCGTATTGGATCCATTTCCTGGATTTGTTGTGGGAGGCCCGAATGAATCCAGGCAGGATCAGGGAAGTTTGGAGTCGGCTGGCAAGAGATATGAAAGTCTTCTTCCTGCAAGATCGTATATTGATGAGGTGGAAAGTTTCGCGTCCAATGAAATCTGTATCAACTGGAATGCACCATATGTATTTGTACTGGGATATCTGGTCGATACCCGGGATGAAAAATTAATCGTAGAGTGATGGGATCAGAGGATTTATAAATTATTTCTCCTATAGCTACTCGCTTAAAGATTGACAAATCAATACATTTGGTTTTATGGTCAATCCGGATACAGATAATTAATTTATCTTTATGTCTTATTTTTAAATTCTGATTATATGAAATTCAACTTGAAAAGTCTACTCCTTCCAGTCTCAGCAATTTGTATTTTTATAGCCGGCTGTCAATCATCAGGAAATATAGCCGATAATCCAAAAGAGAAGAATCCTCTGGCCCTGGAAAAATCTTCCGGGACATCAAACCTTAAAAACGTGATCTTTGTATTGAGCGATGATCACCGATATGATTTCATGGGTTTTACCGGGAAAGTTCCTTGGCTGAAAACCCCTGCTATGGATAAAATGGCCGCTGAGGGGTGTCATCTTGAAAATGCATTCGTTACTACATCTTTATGCTCACCAAGCCGGGCCTCGATCCTGACAGGAATGTATTCACATGCCCATACTGTGGTAGATAACCAGGCGCCGGTACCGGAAGATCTTATATTTTTTCCTCAATACCTTCAGAAAAATGGTTATGAAACTGCATATTTTGGGAAATGGCATATGGGACATAGTAACGATGATCCCAGACCAGGATTCGATCACTGGGAGAGCTTTAAAGGGCAGGGGAATTATTATAAACCCATTCTTAACATCAATGGGGAACACTTTGAATATGATGAAGATACATATGTGACTGACCTGTTGACTGAACATGCCCTGGATTGGATGGAAAATCGAAGTAAGGATAAACCCTTCTTTATGTACCTGTCCCATAAAGCGGTTCATGCTTTATTCCGGCCAGCAGAAAGGCATGAAGGGATGTATAAAAATGAAGATATTGTGTTCCCCCCATCTTATTACCTGACAGCTACTGATGAATATAAGGATCATGATATACCTGAATGGGTGAAGCAACAGCGGAATAGCTGGCATGGGGTTGATGATATGTATCATGGTGCCCACAATTTTGAAACATTTTTTAAAGCATATTGCGAAACACTTACAGCTCTTGATCAAAGCCTGGGATCGGTTATTAAATATGTTGAAAATTCAGATTTGAAGGATAATACACTTGTACTATATATGGGGGACAATGGGTTCTCATTTGGTGAACACGGACTTATCGATAAACGGCAGGCTTATGAAGAATCCTGGAGGGTGCCTCTGTTGGCCTGGGCTCCAGGAACGATAGAGCCTGGAACTAAAGTTACAAATCTGGTTCAAAACATCGATATAGCTCCTACGGTTTTGGATATAGCTGGATTGATGCCACCCGATTACATGCCGGGAAAATCCTTTATACCGCTGCTAAAAGGTGAAGATGCAGGCAATTGGCGTGATAAAATATTTTATGAGTATTACTGGGAGTATGCATATCCCCAGACACCTACTGTCCATGCCGTTAGAACAGATAAATATAAGTTTATCCGTTATCATGGCCTATGGGATTCAAATGAATTCTATGATCTTGAAAACGATCCCTGGGAAATGAATAATCTTATAAGAAGTCCGGAACATCAGGAGCAAATTAAAATCATGCTCGATGATTTATGGACCTGGTTAGAAGAAACCGGAGGCATGCAGATACCCCTGAAACGGACCACGCATAAGAAAATTGACAACCGGTTTAAAGGGTATTATTAAAAACAGGCAATTTCTTCTTCCGTTTAACTGTAATGATCTTTCTATTTGTATAGATTCCTTCTCAGGCTTCTAATATTAGATCAGCAGCGATTCTGACTGCAGATTGAACAACCTTACTGCATTTGTGGGTGGCGTCAGCTTCTTGAAATTGTTTCAGATCATCCTGTTTCCTGAGGTCAAGTTCCATTCCAAATTCCGATTTTACAATATTTCTGCACATCAGGCTACCCAGTTCTTGTTCGAAACGATCGCAGAATTCATTGGCCGGCTTCAGGGAATCTCTGTATCCCTGCCAGTCACTGATATTATTTTTACCAAACACCAGGCCAAGGGCTAGTAAAGCACCTGTAACAGCGCCACAGGTTTCGCCTCTTTCAGCAATTCCGGGTATAGGAGAAAGGGCCTTTACCATATCATCATTACCCAATCCGAATTGTTCTGAAAGAGCGAGAAAAGAGGATTGGGCACAATTGTGTGATATCACCATATAATGCTCAACTTTCTGGTCCAGTAAATTGAAAACCTGTTCTTTGGGCATGCTTTTACTTATACTCATTGCATCAGGTTCCTCGATCCCGGGCTTACCATTACCCGCATTCTTTTCCTTGTCTTGCTTCCGTGTGCATTTGCTCAGCATTACCGATCCTGAGGTTGCGGCACCCACTAACATAAAATCCCGACGATTCATCAGTTTTTTCATGATTAAGGCTGTTTTTTTAAGATTAGTTAAATCAAAAAATCCTTATTCCTAAGTTACAAAGAATTCAATTAGAATCCTTGATGATAAAAAAATGATTGGTACATGTCCGGGATCAATCGATCGATGTTTTGTTTTGGTGCCTAATAAATCCACCATAAAAAGCGATGATCAGAAAACAAACCAGCGGAACACTGTATGCGATATTAATACTTCCGGAAAGATCTGAAATCCTCCCTTGAATTGCTGTGATCACGGCTCCTCCGAGGATGGCCATGATCATACCTGAAGATCCGATCTTGGCATCTTCCCCTAATCCCTTTGACGCAATACCGAAGATTGTAGGAAACATAAGAGACATAAAGGCTGAAATAGAAACCAGTGCGATCACGCCTACCATACCATGACCAAATATCACGAACAGGCTGCTAACTGAAGCAAGGATAGCTGCTAATGTTAATAATCTTTCAGGTTTAATATATTTCATCAGAAAGGTGCATATAAATCGCGAAGCCACAAAGAGGATAAGGGCAGCCACATAGTATTGAGCCGCTACCTGTTCGGGAGTCTTTCCCAGAGGCAGTTCTATGTTTTCCAGGTTTAGTTCTTTCATAGCATAGCGGATAGTAAAAGACCATACGCCTATCTGTGCGCCAACGTACAGGAATTGTGCCAGTACTCCCATTGTATAATTCTTATTTGAAAACAATCGTTTCAGAGTACCTTTTAAGTCCAGTACTTTACTTTCATCGGCAGCTACCGGCATTTTTGTTATGAATATTATAATCCACAATGCCAGCAAAATGACGCCGATGGATACGTAGGTCATGGTTACCGCATTCAACTCACCATATTGTATGGCCTGCAATTCTTCCGGGGCCATTGCAGCGCGTTCTTCTGCACTTGAACGATTCAATTCGGAAAGTATAAATATCGAGCTGAGGACGACCCCCATAATAGATCCAAGTGGATTAAATGATTGTGCAAAATTTAGTCTACGGGTACCTGTTTCTTCTTTGCCCATCGCAATGATATAGGGATTTGATGCGGTTTCCAGTACAGATAAACCTCCAAAAAGTATCCAGATAGCGCCAAGGAAATGGTAATAATTGCCGGTTAACATGGATGGATAAAATAAAAAGCAACCCAGTGTATACAAGCCCAGACCCAGAAGTACTCCTGATTTGTAGGAAAATTTCTTGATATAAATGGCAGCAGGCAATGCAAACAAAAAATACCCTAGTCCGTAGCTGGCGATTTGGATCCATGAGGTTTGAGCATCTGACATGCTCATTATCCTTTTAAATGCAGCCAGCAAAGTATCCGTCATATTGTTCGCTAAACCCCACAATAGGAATAAACTTGTGATAAGTGCAAAAGGAAGGATAGGAGTATCTCTTTTTGTAGTTGCTTCAGACATAATTTTTCTTTTAGGGTATCATAAAGAAGGTTCAGGGTTTTAGATGCCAAAATGTTCCTGCCCGAATCTTTCTCAAAAAAGTTTTAGCAATTATGCATCAATTTTAAAAAATCTCCCTGTGATAACATATTTAATTAGGAAAAAAATTACATAGAGGGGGTTATCCCACCATCTACCGGAAGATTAATACCATTGATATATCCTGCTGCCGGTGAAGCTAAAAATGCAGCTGTATACCCCATTTCCTCAGGAAGGCCCAGGCGTTTGGCCGGAATTTTGTCAGCAGCCTGTTTTTCAAATTCAGCATGACTGATGCCGGCCTCCTCAGCCTTCTTAATGAATAATTCATCCAGACGTCCGGTTTTTGTGTATCCCGGAAGGATGTTGTTTACTGTAATTCCATAGGGCCCCAGTTCATTTGCCAGGGTTTTTGACCAGCTGGCTACCGCTCCCCGTATAGTATTTGAAACACCTAATCCGGCTATTGGGGTTTTTACTGAGATGGAAATAACATTAATGATGCGTCCATATCCTGAACTCTTCATTCCCGGAGCCAAACGTTTGACCAGGTTCTGGTTGTTGATGATATGTGCGTTGAAACCGGCCATAAATTTTTCCGCATCTGAATCCATGACTGCACCATGAGGAGGACCGCCAGTATTATTGACAAGTATATGGATCGTTTTACCATTGTACATATACTGGTCCACTGCTTTTATTACTTTGTCAGGTTGGAGGAAATCAGCAACAAGATAGTCGTGAGACTGACCAGAAGAAGTATCCAACTCCCGGACTACTGTATTTAGACTTTTTTCATTCCGTGCGAACAAGGTAATATTTGCTCCATTCCTGGCAAGTTCAATGGCAATCGCCTTTCCTATCCCCTGGGTACTACCACAAACGAGGGCATTTTTGCTTTTCAGATTAAGATCCATAATTGATTTACGTTCATAATGAAAGTAAAAATAATAATATTCCGAAGACTATGTCAACGCTTAGCCTAATTGATGACACAGCAGTATTATGCCTCTACTAATCCAGGGAATTCTTTGCTATTCTTCTCTTAGTGCTTTTACGGGATTAGAAATTGCTGCCTTAATGGTATGAAAACTGATTGTTGACAGGGTAATGAATATCGCTAAAAGAGCAGCCGATACAAATGTTATATAGTTTATCTCTGTCTGGTATGCGAAGTTTTGCAACCATTTATCCATGAAAATATATGCTATAGGAATAGCTAGTACTATAGAAATCCCTATCAGGATCAAAAAATCCTTTGATATCATGAATACTATTGTCCCGATGTTTGCCCCCACTACTTTCCTGATTCCTATTTCTTTTGTTCTTTGTTCTGTAGTGAAAGAGGCCAGACCAAGCAATCCCAGACAGGCAATAACTATCGTTAAGATAGAGAATATTGAAAAAATTACACTTCGACGCTGATCGTTAGCGTACTGTTCCTCAAATTCCTCATCAAGGAATGTATACTCTAAGGGTCGATTAGGAAAAACACTTTTCCAGGCAACTTCAACCTCCTGAATCGCCTGAGATATATCGTCACTCTTTAGTTTTATATGTACAATATGATTGTTCAATCGTAGATAAAATAAAAATGGTTCGATGACTTCATATAATGAACTGTGGTGATAATCTTTAATTACACCTACAACCTCTACAAATGGATCCTCCTCACTAGTTCCAAACTGGAATTTTTTACCCAGTGCATTGTCCCAGTTCATCCTTTTAGCCATTGACTCGGTAACGATCACGGCTTGAGAAGTATCCGATGAAACCTCTCTGGAGAAATTCCGGCCTTCCAGGATCTCAAAGCCAAGGGTTGGGATATAGTAGTAGTCTATTCCATATAAGTCTATTCCCCTTTCCACCATTTCACCTTCATCATTTTCAACATTTATAAGGTTTTTGCCAAAACCGGATCCAGGAGAAGTAGTGGCAGAACCCACTTCAACAATTGAATTTGATTTTTTTAGTTCATTTCTTAAAACTTCAACCTTGTCCCGCATTTCCTGTGTGAACATACCAATCCTGATCACCTGATCCTTATCGAATCCAAGGTCTTTTTCACGCATATAATTTAATTGATCGTATACTATCCAGGTACTGATGATCATGGTTACAGAAATGCCAAACTGCAGGATCACGAGCAGTTTACGGACTATTGAACTTCCTCCCTTGCTTCCACTATTAATTTTCAAAACTTCTACCGGTTTAAAGGAAGAAAGGAAAAAGGAAGGATAGGAACCACTTAAAATAGCAACAAATACCACTATGCCAATCAGAGATACAAGGATAACAGGATTAAGTAGAAAATCTGAAGAAATGGCTTTGTCCAACAAATCATTGTAGAAGGGGATCAAAGCCAAAACGAGTATCACGCTAATCAATAAAGAAATCAGGGTATAAATCATTGACTCGGTAAGGAATTGTATGATGATCTGCCTTCTGTGTGAGCCCATTACCTTCCGGATACCGACCTCTCGGGCCCGTTTCATCGAGCGGGCCGTTGACAAATTCATATAATTGATACTTGCGATAAGCAAGATAAAAAACGCCACTGCAGAAAAGATATAAACATAGGCAATATCACCTCCGGATTCAGCTTCAGAACCTATCTTTGAATGAAGATGAATATCCTGAATATTCTGTAAAATATAATTGAAATCAATGCCTAAGTCCTCAAAGATCTCAGCGCAATAATTATCGTATACCTCATGAAGTTTCTCCTCGAAAGCAATAGGATCGGCCAGGGATGGGCAATAGATATAGGTTGATACTCCAAAATTTCCCCAGTTTCCTTCTCTCCGGAAATCCTGAAGGGTGCTCCAGGACATAAATGCCTCTATAGAGTTGATATGCGTGTTTTTTGGTATATTCTCAATTACACCCGTGACTTTCAGGGACAAATCCTCCCCAATAAGAGTTTCACCGACTACATCGGTGTCATTGAAATATTTTATAGCGATATCTTTTGTAATTACAATTGAATTGGGTTCATAAAGGCATGTTATCGGGTCACCTTGAATAAATTTGAAGGTAAATAATTCAAAAGTGGTAGAGTCGGCATACACAAATTCTTCTTCATACAAGTTATCAGTTCCTTTTTTGAACATCATTCTTCCGCTCCCAGAAATACGGGCATACTGCTCAACTTCAGGATAATCTTTTTTAACAGTAGGAGCAAAGGGGATTTGTGCCACTGCCCACGTGAATTCGTTATCTACCTCAGTGATATTGGTTACCACACGGTATACATGTTCACCCTCGACATGAAAATTATCATAACTTAATTCATCAATAATATAAAGTACTAAAAAGAGGCATGAGGTGATGCCAATTATCAAGCCCAGAATATTTATGAAACTGTAGCCCTTTTCTTTTTTTATGTTTCTTAGGGAGATCTTGATCAGGTTTTTAAACATACTATTAGTAATAAAATTGAATTTGTTTTCGAACTATAATATAATAGGATGCAACTGAGAAGAAAAAAGTTTAAAGATGGAGTGGTTTTTTAATTAATCTGACAATAAAGATATTTCAGGGATCTTCATTGGAAAACTTGTCGCTCAATGCCAGCCAGAATGGAAGGGAAGTAATGGCCAGGGTGGTTATTCCTTTTTCCTGTTGGTTCTTAACCATATTGACTATTTTCTCTTTCTGGACGTCTAATGGGTTGTTCTGCCCGATTGTTATACTATAGGCTGTGAGGATCAGAAGTACAAAAAACAAAGCGGCTATTTTCTGTACGTTGAAATATCGTCCTATTGATCTTATATCTAATTTTCTCATATCTTCAATATTCAGGCGGCGATTGAAATGGCCACAATCACCCATGGACTTATCTGCAATTTCAGTACCATTAAAATTAATTTGCTGTAAATCAATTAATTATAACAAATTTGAATTCATCCTGCTGTTCTTATTCGAACACTTGTGTACGAAGCGGAACAGGTTTTTAAGGTACAATGAATCCCGTTTTTGCCACTTTGACAATAGATCGCGTTTCTAAGCTGAATCAGACAGTTATCCAGGACCAAACAAAAATTTAAGCTGAGATATACCGGATCTCAACCCTTTTAAAGTGCAGATCAGTCTCTCTAAGCGTTTAGATTTCTGTATTGAACAGGAATATTTGACTTCAGAAAAAATCCTATTCAGCTTTGGTTCAGAGCAAATTCCGATCTTGCTGCAAATAAATAAATTGTCCGAAGAAATGTTTCTATATTGTAAAACAGACTTATTAGAAAAAATGAACAATGGGTTTCAAAATCCTGTATTAGTATTTATCTCGAGGTAAAAAAGAGCTTATATTTACATGATTTATTTTTCTGTTTAAAGGAACTGTTATGAAAAACGACCTGTCCAGATTCAATACCTTACCTTATACGAATAAACAACTCTCCATTCTGGTTATATTAAGAGTAGCGGTTGGGTGGCATATTTTTTATGAGGGATTGTCGAAACTACTAAATCCAAATTGGTCTTCTCTTGCCTATCTTATGGATTCAAAGGGTTTTTTTGCTGGTTTTTTTTATGAATTGGCCTCAAACCCATCTGTTTTAAAGGTTGTGGATGTATTGAATGCCTGGGGACTTCTACTTATTGGATTATGTCTTATGATCGGTTTATTTGAAAAGATCACCAGTTTATGCGGAATGTTATTGATCGGGCTATATTATCTTTCCCACCCGCCATTCATAGGACTTTCATACACAGCTCCTGGAGAAGGAAGTTATTTTATTATCAATAAAAATATTATAGAATTCTTTGCCATTGCTGTTAATTTATATTTTCCCAACAGTAGAATTATTGGTTTGGACCGGTTTATTTATCTGGCAAAAAGTAAAAAATAAGGAATCAATATGGAAGACGAAGAAAAAAGCAAACACATAGAAGATCAAGGATCTGGAATATCCAGGCGGGATATTGTCAAAGGTCTTGCCACCATACCGTTTGTTGGTGGTGCTATATACGGTGCCTATAGAAAACGAAAATATGAACGGCAGCTTAAATCCAACCTGCTTTCAGGAATAGGGATTGATATTGATCCCAGCACAACTGGTCCTGAATCCCTTGCTGGCAGAGATCAGCAGATCCGTCTTGGGATCATAGGTTTCGGGATACGTGGCGAACAGTTGGTGAGGGCATCCGGATTTGCGACGGAAGCCTGGATGGAGGTCCAGCAGGAACGTGCCAGGAATGGAAACGATATAGCCTTAAAAACATTTCTGGAACAGGATGATCTTAACATTGTTTACAATGGTGTGTGTGACATATTCGAGGTCGAATCGGAAATTGCATTAGAAACCGTAAGTATTAATGGACATAAGGCCAGAAAATATCATAATTGGATGGAGTTGGTCCATGCAGAAGATATAGATGCTGTCATTATTGCTACACCTGATCACTGGCATGCCCCTATGGCTATCGAAGCCGCAAAGGCAGGGAAACATGTATATGTCGAAAAGCCGCTTACGCATAAGGTTCAGGAGACATATGACCTTCTTGATATCGTTAAAAAATCAGGAATCACATTGCAGCTGGGTCATCAGTTCAGGCAGACTGAAAGTTATGGTAAGGCAAGTGAACTGATTAGAAAGGATGTACTGGGGCCGATTACCATGGTCCAGACCAATACCAACAGGAATTCACCTAATGGGGCATGGCAATATCCCATCAATGAGAAAGCCAATCCCCAAACCATCGATTGGGAAATGTTCCTTGGAAACGCACCCAAAGTACCTTTTAACAAGGATCACTTCTTTAGGTGGAGAAAATACTGGGCTTATGGTACCGGATTAAGCGGTGACCTGCTCACGCACGATTATGATGCAATAAACCAGATCCTTAACCTTGGAATTCCGAAGTATGTTAATGCTTCCGGGGGTATTTATTTTTTCAAGGATGGCAGAGAAGTACCGGATGTGTTTAATGTCCTGTTTGAATATCCCGAGAAGGATATGACCTTCCAGTACAGTGCCTCGCTGGCCAATGAATATAACAGGCCTAATATTATCATGGGACATGATGCAACCATGGAGGTAGGCAATACCATAACGGTATATGCCGACAGACGGTCTACGAAGTATGCTGACCGCATTAAGGACGGCACCATCGATATTGAACTTCCTATTGTATCCTATACCTCTGGATCAGAGGGATTGGATGCAATTACCTCTGCAACGGAAAGATACTTTGCCAGTAAAGGGTTGCTGTATACATTTATCAATGGAAAAAGAATTGATGTGACCCATTTACATATAGCTGATTGGCTGGATAGTATTCGGGTAGGAAAGCAACCAAAGTGTAATATAGATTATGGATTTGAGGAAGCCATAGCAGCACATATGGGTACGCTGGCTCTAAAATTGGGCCGGAGAATAGAATGGGACCACACCAAAAATTTCTTTGGTAATGTTACTCAGGATGAGATCATGCAAGTTTTCCGGGGTTAATCATTATTCGTTATTCCAGGATTATTGCGTCCATTAAGATGTTGAAATCTTCCACAAAGGTGGTGTAGTATTCTCCGGTCCCTGGACCACTGAATCCGGTATGTATATCTCTGACCTTATTTGACCTGTCAATGACAATCATGGTAGGAAATGAAACGCTGCCTTTCAGCATTGGCAGAGCTTTGGAGGTATAGGTTTTATCAGACTTTCCTCCAAATAAAAATTCATATTGAACATTAAATCTTCTTGTCAATTTCTCTATCCGGGTTCTGGCGTAGCTAAGATCATCTTTACGTTCAAAAGCAATGGCAACAATTTCAACACCCTTATCCTTATTATTAAGGTACCAGTCAGACAAAAAGCGTGTTTCATCCATACAATTAGGGCACCAGGTCCCAAAGATCTGAATAATGACTACTTTATTTTGGAATTTGGGATCCTGGAGAGATACGAGATCTCCGTTCAAATCGGGTAGGGAAAAATCAACGGTTTCATATCCTTCTTTCAGATAGGTTAATGAATGTGCATTTGTCAGTTCAATGTCATCATTTCTAGTCGCACTCCAGGAATCATGCCTCGTTTTTCCAGAATAATAATCCCCTATGATCTGATCATCATCAATAGTAGCCGTAAATAAATAGGCATGTTCCCCGTCAAAAGTGCTCATGAATAATTTATTTCCATCAACCTCTCCGACCAGGTACCTGTAATCACCTGAAGGCCTAAGAATTGTGCCCCTGATATTGTGCCCGTTTTGATAGAATTCACCGACTGCCAGCTTTTTCCCTGAGCTATTTTCAAAGTAAACTTCCCATCGTCCCTGAATATTTACCTTGCTTTCTGATGGCTTATCAATAAAACGAAATGTCTCTCCATGCCTGGCCGTAAAAGGGATAACATAACCTGCAGCATAGTTTTTCCTCCAGTACCCGGTCATTTCCTGATCGTCGAAGTACGCCACAAGGTCTGCATCAAAAATATGCATGGGCATGTATATTGAATCACCCTCAATCCTTACCTCATCGATAAGGATTTTCTCTTCCCCATTTATCAGGCTTACCTGGATTTGATTCTTGTCATCCTTTGCTATGCTGAAGTTAAAAGGAAGTTCCTGTTCTTGTGTATGAATAATGCCTCGCCACATACCATTTGAAGGTTCGTTGAAACGTTCAGCACTAGGTCTGGGTTGACAGGATATCAGGATGAGTATCAGGCCGACCCCATAAGAAATTTTTTTTAACATAGTTTGATAGTGTAAGGATTCAAATATACCAACATTCCTCTTAGATTATAAGCGTAAATTCAACTTGTATTAATATCCCAGAACTCCGTGTATCAAATATGCCAGGTTTCCATACTAATATACCCACAACTCCCCACTTATTTGAATGGTGTTTAAACTGACAAATTACATCCGTTTTTCAGGATATATAAATCAGTTAAACGAGACATTTTTTTAAAAGTTATTTGATAAGTACAATGTTTTATGCCTTTAGTGCAATTGCCACGACATTTTACCTTAAAATTTTTATATAGATATAGTATTTATATTCATTTTTTTATATTTTTTGGGCAAAGTGGGACAAAGTGGCATAAAGTGGTTGGTTTTGCCATATGTTTTTCTATATTTGTAGCTGTTCAGAACGAATGGATTGACTAATGACATTTTTCACAAGCGAATATGAGTGTAAACTGGATGCTAAAGGAAGGCTTGTACTTCCTGCCCGCATCAAAAATGGTTTGCCTGAAACCTCTGGCAATGAGCTGGTTGTTGGCCTGGGATTCGAAAAATGTCTGATAGTGTATCCAATACTTGAGTTTAAAAAGCTATATGCTAAGGTGGCCGGTCTGAGTGAGTTCAATCCAGACTACAGGAAATTGCAGAGGAATTTTTTCAGGGGAAACACTGTAGTCGAACTGGATAATTCCGGTCGTTTTTTAATAACAAAGCAAATGCTGAATTATGCTCAACTGGAGAAGCAGGTAGTTATTGTTGGAATGGGCAATAAAGTGGAGCTATGGAATCCTGAGCTGTACAAGGAACAACTGTATGACAATCAGAATGAGTTTTCGGATCACGTACAGAAGTATCTTGACATATAATGCCTATGAAGGATTACCATGTTCCAGTAATGCTTAGTGAATGTATTGAAGGGTTGAGCATTAAGCCTGATGGGATTTATGTAGATGCAACATTTGGTGGAGGAGGACATAGCCGAGAGGTGATCAAGCAATTGACAACAGGCAGGCTATTTGGAGTTGACCAGGATGAAGAGGCAAGAAATAATGCAGAACAGTTTGACTCAGGGAAATTTACATTCATTGATTCAAATTTCAGGTATCTGAGCAGGTTTCTGAAGTTAGAAGGGATAGAGAAGTTGGATGGTCTTTTGGCAGACCTGGGTGTGTCATCCCACCAGATTGATGAGGCAGAGAGGGGATTTTCTACAAGATTTGATGCGATGCTCGACATGAGGATGAACAGAAGCCAGGAATTATCAGCGGAAAAGATAATTAATACATATCCCAGACGGGACCTTCAGCTTCTTCTGGGAAACTATGGTGAAATAAGAAACGCCAGAACTTTGGCAGACAATATAATACGGGCACGAATTGAGGCACCTGTTCATACAACAGGTGAATTGGTAAATATTCTTAAGAGCTTTGTGCCTGCCAATAAGCGAAATAAATATTATGCTCAGGTTTTTCAGGCGTTGCGGATTGAAGTAAATGATGAGTTGGGTGCACTTAAAGATCTGCTAAATCAATCAGTCGATCTTTTGAAAAGTGGCGGACGCCTCGTGATTATGGCCTACCATTCCCTGGAGGACAGATTAATAAAAAACTTTATCAATACGGGAAGTTTTGAGGGAAGAGAGGTAAAAGATTTTTACGGGAACACTCAAAAGCCATTTAAAGCAATCACCAGAAAGCCGATTATGGCTTCAGATATTGAAATCAGGGAAAACAACAGGGCGCGGAGTGCCAGGTTAAGAATAGCAGAAAAAATCTGAATTATGGCGAACAATACCTATAAAGTTAAAAACGGGAGCATTTCAGGGAAGGGCAGCGTATTTACCTGGATTGGGAATGTTTTTAACCTTGACCGCTTACTGAAGGAAGGGATACCTTTAAAATATATCCCGCAGATCCTTTTTATCACGTTTATTACCATTTTCTACATTGGTAACAACCATTTTTCAGAGAAAACTACCCGGGAAATTGAAAAGCTGGAAATAGAAGTAGAGGAACTCCGGGCTGATTATACCTCTTTGAAAGCTGATTATATGTTTTCAAGCAAACAATCAGAGGTAGCTAAAAAAGTAAATAAAATAGGGCTTGTTGAGAATGAAACACCCCCGGTAAAAATTGTAATATCAGAAAGTGAATATTAGAAAATCCATATTGCTGCGTGTGCGGGTTGCGTTCCTGGCCTTTTTGATATTCGGCCTTGCAATAGGATACCGTATCCTGAATCTGCAGGTTATGGAAGGGGAGAGGTGGAAAACCCTGGCAGATGAAATCGGATTACAGTATAAGACGATTAAAGCTACACGTGGAAATATCTATTCTGATAACGGAAGCTTGCTGCTCACCTCCCTGCCATTTTATAAGGTCGCATTGGATCCCTGTGTTTCTGAAGACAACATCTTCAAGAAAGACATTGACTCGCTATGTATTCGTTTAAGCAAGTTCTTTAGGGATAAAAGATCCTCTGATTATAAACGAATGATCGAGGCAGCAAGATTGAAGGGACGGGAATATCTTGTGATCAATTCCGAGGAGATCACTTACCAGGACAAAAAAGAGATGGCTAGTTGGCCCCTTTTCCGTCATGGGCGGATGAAAGGGGGCGTGATCTTTGAAAAGGTCGATAAACGGTTCCATCCGTTTTCTTACCTGGGATACAGAACCATTGGATATGTGAATCAGAGCAATGAAGGTGCCGGTCTTGAATATAGTTTTAATCATTACCTTGCTGGTAGCGATGGTGAAGCACTTTTCAGAAAGGTAGCTGGTGGAAGATGGCGACAGGTATATGATGGTACAGAGATCAGGCCAGAGAATGGGCTTGATATAATGACGACCATAGATGTTAATTTACAGGATGTTTCCCAGGATGCGCTTCTTGGAGCACTTAAAGAGCACGATGCAGATTATGGTTGTGTTGTGGTTATGGAAGTACATACAGGTGAAATAAAAGCGATCTCCAATCTTAGCAAGACCGGCTCAGGCGGATACGCTGAAAGATATAATTATGCTGTTGGTAGCCAGGGCCTCACTGAACCGGGATCAACCTTTAAACTGGCCTCTATGATTGCCCTTCTGGAAGAGACTAATATTTCACTTGAAGATAGCGTTGAGACCGGTGAAGGAGAATATCAATACTATGACCGGACCATGCCTGACCACAAACCGGGTGGATTCGGTAAGATCACCGTTAAAGAGGCCTTTGCAAAATCAAGTAATATCGCCATTTCCAAACTTGTATATGCACATTTCGGAACCAATCCACAACGATATATTGATTACGTTAAGGGGATGGGTCTTGGGCGACCTATAGGATTTCAAATGATTGGGGAAGGACATCCCTATATAAAAGAGACAACCGATAAAACCTGGAGTGGTGTAAGCTTACCCTGGATGTCGATAGGGCATGAACTGACCATGACTCCACTGCAGACCTTGACCTTCTATAATGCCGTTGCCAATAATGGTAAAATGATCCAACCGGTTATTGTAAAGGCTACCATGAAAGCCGGCCAGCCTGTCAAGACATTCGATTCAATTGTGCTAAACAAAAAGATCTGTTCAGATAAAACACTTGAGGAAGTAAAAGTGCTTCTTAGAGAGGTAGTCCTGGATGGAACAGCCTCCAACATCCGGCACAGTCATTATCCTATTGCCGGTAAAACCGGGACCTCACAGAAATTGATCAATGGTCGGTATACAAAAAAATACTATACTTCATTTGTGGGTTATTTCCCTGCTGAAGCACCTATGTACTCTTGTATTGTGGTGATTGATAATCCAAAAGGATACAGGCAGTATGGAAGCGATGTTGCGGCACCAGTTTTTAAGGAGATTGCCGATAAAATTTATGCCAGTAACCTTCAGATGCATCCACCAATGCCTGATAATTTATTTGTGGATGAAACAATCTTCCCGGTTATACGGTCAGGAAATCTGGAGGACCTGACCATGATATGCAACCAGCTCGGTGTTTCCAATCATAAAAAATCCGGGGAAGAATGGGTGAAGACAAAGACTGAGACCAATTATGTGAATTGGGTTTCAAATGATCCCAGGAATGGGCTGGTTCCGGATGTCGTTGGAATGAGCCTGAGGGATGCTATTTATATATTGGAAAACCAGGGATTGGAGGTCAGGTACAGTGGAATCGGGCGGGTGAAAAAACAATCAGCAAACCCTGGAAAGAAAGCTATTAAAGGAAGTAAAATATACCTTGATCTGGGATAATGAGTCTGTTGAAAGACATATTGTATAAAGTATCACTCGTCGCCACCGCAGGCGATATGAAAATCGACATCAACAAAATTGAATTTGATTCAAGACTGGTCAGTTCTGGTGATCTTTTTGTCGCCATTAAAGGCACACAATCCGATGGTCATGATTACATAAATAGTGCGATTGAAAAAGGTGCCATTGCCATCGTTTGCGATAAAATGCCGGAACACAGACCGGCCAATGTGACCTTTGTAAATGTGAGCAACAGTGCTGAAGCGCTGGGAATGATTGCATCCAATTTCTACGGCAATCCTTCAGAGCAATTGAAGTTGGTTGCAGTCACAGGAACCAATGGAAAAACCACTACAGTAACCATACTGCATCAACTCTTCTCAAATCTTGGTTATAATACCGGATTGATCTCTACTGTAGAAAATAAGATCAAAGGACAGGTAATAAATGCTACTCATACTACTCCTGATGCTTTGCAGCTGAACAAGCTGATCAGGGAAATGGTTAAAAGCGGATGCACCCATTGTTTTATTGAAGCCAGCTCTCACGCTATTGAACAAAAACGGATCTCCGGATTGGATATTGATATTGGAGTGTTTACCAACATAACACACGATCATTTGGATTACCATGGTTCTTTCGATGCCTATATAAAGGCCAAGAAACATCTGTTCGATAATCTAAAGAAGAGTGCAAAGGCTCTGACTAATATCGATGATAAAAGGGGTAAGGTCATGGTTCAGAATACTTCTGCAAAAGTGGAGACTTACGGTATTCGGAATCCAGCTGATTTCAAAGGTCGGCTGTTGACCAATACCATGGAGGGATTCGAGCTTGAGATAAATGGAACAAATGCCTGGTTCCCGTTGGTAGGAGAATTCAATGCATATAACATTCTTGTTTCCTATGCCATCGCCAACCTTCTGGGAGAGGATCCAAATGATGTGATTCAGGAAATGTCAGGGATAGGAAAGATCCCCGGTAGGTTTGAGATGGTTTATCCTGAATCTGGAATTTTTGCAATTGTTGATTATGCGCATACCCCTGATGCATTAAAAAATATTCTGACCACATTGGATGGTTTGCGGACAGGAAATGAAAAATTGATTACAGTAATTGGCTGTGGAGGAAACAGGGACAGGGAAAAGAGACCTGAGATGGCATCAATCGCCTGTCTGTTTAGCGATAAAGTGATCTTCACCTCCGATAATCCCAGGAATGAAGATCCTGAGGATATTATTAGTGAAATGAAACAGGGTGTGAGCCCTGTCAATTATAAAAAGACCCTTACGCAGGCAGACCGAAGGGAAGCTATTAAGTTGGCTTGCAGTATGGCCGAGGAAAAGGACCTGATCCTGGTTGCCGGGAAAGGACATGAAAAATACCAGGAAATAAAAGGGGAAAGATTTGATTTTGATGATCGATTGATCCTCAAAGAAATGTTAGAGTTAATGGATAAATAGAAATGTTCTATTATTTATTTAATTATCTGGATAAAGAATTTGACCTGATAGGAGCAGGGGTGTTTCAGTATATCACCTTCAGAGCTGGAATGGCAACAGTTCTGTCTTTATTGATTACCATTTTCTTTGGTAAAAGGATTATTAACATGTTAAAAAAGTATCAGGTAGGAGAAAGCATAAGAGATCTTGGTCTGGATGGACAAATGGAGAAAAAAGGAACGCCCACTATGGGTGGATTGATGATCTTAATGGCCATCCTGTTACCCACCCTGTTTTTCGCCAAGTTGGACAATATCTATATCATTCTTTTGCTTATATCTACTTTGTGGATGGGTGTCATAGGATTTCTGGATGATTATATTAAGGTGTTCAGGAAAAACAAAAAGGGTTTAAGGGGAAAATTTAAAATAGTTGGGCAAATTGGATTGGGATTGATCGTAGGTCTTACGCTGTTTTATGATGATGATGTTGTTGTCAGGGAATTTACGAAGGATTTCGTACAGCAGGATGGTGTAAACGAAGTGGTGATTGGTTATCAGGACATTCAATCCACTATTACAACGGTCCCTTTTTTTAAGAACAACGAATTCGATTATAATTTACCATTCCTTCCCGATGCCTATACCAGCATTATCTATATTCTTGTGGTGATAGTAGTAATTACAGCTGTATCCAATGGCGCTAACATCTCAGACGGGCTAGATGGCCTCGCGGCAGGTACTACCGGTATAATTGCTATGACACTGGCTATCCTCGCCTATATATCAGGTAACGTGATCATCTCGGATTATCTCAATATAATGTATATACCGAATGCTGGAGAACTTGTGATTTTCTGTACAGCACTCGTTGGAGCATGCATAGGATTCCTATGGTATAATGCGTACCCGGCACAGATATTTATGGGCGATACCGGAAGCCTTTCCCTGGGTGGTATCATTGCGGTTCTGGCACTGACAATAAGAAAAGAATTGCTGATCCCTTTGCTATGTGGAATCTTCCTGATAGAGAATTTATCAGTGATAATGCAAGTGTCCTATTTTAAATATACAAAGAAAAAATATGGTGAGGGAAGGCGAATATTCAGGATGGCGCCATTGCATCACCATTATCAGAAAAAAGACATGAATGAAGCAAAAATAGTCACACGGTTCTGGATTGTTGGCATATTGCTGGCGATCCTGACCTTAGCAACCTTAAAGCTCAGGTAAAATGGATGGAAAAAGAATAGTCATATTAGGAGCAGGTGAAAGCGGAATAGGAGCGGCTCTCTTGGCTAAGGCTAAGGGGCTTATCCCTTTTGTTTCTGATTCTGGTAATATTCTGCCTGAATATAAAGATATACTATTCAAGAACTCCATCCCGCACGAAGAAGGACAACATGATGAGAATTATCTTTTAACTGCAGATGAAGTAGTAAAAAGTCCAGGAATACCAGATCATGTACCTATAATTCAAAAATTACTAAAGAAAAAGATTCCAGTTATTTCTGAGATAGAATTTGCTTTCCGGTATACCAATGCCAAAATAATAGCAATTACAGGAACTAACGGGAAGACCACTACATCCCTGCTTACTTATTATCTTTTGAATCAGGCAGGGCTTAATGTATCCCTTGCCGGAAATATTGGGTTCAGCTTTTCCAAGGAAGTCATTGAAGATAAGTTCGACTATTTCGTATTAGAGATCAGCAGTTTCCAGCTGGATCATATAAAAGACTTTAAAGCTGATATTGCTGTATTACTTAATATTACGCCTGATCACCTGGACCGGTACGATAACGACTTTAACAATTATATAGAGTCTAAATTCAGGATCCTCAATAAAATGACTGAGGATGATATCTTCATCTATTTTAAAGAAGATGACGTGATCAATAATTACCTGGAAGAACATTATATCCAACCAAGAAAATTAGGGATGGCCTTGCATGAGATTCCTGAGATCAATGCAAGGATGAATGAAAATTATTTGAGATTCTCCCTGCCCGTGAGAGATGCTGGTGAGTTTAAAGTTAATATGGGCTCTATAAATCTAACCGGCCCGCACAACATGGTTAATGCTATGGCCAGTGTTATGATAGCGAAGGTATTAAATGTGTCAGACAGGAAGGTCCGGTCAGCACTCAAGTCTTTCAATAATGTGCCACACAGGTTGGAGAAAGTAGCTGAGTTTCAGGATATAGCTTTCATTAATGATTCCAAAGCCACGAACCTCGATGCTACTATTAAAGCACTGGAAAGTTATGACAGGCCCATTATATGGATCGCTGGTGGAGTGGATAAGGGTAATGATTATGAAGTTTTGCTGTCGCATGTAAAAGATAAGGTAAAGGGAATAATATGCCTTGGCAAGGATAACAGGAAGATAGTAGATGCCTTTAAAGGCCATATTCAGGATATCAGGGAAACTATAGATATACGCAGGGCAGTGAGGAATGCATTTAATCTGGCCGGCCCTGGGTATGTGATTTTGTTTTCCCCCGCTTGTGCCAGTTTTGACTTGTTTAGAAACTATGCTGACAGGGGAAATAAGTTTAAAGATGCGGTATATAAATTGATCAATAAAGCAGCAAAAATATAGATATATGTACAGGACATTTATAGAAAAACATTTAAAGGGTGATCCAATAATCTGGTTCATTGTGATTCTATTGTCTGTTCTCAGCATATTCGTTGTTTATAGCGCAACGGGAACTCTTGCCTATCGTCATATGGGAGGTAATACTGAATATTACCTGTTGAAGCATAGCCTGCTTGTCCTGTTAAGCTTTATGGCCATGTGGATCGCGCATAAAATTGATTACAGGTATTATTCCAGGATATCCAGGTTGTTCTTATGGATCTCTGTTCCATTGTTATTGATCACGTGGAAATTCGGGATTACCATAAATGAAGCGTCAAGGTGGCTTACTATACCCATCATAAACCAGGTATTTCAACCTTCTGACCTTGCAAAACTCGCATTGATCATTAATCTGGCAGCCATGTTATCGAAACGCCAGCAACATATAGACGATCTAAAGGATACTCTTATTCCCATGTTGTTATGGTGTGGACTAATTTGTGGTCTTATTGCGTTAACTGATTTCTCCTCTGCCACTTTATTGCTGATTACTTGTCTGCTTATTCTTTTCATAGGCAGGGTGCCGGTTAAATACCTTGCATTGCTTGTACTTGTTGGAATTCTCGCCGGAGCCTTGGCTTTTTCGATTGGACAACGTGGAGAAACGGTTGTAAGCCGGCTTAAAGATTACCTTGATCCGACAGAGATCCCTTTCCAGGCAAAGCAATCCTATATCGCGATTGCTACAGGAGGAATTACCGGCAAAGGGCCGGGCAATAGCGATCAAAGGAATTTTCTCCCGCATCCATATTCTGATTTTATATATGCCATCATCATTGAAGAATATGGATTGGCTGGAGGATTGGCGGTTGTTGTTCTCTACCTGGCTTTACTATGGCGTGGGATAATCACAGCCTCAAAAAGCGACAGGGCATTCGGAGGACTGCTATCGGCAGGATTGTGCTTTGCCCTTGTCCTGCAAGCCATGATCAATATGGGAGTAGCGGTGGGATTGGTACCTATTACAGGACTGCCCTTGCCACTGGTAAGTATGGGGGGGACCTCCCTTCTCTTCACAGGATTAGCCCTGGGGATTATACTGAGTGTAAGCCGGGGTGAAATAGAAGAATTTGGAGGCCGGTCAGGAAATATTAAAAATGTACCAAAAGCAGCATAGCAGCTTGAAATATAAAGAAACTAAATATCGGGTTATAATCAGTGGTGGAGGCACCGGGGGCCATATTTACCCTGCAATTGCAATTGCCAATAAGCTTAAAGAAAGGATGCCGGACATCGAAATCCTTTTTGTCGGCGCTAAAGGTAAAATGGAGATGCAGAAGGTCCCTGAGGCAGGATTTCCGATAAAAGGAATTTGGATAAGTGGGATTCGACGTAAACGTTCAATTACGAACCTTTTATTTCCTTTAAAATTGCTGATTAGTTTGGTTCAATCGTACGTTATTATAGCTAAATTTCGACCGGATGTTGCAGTTGGAGTCGGCGGTTTCGCCTCAGGTCCTTTGTTATGGACAACCAGTTTTTTTCGAATCCCTACACTTATCCAAGAACAGAATTCTTATGCAGGAATTACCAATAAGTTATTGGCTAAAAAGGTTGATAAAATCTGTGTAGCCTATGATAATATGGAACGATTTTTTCCAAAGGAAAAGATCATAAAGACGGGCAATCCAGTCAGGGAAGATATTCTGGATATTGATAACCGGAAAGCAGCAGCGCTCAAATTCTTCAATTTTAATCAGGATAAAAAGACTGTTTTTGTTATGGGGGGCAGCCTAGGAGCACGGACAGTAAATATCAGTGTATTTAATGAGATCCAGAAGATCATTGATGAAGATGTTCAACTGGTATGGCAAATCGGGAAGATATATTACGATGATTATGAACAGAAGATGAAGAGCTACGATGTAAGCAGATTGCGTATGTATGACTTCCTGCGAGAGATAGATCTTGCTTATGCCATGGCAGACATCATTGTTTCCAGGGCGGGAGCTTTATCCATATCGGAACTTACAATTGTTGGTAAGCCGGTTGTGCTGATCCCTTCTCCGAATGTGGCTGAAGACCATCAGACGAAAAATGCAGAGGCATTGACATCCAACAATGCAGCCATTCTGATAACGGATCATGAAGCCCCGGAAAAATTGATCGATACAGTATTAAAAATTTTAAAGGATAAAGAAAAAATGCAGCATCTGAGCGCCAATATAAAGCGTTTGGCACTCACAGGCGCAACTGAAAAAATTGCGGACGAAATTGAAAAATTGTTAAATTGAATCTGGATAGTAAATATGGAATTTATTTCGTAGGTATTGGTGGTATCGGAATGAGTGCCCTTGCCCGATGGTTTAAAAGGCGGGGTAAATTTGTAGCAGGATACGACCGTACGGAAACCCCTCTTACCCACCTGCTCCAGGAAGAAGGGATAGAAGTATCCTATGAAGACTTTTCATCTTCTATTCCTGAAAAAATTACGGACGAGCCCAAAGCTTCCCTGGTGGTCTTTACTCCTGCGATTCCTTCTGACAGTGAGATTTTGAACTATTTTAAAGACCACAAATATACGCTCAGGAAACGCTCAGAGGTATTGGGATCCATCACCAAGCAAGGCTTCACCATTGCTGTGGCAGGAACCCATGGTAAGACCACTACGAGCGGATTGATAGCCCACATATTAAAAGAAAATAATCAGAATATGGTGGCGTTTCTCGGCGGTATCCTTCAAGGTTATGAAACAAACCTGGTCATCAATGAAAAAAGTGGTCAATCGCTCAATATCGTTGTTGAAGCTGATGAATACGATCGCTCGTTCTTGACCTTAAGCCCGGATATTGAGGTAGTCACAGCTGTGGATCCAGATCACCTCGATATTTACGGGAAATTTTCTGAAATGCAGAAAGGCTTCAGCGACTTTATAAATAAGCTGAAAAACAAAGGCACACTAATCATTTATAAAGGATTATATGAAAAGATAATTCCGGGAGAAAGGCCTGATATTAAGGTCATGGAATATGGATTAAGCCATATCCCAATTCGGGCTGAAAATATACGATTGGAAAAAGAAGAAGTTCGGTTTGATTATTATAGCCCTGCAGAATCGATTGAAAATATTCCTTTGTCGCTGCCCGGGTTTCACAATATAGAAAATGCAATTGCTGCCATCACCGTTTGTTTGAGAATGGGTATCGATGGATCAGCCATAAAGGCGGCCTTATCCTCATTCAGGGGAATAAAAAGACGTTTTGAATATATTTTATATACGGATAATCTTGTATTTATAGATGACTATGCCCATCATCCAGAAGAGATCAAAGCATTACTCAGTTCAATCAGGGCGATTTATGAAGGGCATAAAATAACAGCACTATTCCAGCCCCATTTATACACGCGTACAAGGGATTTTGCGGCTGAATTTGCAGAAGCGCTTGACTTAGCCGATGAAGTATTATTAATGGATATATATCCGGCCAGGGAGAAGCCCATTAAGGGGATCGGGCCAGAAATGATCCTTGAAAAGATGCATATCGAAAAGAAATCCCTCTGCAGCAAGGTAGATGTGATCGAAGAGCTTGATGAAAGAGATCTTGATATACTAGTTACGATTGGTGCTGGAGATATCGACCAATTGGTAGGACCTATAAAAATATTATTGTCGACGAAATATGAAATTTCTGAGAATTAACATACGAAGCGAAATAAAGCTGGTTGTACTTGTTGTACTTGCCTTTTCCGCAATTGCCTTTGTGGAAAGGAAACAGGACTATAAAAAGATCCAGGAGCTTAACATCATGATCCATGATGAGGGCAATAATTATTTCCTGAGTAAGGAAGAGATCTCTAATTTGATCACTGCAGATAATAGCGACTTTATCATAGGCAGCGATTATGCCGATATTGATCTGAAAGCTATTGAAAACAGGGTAAGACAACATGAATACGTTTCCACCACCCAGGCTTTTAAAGACCTTTCTGGAAACCTGACTATTGAAATATCATTATGTAAACCAATTGCCAGGATCATCCGGCCAGATAAGCCAGATAGTTATATATGCGAATCAGGGAAAGTTATTTCAACTTCTGATAAATATACACCCCGGGTTTTGCTGATCAGTGGCGACTACCTGGATAAAGTTACTTCAGGGAACTTATTGGCTGATTCGGTCTATCAACCACTTTTTGAAATGGTTAATTTCATCAATAAGGATTACTTCTGGAAAGCGCAGATAACACAATTGAACATTGACAGGAAAGGAGATATCATTCTTTATCCTCAGGTTACCAAACAATACATTGAGTTCGGAAAAGCTGAAGATATTAATGAGAAATTAATAAAACTGAGATATTTCTACAAGAAAATATTACCCCATAAAGGTTGGAACCATTATGCAAGGGTAAATCTGGAGTACGAGCATCAAATAATATGTGAATAAAATAATATAACATGGGAAAAGATAAAATTATCGTAGGACTAGACATTGGCACCACAAAAATATGTGCAATTGTTGGTCGAAAAAACGAATACGGTAAACTCGAGGTCCTCGGAATGGGCAAGGCTGTTTCGGACGGGGTAATAAGAGGGATTGTTACCAACATCGATAAAACCATTCATGGAATAGAAACAGCCATGAAAGAAGCCGAAGAACAATCCGGGATCAATATTCGTGTAGTTAATGTTGGTATTGCCGGCCAGCATATCAAAAGTGCTATTCATCATGGGGGCATTACAAGGAATACCTCCGATGATGAAATAACAATTGAGGACATTAACAGATTAACCAATGATATGTACCGGACGGTTACCCCTCCGGGAAGCGAGATCATTCATGTAATGCCGCAGGATTATTATGTTGATTTCGAAGATGGGATCATGGATCCGGTAGGAATGTCTGGAGTAAGACTTGAAGCGGATTTCCATGTTATCACCGCACAGACCAATGCCATAAATAATGTAAATAAATGTGTCAAGAGGGCTGCACTGGAAATTGAGAACCTGATCCTTGAGCCTTTAGCTTCCTCACTTTCCGTATTAAGCGAAGAAGAAAAAGAAGCCGGTGTATGTCTTGTTGATATTGGGGGTGGCACTACTGATATTGCTATTTTTCATGAGAATATTATTCGCCACACAGCAGTCATTCCATTTGGCGGAAATATTATCACCTCCGATATTAAACAGGGATGCCTGGTTATGCATCATCAGGCAGAATTGCTTAAGACCAAATTTGGGAAAGCAATTGCAGAGGAAGCTAATCCAAATGAGATTGTTTCCATACCTGGTTTAAAGAACAGGCCACCCAAAGAGATCTCTATAAAAAATCTGGCTCATATTATTGAAGCCCGGCTGGGAGAGATCATTGAACTTATTCATGCGGAGGTCATTACCTCAGGATACGAAAATAAGCTTGCCGGAGGTATCATCCTTACGGGAGGTGGGGCTCAGATGGGTTGCCTGAAGCAGCTCGTGGAATACATGACAGGTATGGAAGCCAGGATAGGTTATCCGAATGAACATCTGGGTAAAAGTAAAATAGACGCTGTTAAGAGCCCCATGTTCGCGACTACCCTTGGATTGGTGTTATCAGGATTTAAAGCCCTGGATGACCGCGAAAACAGATACATGGAATCTCAGGGTAAATCCGAATCTTCTTCAAATAAATACAGGGGAGATAAGAAAAACACAGGAACAAAATTCTTTACTAATATTATAGAAAAAACCAAAAGCCTGTTGATTGACGATGTTGATGACAGGCAGGATTATTAACTAAAAATGAAACTAAATGGAGGACAATACTATGAATTCATTTGAATTTGACATACCGGCCCACCATAAATCAATTATAAAAGTTATTGGTGTAGGTGGAGGTGGCAGCAATGCTGTCAATCATATGTACAATCAGGGAATAAAAGGGGTCGAATTTGTTATTTGCAATACCGACCTACAGGCCTTACAGAGCAGCCCGGTACCAAGTAAACTGCAGATTGGAACCACATTGACTGAAGGTTTGGGTGCAGGTGCTAATCCTGAGGTTGGGAAGGATGCAGCCCTTGAAAACAAGGAAGAGATCAGGAACCTGCTCAGCGAAAACACAAAAATGGTATTTATAACAGCTGGAATGGGTGGAGGAACTGGTACCGGAGCTGCTCCAATAATCGCACGTGTTGCTAAAGACCTGGATATCCTGACTGTCGGGATAGTTACTCAACCTTTTAGATTCGAAGGCAAGAAGAAGTCATTTATTGCCGACACCGGAATAGCAGAGCTAAAGGAAAATTGTGATACGGTTCTTGTAATTGTCAATGATAAATTACGTGAAATCTATGGTAATTTGCCTGTAACCAAGGCATTTGCTGAGGCCGATAATGTATTGACCACAGCGGCAAAAGGAATTGCGGAGATCATTACAGTATCTGGCTACGTAAATGTTGACTTTGAAGATGTTAAAACGGTAATGAATGATTCAGGTGCCGCAGTTATGGGTTCATCAACAATCTCCGGGGAGCAAAGGGCCCTGAAAGCAGCAGAAATTGCCATCTCTTCACCATTGCTGAACAATACTGATATCCTGGGTGCTAAGAAGATATTGTTATCCATCACTTCCGGAGTAGAAGCTGAGCTACAAATGGACGAGCTTGCAGAAATCACCGATTACATACAGGAAAGGGCAGGTGAAGAGGCAGAGATGATATTCGGGCACGGTGTAGATCCAAATCTGGGAGATGCTATAAATGTTACTGTTATAGCAACCGGATTTGATACGCCAACAAATGATATTTCCTATGAGGAACGTAAAAAGATTATTGACCTGGAATCAAGCAAGCAGATAAAACTTTTTGATGAAGAATTGTTGAAATCTGAACGAAATGAGATGCCTGTGGCGCCTGAAGAAAAAGAAAATCCAACCATGGAGCGGGGATATGCCTTTGAACCTCCTGCCAGGAGACCTATGGAGGAAGAGGAAGGCCCTCAGCAGGAAGAGCTTGTGGATCTTAACTCACCGGTCAGTCAGTCAGCACAGGAAATAGATAATAATATGGTCACTGAAAGTGAAGAGCTGGATGAAAAGAAAGAGCGTTTACTTCTTCAGGCTAAGGAAAGATCTGAAAAATTAAAAAAGGTGAAGAACTACAATGTTTCCGAAGATGAGTACAAGGAGAAATGGGATATGCCGGCATACCTTAGAAAAAAGGTAAAGCTCCAGGATGTTCCCCACTCATCAGAACATGAGGTATCCAGGTATAATCTGAATGACGATAACCAGATCCTGGGTAACAATAAGTTTTTGCATGATAATGTTGATTAGTGTTAATAATGTGAGGATTCATTAATATGGTGTTAATGAGTGCTTTGTATTTGGTTTTTTTACAATTCAGTATTTTTTAATAAGGAACAGGGATCGTCCTCCCCCTGTTCCTTTCTCTTTTAATTGACCGGATCATTTTTCAGTTTAAAAATCCTACTTAGATTATCCCGGGTTTCTATTTTTTGATAGTTTAAATGTAATTCCTCAATCCGATTAGGAATTCTATTTTATTAACGTTTACCTATAATTCCCTTAGGGGGTAAATGGACCGGTCCTTCCCGGATTTCGTTTTTTATATCAAGATCCGGATTGATTTGTTGCGGCTTCATAACTGTTTTTATGTTTTTTCCCCATTCCGGATTCTACAGTAATCAATGATCGAAAACATGATATCTGTCATGTATTTTTATTTGGACTAAGTCTAAATAAGAATTAATATTGTGCAAATATTTTCTGCTACTTTTTAAAATTTCAACAATGAGAGAATTTTTATGCTTGATGATTTCCATATTTCTGTTTGGAAAAAATGTGTGTGCTAAAGATGGTAACCTGGAGGGAAAGATATATGATAAAGGATCAAATACAGGTTTACCAGGAGCCAATATCATGATCGAGGGCCTTAGTGTCGGAACATTCAGTGATGGATCAGGTCATTTTACTCTGGAAAATCTCGAATCCGGTAAAGTTGTATTAAAGGTTAGTGTTATTGGTTATGAATCCATCAGGAAAGAGGTTCAAATAGAACCTGGAAAGACCAGTAACATTGAAGTCCCGCTTACAGAATCCATAAAAGTCCTTGAGGGGGTAGTAGTTAACCGCGTTTCACTGGTTGCCGGGACCTCCGGTGTCAAGGATATTGTTGGATCAGCGCATTATCTGTCACAAATAGAACTTAATAAATTCAATAATACCGATATCAACCGGGTTTTAAGAAATGTACCCGGGATGATCATTCAGGAAGAAGATGGTTTTGGGCTAAGACCCAATATCGGGATGAGAGGTACAGGAGTTGAGAGAAGCTCAAAGATTACCTTGATGGAAGACGGTATACTTGTCGCACCGGCACCCTATGCGGCACCGGCAGCATATTACTTCCCAACATCAGGCCGTATGTCAGGAATAGAAATCAGGAAAGGATCCAGTCAGATTAAATATGGCCCATACACGACGGGAGGCGCGATCAATTTTAACAGCACACCTATTCCCAATGAATTTGATGCCAATGTAAATCTTTTTGCCGGCTCTCATGGATTTTATAATGTTCATGCCAATGCGGGCGCCTCGTTTAAAAATGTTGCATTTATGGTCGAATCCTTTCTGGCCAACAGCGACGGATTTAAGGACCTCGATAATGGTGGGGATACCGGGTTCAATACACAGGATTATCTGGCCAAGTTTCGGGTGCACTCCGATCCTGATGCAAAAGTATATCAAGCTTTATCCTTTAAGATTGGAATGGCTAAAGAGAATTCCAGCGAAACCTATCTTGGCCTGACTGATGAGGACTTTGAGGATAATCCTTATAGAAGATATGCCGGTTCCCAAGCGGATAATATGGTAAATGAGCAGAACCAATGGCATATCAGGTATGCCGTACAACCTGCCAGGTTCCTGGATATAACAACAACTGTATACCGTAGTAATTTTGAAAGGAACTGGTACAAGCTGGATAAAGTCAAAGCCAATGATTCAACAGGGGATATAAGTATTTCAAAGATCCTGAACAATCCGGAAACCTATAACAATGAAATGGATATTATTCGGGGATCTACATCGACTGTGGATGATGCCTTATCAGTAAAGGCGAATAACAGGTCATACTTTCTCGAAGGTATTGAATCAATCATTGGGCTTACATTTCCTGGAGCAAGGGTCGATAATGAGATTGAACTGGGAATACGACTGCACCGTGACCAGATGGACAGGTATCAGTGGGTGGATAAATTCAAAATGCAGGAAGGGACAATGTTGTTGACCGACCCGGGGATACCGGGTACAGAAAGCAATTATATACTGGATGCTAAAGCCATTGCTTCTTTTATCCAATATAAGTTCAAGTTTCAGAAATTAACCGTCATCCCGGGTCTTCGATATGAAAATATTAAATATGAAAAGGAAAATTATGGTAAAAGTGATCCTGACCGGAAAGGAGATGATGTTTCTTATACGGATCATAAGACTGACATATTTATACCCGGTATTGGCATTGATTATGCTATTTCCGGGAACCTGTCATCATTCCTTGGGATACACAAAGGATTTTCGCCCCCAGGCATGAGGGAGGATACTGAACCTGAGATCAGTGTAAATTATGAAGTCGGGATCCGGTATTCTTCTCCAACTCTTTCCCTGCAATCCGTTTTTTATTATAACGATTACCAGAACCTGCTTGGATCGGATATGGCTTCAAGTGGTGGGTCAGGTTCCGGGGAACAGTTCAATGGCGGGGAATCAATAATTTATGGACTCGAATATGAAATGGTATACAATCCATTAGGGAAGGGGAAATCACCATATGGCCTTCCAATTTCTTTTATCTACACGTATACCAATGCAACTTTCCAGAACGATTTTGAAAGTGAATTCGACCCATGGGGAAGTGTTAAAACCGGAGATGAGATACCATATATCCCCAAACATCAGGTTGCCTTTAATGTGAGTTTTGAACATATGAAATTCAATATTAATTACAGTTCAAAGTTTGTAAGTGAAATGAGGACTGTTGCCGGACAAGGTACAATTCTGGACCCCGAGATGATCCCAGCCTATTATGTGGCGGATATATCAACAAATGTTAAGTTGAATAAATTTCTTACCCTACAGGGCAGTGTTAATAATATTTTCAATAATGTATATGCGGTATCAAGACGCCCGGCGGGATTGAGACCTGGAATGCCATTAAGTTTCCGCGTAGGCGTAAAAGCCCATATTCGCTAAAAGTTCAAGAATTCTTTTTTTCCAATTCCTGGTTAGTAATTGATTGATGATTACTGGAAGAAAAATCATCAATTCGTTAACCCTGGTCTTTTGTAAGCAAGTTTTTTATACTTATTCTTGTTTTTCTGACTAATTAATCAAAAATTACCCCAATTTTTTAGACCTATCACATAAATTTAATTTTAATGGAAAAGCAAGAAGTACAAACACGAGTAAAACAAGTTGTGGCCCGTGTATTAAAGATGGATGAAGGTAGCATAGCTGATGAAGCTAATTTGATTTTTGACCTGGGCGCTGATTCTATGCAAAGTTTAGAATTGGTTGCAGGATTTGAAGAAGAATTTGACATAGAAATGGACCAGGATAAGGCTTTGGAGATACAGTCCATCGATGGTGCAGTTGAGTTCATTGAGGGATATATATAGTCAGTATTTCTTTATTTTTTATTTCTTACCAAATTAAACTTATTTTTTATGACATCCAGATTTGAATTACATCAGGAAAATCTGAAGAAGATTTTTAACCCGGAATCCGTGGCAATTGTAGGAGCTACCAAGCTTAAGGGAACTGTACCCTATGATATTGTTGAAAATATCCTGAAGTCTGACTTCAACGGCGCTGTCTATCCGGTCAGCCCAAGAGAAAAGCATATCTCTAGCGTTAAGGCTTACAAGTACGTAATAGATATTGAAGATCCAGTGGATCTTGCCATTATCGTATTTCCCAGTTCTGTTGCTCATATGGCATTGGAGCAATGCGGACAAAAGGGGATAAAATCGGTGATCATTATCTCTGCAGGGTATAGGGAGATTGGTGAACGGGGTATCGAGAAGGAGGAGCAGATCAAGCAGATCGCTGAAAAGTACGGTATTTCCTTTATTGGCCCCAATTGTCTTGGTGTTATCAATACCGATCCTTCTGTCAACCTCGATGCTTCATTTGCACGGCAGATGCCGGATCCTGGGAATATTGGCTTCCTCTCACAGAGTGGCGCATTGTGCACAGCCGTTTTGGATTATGCAAGAGCCAAGCACATAGGTTTTTCTAAATTCATCAGCTTTGGAAACAAAGCAGATATCAGTGAAATTGACCTGATGTTTTACCTGATGAATGATGAGCAGACTAAGGTAATTCTTCTATATCTTGAAGAGGTTAGTGATGGAAAAGCTCTAATGGATGCTGCCCGGGAGGTGATCGCTAAAAGTGGTAAGCCGATACTTATCATTAAATCCGGAAGAACATCGGAAGGCGCCTCTGCGGCCGCTTCACATACCGGTTCATTGGCCGGTAGTGATGAGATCTGTGATGCAGCCTTTGAGCAAGCAGGAATACTCAGGTGCGATAATATTGAGGAAATGTTCAATAAAGCCATGGCCTTTGCCTATCAACCACCACCTAAGTCAAACCGTGTTGCTATAATTACGAATGCTGGGGGACCGGGTGTGCTAACGACTGATGCCGCCGTTAAAGAAGGGCTTGAGATATCCAGATTTTCAGAAGATACCACAAAATTGTTAAAACGACATTTACCTGCCACGGCGAATATTAAAAATCCCGTGGATGTTATAGGTGATGCCCGGGCCGACAGATATAATGCAGCTTTGACTGCCGTTTCAAATGATGATTCTGTGGATGGGATTTTCGTGATCCTGACCCCTCAATCCATGACAAATATTGATGAGATTGCCAGGGAGATCGTTGAAGTAGCGAAAGAAACGGATAAGCCGATCTATACCTCCTTTATGGGAGAGGCAGATGTGGCTTCCGGTATTGATATTTTGCTAAGAAACAAGATCCCGCACTATATTCTCCCTGAATCGATGTGCAAAGCTTTCGAAAGTGATTATCGATTTCATCATAAGATTAAAGGACACAGTTTTAAACCCGTACAAGTTGAGGATGTAGATAAAAAATCTGCGGAAAAGGTGATGGAAGGTGCACTACAATCTGGGAGAAAAATACTGGAAGAAGATGAAGCAGAGATCATTATTGGAGCATATGGATTACCGGTGCTTAAAGGGAAACTGGCCAAATCTGCAGAGGAAGCTTCAGTTATTGCCAAGGAGATCGGATTCCCGGTAGCGATGAAGATCATGTCGGATGATATCATCCATAAATTTGATACGGGCGGGGTAATGCTCGATGTGGGAGATGAAGAGGCTGTTAGAATTAAATATCAGGAAATCCTCGATAATGTTAAGGAGAAAGCACCGGAGGCAGATATTCGTGGAATATGGGTAACACAAATGGCACAAAAGGGAGAAGAAGTGATCCTGGGAATCAAAAGAGATGCTGCCTTTGGTCCCGTGATCATGTTTGGACTGGGTGGAATATTTGTCGAAATTTATAAGGATGTGAAATTCAGGGTAGCTCCTTTAGGTGAAACAGGTGCAAAACAGATGATTGAAAGCATAAGGGGATATAAGTTACTTTCTGGTGCAAGGGGTAAAAATCCTGCCGATACTGATAGCCTGGTGGATTGTATTTACCGGCTCTCACAGCTCGCAGTTGATTTCCCGGAGATAAAAGAACTGGATGTTAACCCGATAATTGTATATGATGAAGGTAAGGGATGTGCTGTTGTGGATGCAAAAATTATGTTTTAATTCAAGAGTAATCAGATGGAATATCGAAAATTATCGAATGAGGAAATTTCAGGCCTTGAAAATCAGGGATGTACATCAAACAACTGGACAAGTATAGAAGTAAATGAACTGTTTGACATTAAAAACATCCATCATGTGGAATTTATCGGAACCTGCCGTCTAGGTTATGTAAACAAAATACAGATCAAATCCGGTGATAAAGAATTCCAGGGTGGATTATATCATTCTGTAATTCATAATTGCACAATAGAGGATGGAGTTCTTATCAGGAATGTACACCTACTCTCAAATTATTATATAGAATCAAATGTAATCATTGAAAACGTAAGTGAATTAGCAGTTGAGGGGGAATCTACATTCGGGAATGGGATAGAAATCGATGTTCTGAATGAAGGTGGAGGACGTGAATTGCCATTATACGATAAGCTGTCTTCACAGATAGCCTATCTCATGGTCGTTTACCGTCATGAGAGAGATCTTATTCAAAATTTGAAAAGGTCTATTGAAAAATATGTTGAACAGAAAAGATCCACAATGGGCAGGATCCAAAGTGGATCAAGAATAAGTAATTGCAACACGATCACCAACGTTTCGATTGGCCCCGAGGTAAGCATTAAGGGAGTTCAATTACTTCTAAATGGTTCTGTAATTGGCGAAAAAGAAACTGCCACAAAAGTCGGTGCGGGAGTAATAGCCAAAAATTTTATAATTCAATCCGGGTCTTCAGTTGATTCCGGGGCTATTATCGATAATACTTTCGTGGGTCAGGGAGTTAAGATCGGGAAACAGTTTTCTGCTGAAAACTCATTGTTCTTTGCTAATTCGGAGGGATTTCATAGTGAAGCCGTAAGTGTTTTTGGCGGACCGTATACCGTAACACATCACAAATCAACATTGATGATTGCGGGTATGTATTCATTTTTTAATGCGGGAAGTGGAACGAACCAGAGTAATCATATGTATAAACTCGGTCCCTTGCACCAGGGAATAGTAGAAAGAGGATCTAAAACCGGATCTTTTTCATATATGCTTTGGCCATGCCAGGTAGGCCCATATAGTGTCGTTATGGGGAAACATGGGGGTAATTTCAATACCTCAGACCTTCCCTTTTCTTATCTGACTGTTGAAAATGAAAAAACCTTCCTGACTCCGGCTATGAATCTGATAACAGTGGGGACGAGGCGGGATAGCACCAAATGGCCAAATCGTGACCGGAGGAAGGGAAAAACGAAACTTGATTTGATTCATTTTGACTTATTGAATCCCTTTGTGATAAACAAGGTCCTCAATGGAATAGATATACTTACTGATCTTTACGAAAAGACTCCAAAAGAGCGCGAAATAGCAACTTATAATGGAGTAAGGATTAAAAGACTGATGCTGAAGTCTTGCAGGAAATACTATGAAATGGCCATGCATATTTTTCTCGGTGACCAGATTATCGGTCAACTGGAAAAGTTGCCGGAATCCGTTACAATAAATAAACTAAAGTTGCTATTTACAGGTGAAACAAAACTCGCGGGTCATGACTGGATTGATATGGCCGGCCTGGTCGTGCCGGAAGGTCAATTGTCGGAACAAATTTCCAACTTTAAAAAGATGGAGAATCCGGATGTGGATAAAGTAGAAAGTGAATTGAAGAATCTCTATAACAATTACAGTTCATTTACCTGGGAATTTACCCGGAAGGTATTGGAGGAGAGGTTCGAAATCACCAGAGAGCAGTTGAAGAAAGAAGACTTAATCGATATTATCTCCAGGTGGAAGGAAAACAGCATTCGGCTGAATAATATGATACTGTCTGACGCTAAAAAAGAGTTCGATGCCAACAGTAAAATAGGATTCGGTTTGGGAGGTGATGAATCTATTCAAGATGCAGACTTCGCAGAGGTTAGAGGGAGTTATGAGGAGAATTCCTTCGTTAAAGGGCTTCAGGAAGATAATGCTTCAATCGAACGCAAAGCGGCCGGAATAATTCAGCAACTAGGGTAGTAAAATAAGACCTGCCGGATCATAGCTTCCTGGAATATTGCTGAGATCATTGCATTTGCCAAATACTAGAACTGAAATCCAAATTTAAGTATCCAACCCTTTACATGCCCATTGAAGATGGCCTCTTGTACATCATTTTTAACCCCCCATAGCCTGTATCCCAATGACATATTGAAAGTTCCTGGTTATCAAATATCTGACTCCCGTAATAGCCTGATAGCTTAATTCCGACCCCCCTAATCCAGTTCCGAAATCACCATATGCCTATAATTCGATCCTTTTATGTGGTCTGTATATTGCATTTAAACCAATTACAGGATTCAGGAACAGATTATCTCGTTCTCCTTCAAGGGGAATTTGCCCTAAGATCTTCGATCTTCCCCCAATCTTAAAATACATAAATTTCAAACCAATCAAACTATCCAGTTGAATTTTGTCCTTACGGATAAACCGATATCCAACATCCAGGTCACCCGCAAAGAAGTTCAAGTTCAATACAATATCCTGGGAAAGAAGTTCTTTTGGTGTTATTGCTTCACTTTCCAGAATCAAAGATGAAAAATTGAACATGGCAACTACTTTTTTCCCCTGTATTTTCCTGATATCATAGCAATAAATTTAATTGAATGTGTGATGTCCTTAAAACTCACATCAATTTCATATTTTGGTGGTGGTGGTTCAGGCATATTTGAAGGCTGTGGAGGTCTGTAAATAGTCCCTTTGAAACCTATATACCAAATATACGGACTGATCCTGAAATCCCAGTCGTTCCAGGCTGAATCAGGGTGGTGTCTATGTTTAGCCTCGGCAGGTATCAGGATAAAAAACGGTAATGAAATAAGCAGTATTTTTTTAACATATGATGTGCTTCCATATTAGAAAAAATGCTGTTTTATTTAAAGTCAATCTCTTTTTAATTTTGTATTTTTTCTACATTTTGTACTATTCTAATATGCAACAATTTGCCTGGCAAAATTCCTCGTCAAAATAATCAGAAGGATATAATAGCGGGTCTTTTAATTGAATATTGACTCTAAATAAGGATTACAAATACACCTTTTATAGATATCAAAAAAAAATGTATGTAATCAATTGAAAATTGAGGATATTTTTATATAATTCAATTTTATAAGCACTATAATAGTTAGATATATTTTCTTGCTGGATTTTACTTGAATTCAAAATATAAATAAACCGTACTACCATGTTATATCAGGAAGGATTAAAGACACTGAAAAAGGGATTGGAGAAAGGCATTTCTAAAAATGATTTTTTAAAATCCGGGTTTAAAAAATTCGACAAGAAATATGGTGGGATATTCAAAAAGGGCATTACCGTTATTGCTGGAACCAGCCAGGATGACCTGACGAATTTTGGTGTTTCCCTGTTAAAAAACATTTCATTAAACAAGGAGATTTCTTCATATTATATTTCTTTTCATGATATCGAAATTGATATTGTAAAAAAAGTGACCAGTGCATTTCTTAAGATTAAGATGAAGAATATTATATCTGGTAAATTAAAGAAGAAGGATAGATCGAAAATCGACAAATTAATTAAAAGTGATACCATATTCCCAACACACATTATCAATAACATCAAACAAGATACCATTGAGCTTACCTATATGGTCAAAAATTTGATTTTTGATAAGCATCCAAACCTGTTTATCATGGATGGGTTAAATATTCTTGAGGGAAGCCCTATGGAAAAAATGAAATTGATTGAGTCTTTAAAGTCAATTTCACATAACACAGGTGTTCCTTTTATCCTTTTGAATGAACTTATTGATTCGGCAAATCCAGCAAGTAGTAATGGTGCCCCGTTTCGTCCTGAGATGAATTCAAATCGATACCTTAAAGGTATGAGCGATTGTATCATGTATCTTTCTGATCCGATTTTTGACAAAAGCAAGGACAAAAAAGGTAAGTCACCCAAAGGTTTGTCAGAATTGATCATTAGAAAATCAAAATATGGCAGGACCGGTTCTGTTAATTTGAAATACAGGACCAATTTCTGTCTGTTCGAAGATATCAACCAATAGTATTTAATTCAGAATATTTATGCCTATCTGATCGATCAGGCTTGTATGGATCATTTGCAGGTAGAGGTCAGCTACTGTGTTCACTACCCAATCGGTTGCATATTCTAAGTTATCTGTTTCAATTGCCATTTTCCTGAACTGACTTTCTTTAAATGCCTATTCCAGTGCATATACAAATTCTTTGTAATATTCATTTTGCTTAGAATTGGCAAAACAAATTTCATTACCTGCGCATCCGCCAAAGGCTTATAATGCGATTCCCTAATGCACAAAAATTTCCTTTAGGTGCAATTTAAGGACGAAAGCATATTTCCAATTTAGCACTATACGCTGAAATTCACTACAATTATGAATAATATCTATTAAAAATATAGATAATCATGAGTGGATTAGTAATCCGCAATAATTTAGAAAAAAATTGTACAATAAAGTACAATTACATATATTTAATCATTCAATGATCCGATCTTAGATTTCATGTAGTCTAAAGGGAATTTCTATATTTAGAATTAGTAACAAATTTCTTATCTGTTAAAATACTATACCATGAAAAAATTTAAAAATTCAATTTTATTTCTTGAGGGTTTTTTAGCCGCAACTGCTGTCTTTATTTTGATGGCAACCACATTAGATAAATCCGGCGATTCCTTATCCACTTCTGAAAATGAGTTGAGGGAAACCTTTTATCCTGGAACAGAAGAAGTCAAGCCAGATGAAATTCGAGTGGTAGCGCTTGGTACCGGCATGCCCAATGCACGGCCGAAGCAGGCTGCAGCCTGTTGGCTTGTTGAACTTGGGAATGGTGAAAAATTCCTCTTCGACATTGGGACTGGTTCGGCTGAAAGACTCTCAGCCATGAAAATCCCAATGGATAATTTGGACAAATTGTTTATCGGGCACCTCCATTCTGATCACGTAGGTGATTTCGATGCTTTATGGATTGGAGGCAATATTGCAAACCGTATGAAGCCTTTGCGGGTATGGGGACCCAGTGGTGCTGAACCACAATGGGGAACAAAAGCGTTTGTGGAAGCACAACAAAAGGCTTTTGCATGGGATGTGGACAGCAGAACAGGCAATAAAGATACGCGTGGGCTGGTAGTTCATGTTACAGAATTTGATTATCGTGGAGAAAATGAAATCGTGTACAATGAGAATGGAGTTGTAATCAGGGCTTTTCCGGCAATACATGCAATGGATGGATCGATTAGCTATACATTAGAATGGAATGGTATTAAAATAGCTTATAGCAGTGACACCTATCCCAATAAATGGTGGGCAAAGTATGCTGTTGACTCAGACCTGGCTATACATGAATGTTTTGCTTCACCCAAGATCCTTGTTGAAAAGCAAAAATTTCCGGCGGGTACAGCTTTAAATGTGGGAACACAGATACATACTGCTCCTGCACAATTTGGAAAAGTCATGAGTATTATTAAACCCAGGATGGCTGTAGGGTATCACTTTTTTAATGATTATGACACCTACCCGGTTACATACGATGAAGTCAGGCAAACATATACAGGTCCATTGGCGCTGGCAACTGATTATATGGTTTTTAATGTTACAAAGGAAAAGATCGATGTACGAATGGCAAGTATTGACGAAGACATCTGGCCTTTACCTTCAACCATTGAGCAAATGCCTCCTGACTTTTCGAAAGCAGTTGGATTTTCAGATTTTATTACAGGTGGAAGAGATGTGTTTGTGGATATCATCAAAAAATACTACGATGATGCAAACAAAGAGTACGGGACGCAGGTACCTTATCCTGCTGGTGTGGAATAGATATTTTAACTAATCCTGCAAAGTGAATGAATAGTATAAATTATGAATTGCTGTTTGCAGGCATGGTTATAATTTATTAAAAATAATGCCCGGGTATAATTCGGGTATTATTTTTATAATCTTTAAACCTTTTCAATGTTTACAAAATAACCTTTACCATGAAAAAAAACTTATTACTTACGTTAGGATTTATCCTTGTTCTTAGTGCAGGTTCATTTGCTCAGAAAGTTAAAGTCGACTTTGACAAGAATGCTGATTTCTCAAAGCATAAAACGTATCAATTTCTGGACTGGCAGGAAGACATAGATAAAATCATCACTGATTTTGACAAGAAGCGTATAAGAGATGCATTTAAGGCTGAAATGGATAGTAGAAACCTGAATATGGTTGAGAGCAATCCTGATATGGTATTTTCATTGTACCTGGTTGTAGATCAGAAAACAAGCATTACTGGTTATACCAATTATTATGGAGGTGCTGGAGGAGGTTATCGCCGAGGAGGCTGGGGATGGGGTGGAGGTATGTCCACTACTTCATACACAGAAAACGACTATCTTGAAGGAACTATGGTCTTAGATGTATATGATGGTAAATCCAAGGATCTGGTATGGCAGGCGGTAGGTGTTAAAACCATTAATGAAAAACCAGAAAAACGAGAAAAAACCGTTCTGAAAACCGTTACAAAATTAATGAAGAAATTCCCTATTGAGCCAGTAAAATAACATTTGATATTAATCTGGAATTTTTATAATAAATCCCGTTTGCTTCATTCGTTTGGTAAGCGGGATTTATTGTTAGTAACCTATAAACTTATTTTCTTTCTCCCTATTCTTAATATTACTATTTTTTGCCGGTATGGAAAATAAATTTCAGTTGTACTCTCCATTGCCATTCCGCAGCACCATCTGGCCTGACAACATTATAGAAGGCCTGTGTATTGAGATCTAAAGGGAGTTTTCCAATTTTAAACATCTTGCCAATTCCGCCACCAAGAATCTCTTTACTTACTGTAGGCCAAATAGTGACTAATCCAAATCCTACTGTTATTTTACCTTTAGGCGGTGGAGCAAACCAGGCTGTATGTTTAAAACGTCTCCAGTTTTTTTATAGCTCCCAATTCCAAAATTAGCATTATTTTGCAAAGGGAGGCTTATCACATTGGCCAGGGATTTTGTGCAGCTTTTGCGGGATCTTTTTCAGCATGTTGAGCGAAGCTGGAGACGGGTAAACAGGAAACAAATAATATACATGAAATGGCAATTCTATTTATTTTTTTCATCATGATTGTAATTAAAATCAATACAATTTAAAGATACCGCTTTTAAGTAAAGAATTTGATTTTACTTTTCCGTAGTGTACTTTAGTTCAACCCAGCTTTCAGATTTTCAACATTCTGCTTCATCAGGGAAATAAAATCCAGGTCTGTTCTGTTTCCTCCAGGATTGTATACAATTACTGACACACCCAGGTCTTCCAGTTTCCTTTTAAGCTCTGTCAAAGGCTCATCTTCCCAAAGCATTGCCCGGGCAGAATGATGGTCCAGTTCATGCTCAAATTCCTTCCAGTCAACATCCGTTGGCATCTGATCTGGTTCCCAGTGATAGCTAATGATATTGATACCGTATCCTTTTGACAGGTATTGATAAACAGGATGTGATGCAAAAACTTCCAAATTTTCTTTGCTACTCAAAATTTCGGATAATTGATCATCAAGCCGACTTAACTGATCACGGACCTGTCCAAAATTGCTATTGAAGAAAAAGAATCCTTCAATAGCAATTTTGGACAGGTCCGTGATCAGTTAAG
>CAYMFU010000116.1:0-9641 GCA_964389805.1 uncultured Roseivirgaceae bacterium | reverse complement strand
CTATTAATTATGTCAATCAATGGACATATCAAAACTGAGAATATAATTCATACTATTTCATGTTAGTGAATTAAAAGCAAAAGCAGGATGTCACACTAAATCGTTTAACTTATGGTCCCTGAGAAAATATTTGATGAGTTGCATCGCAACAAAAATGTATTTCAAGAATTGTTGAGCGATATTTCCAAAGAAAGCATCTATTGGAGTCAAAATCCGGAAAAGTGGTGTTTATTGGAAGTTGTATGTCATTTATACGATGAAGAACGGGAAGATTTTAGAATCAGGGTAAAATGCGTTCTGGATGATCCGGAAACTCCTCCCCCATCATTTGATCCAATAATATGGGTTAAGGAAAGAAACTATAAGGGCCAGGATTATGACTTTGTATTATCGAATTTTTTGGAAGAAAGGGAATCTTCGGTTCAATGGCTGCGATCAATTCAAAATCCCAAATGGTCAAATACTTATCTTCACCCTAAATTAGGCCCGATGAGCGCATATTTATTTCTTACCAACTGGTTGGCCCATGATTACCTTCATATTCGCCAGATAATGCGATTGAAATTTGATTATTTAAAAGAAAAATCTGCCGAAGCACTTAATTATGCAGGTAACTGGTAACATTTTGCATTACCAGGTGGAGTATCCTCGGTCATGCCAAGTTTGAAACGAATAAAACTATTCCTTTAAATTAATGAAATACCATGATTATCCATTTTACATCTCAACATTATATATAGTTGGAAAAGGATCAGGAATATTTTCAGCTTCTTCATCTAACATCTCACGAAGGTCTATTTCAATTTTCCTAGATATTGAAGAAATTGGAACATCATTGGCTGATCCTTCAAATGGATTCTCTCCTACTGTCCCTATACGCTGCATGGTATGAAACACCCAGGAAACAATAACAATAAAAGGGATGGCACCCCAGGCAAACCAATTACCGATAAATGGATATGATTCCATGAATAAAGACCCAATCTTGGCAAACTCAGGGATAACACCAAAAGGAAGAAGAATTAGAAAGATCCAGATGAAAAAATTGTTTAATGTGGCATACTGACGTGGATATGGGAAATTCTTAATTCGTTCAGACTTACCCTGAAGATCGAACAACTCTTTTAATAATCCTTCCAATTCCAGATATGAAAATTCCCAGATAATCCCCTTTCCCTTAAGTTCACTTAGAAAATTTGACTGAAGTGATAAAAGTGCTGTCGATTTATTACTCTTGCTGACCACATATTTATAATCAGATTCACTAAGTAGAGATCTAAGTTCTTCATCAAGGGAGTAAATAAACTCCGGAATCTGAATTTTATTTGCCCACTCCCTGTTTGTTTTATGACTAAGAAATCCTTCCCATGGACGTTTCTCTCGCATGGCATACCGCAAAGATGTTAGCCAGGCTATATGTCGGTAAATGACGGCTTTACGGTAGTCTCTTAATTGCTCATCCGTAGGCTTAATCCTCGCATGCTCATTTGTAATATAAGCTATTGACATCATCCCCAATGATCTGGATGTATTTACAATTCCACCCCATATTTTTCGTGCCTCCCAGATCCGGTCATAAGATACATTGTTCTGGAAACCAATTATAAAAGCCACCGCTGTACCGATAAGCGCTATCGGTAACCACGGCAAATGCAGCCATCTTAAACCGGCAAAAGTATATAGACATGTTGGAACCAATGCTAATAAGAGGAAAAGGAATAGCTCTCCCCTAGTCCAGAGGATCATATCCTTAATTGAGTATCTTTTTTTTATGAACATTTTTATTGATTTAACTTAATTACTGAAAATTCGTAATGGATAATTTACAATTATCTACTTTGTATCCGTGTTTCCTGTACATTATTATTGATGAACATCATAACCATAAGACATCGCAGCACTATTAGGTTTTCTGTTTCTTAAGGCAATTAAACCGAGAATTGGTCCAACCGCCAGTAGCACGTACATCATTTCAGGATTTATAAAATCAGACATTATGTTTAACAACTGTATACTGATAATTGTTATGGAGAATCCGATACAGTTTACAATTGTTAAGGCGGTACCTTTAGATTCATGATCGACATTGTTTGCGACAAGGGTGGAAAACAAAGGAGAATCGGCTATGACAACCATCCCCCACATGATAAGGTAAGCTACAAACAACATGGTATTTTCTGTAAAAAACATAATAGGAGAAATCAGGCAACATATGCAGGAGAGTAATAATGCTGAAAAGGCAGTTGATTTAATCCCTAGTCTCAATGAGACATACCCCCCCATAACACAGGCAATGCCTCCGGAGGATATAATGATGAATGATAATAGCGGAACGTTGAGAAATGCGGTGGGATGCATATTTTGATACGTAATCAAAATTAGAGGAATAAAGGCCCAAAAGGCATATAATTCCCACATATGACCAAAATATCCAAACGCTGCAGATCTAAACTCCGGGTTCTTAAACACGCGGATAAAGACTGACAGGTCGAAATGTTGTCTGGGTTTTCTATATGGTCCGTTTTTAACGAAAACCAGCAAAATTATACCTCCTAGAAATGCAAGCACAGATGTAATAATTATTACAGATCGCCATGGCAGATCCGTAGTGAATCCTTTTAAAATATGTGGAAAACCTGTCCCAACCACTAAAGCTCCTACCAGAAAGCCAAGTGAAATACCTAATCCTTTATGGTAATAATCAGCAGCAATCTTCATTCCAACAGGATATATGCCTGCCAGGAAAAATCCGGTCAGAAAGCGTAAGATGATCAAGCTTAAATAGCTGTTGCCTTCAAATATTATAAGAAAATTAAAAAATGCTCCGAGAAGGGCACTAATGAAAAAGACCTTGGATGGAGAAAACCGATCTGAAATTGTCAAAATGGCAAATAATAGTGTGCCCGATATAAAGCCAAATTGAACCACAGAAGTCAGATGTCCCAAAGCACTTCCCTTAAGCTGATAAACAACTATTAAATCATTCATTACTGCATTCCCGGCAAACCATAATGAGATACAGCAAAATTGAGATAAAACGATAATGGTCAATATCCACTTCTGGTTTTTCATCGAGTCATCACTATTCATGTTAAACCAAATTGGTGTTCAATAAGGAGTTTATTAAATCTATAAACTTCCCAAATTAGCCGTAACTAACTTGTAAACCAAAAAAAATCAATGAATTGTAGGATGTTTTCCGATACCCGAAAGATTTCTATAGGAAGATCTTAGAGTTTTTTAACATATTCTAAATCGGCTTCAACCTCATTCATAAAATATTTCCAGTGGAAAGAGGTGAATTCCGGCCATCTTGGTTCATGATGCCCCATACTCACATAAGGCATTGGTTTGTATCGGTCTTTTGTATGTAGAATAATTTGATTCCAGTGATTTATACATTTTCCCAGGTATTCCAATGAAGTTTGCTTGTAATCTTCCTTACCCAAAAGGATATACAACTTTGTTGAAACGCCTGCCCGGATCTTATCGGCAAAATAAAATCCAAGATAACACCATGTTTCCAGATCATCCAGTTCAGAGTTTAGTGTTGCCTCATTATTGGCCAGTCTAAGCTCTTCAATTAAATCAATACCAGTCAGGCAATTTTTTGAAATATAATCTGCCAACTCAAGAGGACTCGTTTTATCTGGATCAACATCATTTTTATTAATTATCGTATTACAATAGCTTGTAATGGATAGATAATCCTGGTCCAGCGTTTCATGGTTCATCAATTCTTCAATGGAAATGAATGGGGAATTCCCATCATCGTAACCATATTGCCAGGGTGCCAGGAATCCCTCTGAGTATAAGGTAAAGTCCCAGGTCCCCTTATAAAAAGATGCAATATTCAGAGGAACATCGGAAGCGATTGAATAAGCTCTCTGCAATTTGACAGCATCAACTTCTGGGTATCGAATTTTAAAAAGCCTGTTTAGAGATTCATCGGGCTCAGATGGATCATACATTAACCTTCCCCAAAGACTATAGAATAACCACTGTTTTTGAAATGCATATTCCCATGATTTGTTCTGAAGATCAATAGTAGAATAATCCACCGCTGGGATATAGCCCTCAGAACCTATAAAATAGCCATCCACATATTTGTGGTTATTCGTTAGAATATGGCTCTTGATAAATTCAGGATTCCCCCAACGAAGCACGAAGAAATCTTCATTTCTGATCATCCATGCTATAAAATAATTTGTTGGATCAGGATCCCAGAAATCACGCATGATTGAACCTTCGTCATTGGCATGTGTTATTGACAATTTAGGGGTTGAATGCCCATGTGACCAGTTAAATTTTACCTCAACAACAGTCTTTTCAGGAAGGTTGGCTTTATCTATAACCTTTCTCATTTCTCCAGGATCACCTGCCAGTACAGCCCTATGAATGAATTTTATCTTCCGGTCTGCTTTATTCATACCCTCAATAAATGTGTCCTCAATCCATTTTTCCCTTTCCTCGGGTGTCATTTTATCATCTCCCCAGTTGCCCATCCAATCGGCAAGGGTAACACCCAGGCCTGTAAGGTCATCATACTCATTGATTAACTGTGTGACGGATTCCGCGGTATATTTTCTGACCAGGGCTGATCTGTCATCATGTATCTTCGCTTCATAATGATTCGCAAATGCTTCAGAAACAACAATATTCCAATTAACGAGATATGTTTCGATTCCCCGATCTTTAGCCATTCGAAATAGCGTCTTCCAGAAATTCTTCCATTCATTGAGTTCACTTTCATTAAATGGTGTGGCTTCAGGATAATTTTTCGAGCGGATCATGTATGGGAATATATGAGTACTCCAAAGGGATAATGCATTAAACCGGTTTTCGACCATCATATCAAGAAATGACTCCCAGAATTTTAAATCTCTGCATGTTTCATCATGAATTTCTGTAGCCGGCCCAGGCCGGTAAGGTGCCCATGGCAGATTAAACTTAATAGCTCTGAACTGAAGAGCCGGATTCACCTGATTATCATTTAAATGATTCAAATCCGGAGTCAATTTTAACTGATCAATTAAATCCATGACCCCGTATAAACATCCACGATCATTCGTTCCGATGATTTGAATAAACCCATATTTTCTAGAAAGTATATATCCATCTATATTTAGAATATGCAGTTGAGCATCACTAGATAGCTGATCTTTTCCTGTTGCTAAAATTTCCGAGGATTCAAGGACTATTTTCGGGCCGTTTGTAAACTTAAAATCTTCTATATAAACATTATATCCTGATGATTCAAGGATTGAAGAAAGTTTGGATATTGCAAAAGTTAATACAGGACTATCTGAATCATATTTTATAATAACGCTCCTGGTAGATTGACAAGAATTAACCGTAAATAAAATAAAAAATATTAGGATGAACCGGGTACAACTAGATTGAGATTTCATATGATTCAAAAATAAAAAAATTCTAAGCTTAAACCTTCATACTTTGATGATCTTTGAATATCAATATATTAAAAGAAGAGAACCAGAAATACAGGCTTAGTTATTTTGATAATGAGAAGATTATTCTTGTATACAGGGACAAGAAACACATATATAACCTGATTTTTAGTTTTTAATCGATTTTCTTAAAAATTAGCTCGGCACCATCATATCCCATAAGCATTAATTTAAGATCTTTTATTTCATATTTCATTCTCTTACCTGCAACAGATTGTGCAATCAGGTTTTCAATTTCCATATCAGGACACATCATACGGGTCATTGCGAAAGGTTCGAAATGAAGTATATCCTTCCCGGCCCTATAGAAATTGCCATTGATGTTATTGCATCCTGCATGTCCGCTTATTCTTCCTTCCTCTACATAAAACTCAAAAGTAGGAATTCCCTTTTCGGGAAACCTATCGCCATTGATCTTTTTACCGTTAGCCTCTACTAGCACCCAAATATCGTGCAATGAATAATCAGGAACATATTGGCCGCACCCTGTATAGATCTCAGATTCACTATCCCCGCCCCTCTTTATTTCTACATTAACAGAATTTCTGAATTTTTCATCAGACATTGTATCGTTACAATCTTCTTCATTGATGATTACTATGATCTCACCTAAATCACTCCTACCAGAAATTCTTGTCACCATGGCATCTGCAGCCTGATGAACATTCAACGACTCTATCTCAATAACCAATCCATCTAAGTTCGAAAACTTTATTCCATTTTCTATATCGATATCAACTGCCCATGAAGGTTCATTACCCCTGGCATAAAAATCGATCCCCTGTTGCCATAGTTTCATTTTAAACGTTATGCTCCGGGATTCACTTTGCGGCATAGAAGTACCTGTTTCATTGCTAACCTCTGAGTTACCGGCCTCCGTATTTTTCTTTTTTTCCGCCAGGTTACACCCGACTGTAAATACTGAAATATAGAGAATGTAAATAATTAGTATCAATAGATTCTTCATGATGCCTGTTTTTATACGATATCACAGAATTAAATTAAGTTCTAATTATAGATTGAGAATTGAAATCTATTACCTTATATAATTCATACCCAATACTAAAAATACGATATTTTTGCATGAAGCTAATATCTGATTTTTCGTTTTTTAAAAATTTCACCTGTATGGACATCAAAATAGAAAAAGCTGAAGCTAGAGATTTCAAATATATCCATGCCCTGATATAACATCCAGGACAAATACATGGCAGATTAAGATTTTTTAGGAATTAAAATTATTAACAAATATTCAATAAATATTTTTTAATCCAGATAATAGAGGCTTGACTCTCACAAGGTCATATTCCAGGATAGGTAAATGAAATTTTTCAGGGAATAATTCTTAACTTCATTTATGATGTTGAAATATATTCATTAATTTATGAGTCAGATTCTTATCAATACAACAAGATCATAAAATCACGGAATAAATTCATCAGAGTTCATGGAGATTTCAGCTTTTCTTAAGATTAAAGTTAAACGGTTAATGACCATTATTATAAGCTGGACAATATTGTCGGTAGTATTTTTTATATATGAATATTATGCCGTCCGGCTCCATGCACCTTTAATTGCATCAGAAATAGATATCGGATTCAATATATTTATCAACATGTATGCCGGTATATTTGCAGGTATACTGGGTGGTCCTTTTCTTATTTTTTCTGTTAGTAATAAAACCAGGAATCGACCCTTTTATTTTGGGATAATTTATACTGCTATTGGTTTTCTACTGGTCTATATCATCATTTCTTTCAGTATATCCATATTCGTTTTTTCATCCAACCTAAAATCATCTTTTTACTCAAAGGAAGTGCTTGCAGCCACAATGAACAACATGCTCGCCATCTGGCAAATTAAGAATTTGATTATATGGTTGATAATTATTTCCACCACCCAATTCATCCTTCAAATAAATGATAAATTCGGCCCTGGAAATCTCTTGAAATTCATTCGGGGCAAGTACTATAATCCCAGAGAAGAAAAAAGGATTTTCATGTTTCTTGACTTGAAATCATCTACAAGTATTGCTGAGAATTTAGGACATACAAAATATTATAATCTTCTGAATGACTTTTATGGTATTATAACCGATCCGATTATCAATCACCTGGGAGAGATCTATCAATACGTAGGTGATGAGATCGTGGTGTCGTGGGAAACTGAAAAGGTCATAAACAATGACATCTGCATTTCTTGTTTTTTCGAAATCAAAAACAGTATAGCACAACAAAAGGAAAAATTCTCGAATATATATAATATTATTCCGGAATTTAAAGCTGGCATTCATTGTGGTATTGTTACGGTGGGTGAAATTGGTATCATGAAAAGAGACATCGTATATTCAGGTGATGTGCTTAATACAGCCTCAAGAATACAAGAAATATGTAATGAATACAATGCTGAGTTATTGGTTTCGGAAGATGTTATTCACCTATTACCAGAGTACAATTCATATCAAATTAAAAATATCGGCGAGCTCGCCCTTAAGGGAAAAACCAATAAGGTAAAGGTTGTTTCAGTAGAGAACAAAGATTGATCACGTTTTGCATTTGAACTTAATTGCCAGTTTTTATAATTTCCTCAATATTGATAACTTGAAAAACTAAGTCTGCCCTGCTGCTTTCATATAAAATCCCAATATGTTGTTCATCTATTTTTGTCATACAAGAATAACCTCTCCCCACCTCTTCATCCAGTAGTTTTGTATACTTTTCCGGCCAGGTCTTGGCATCATCGAAACTTAGCCTAATGCTTATATTTTTTCTCTGATATTTTGAAGCCGGATTGCTGAATAATACCAGTTTTTGAGAAATGCCATTAATTATAAAATCTTCCTTAATAATACTTGCCATACAAACCGGTTCGATCAATACTCCTTTTGCGGCATTATTTTCAATCCATGTCTTCCCTAAGTCAGAGGTTATTGCAACCGAGCGGCCATTTCCATCCGATTTGTCTTCTCTGTTTCGATTATCTCTCATATTCAACATCAGATCTCCATTTTCAAGTTCTATGACCTGGGATTCAGTTGTATTAGACTTAGCACCAGTCCCTGTTTTCCAGGACAGCCCTTGATCTTTGCTCCATATTATTGTAGAATAAGGAACCTTGTTGGAATCCTTAAACTGGGCCGGGAATACAAGGGTGCCATCAGCTAGTGTAATTCCCTTACCAGGGCCTTGTAACAACAAGCTCCATTCCTCTATTTTTACCTGATTCGTAATGTTTATCGGTTCACCCCAGGATTTGCCATCATCTATTGATTTTACCAACATAAACTGACTCGTTTGTGTTGGATCCAATCCCGGTTTTGATTCAGTCCAATTCCGTCTGTCTCTATGGCCATGTGCCCATACGCCTGCAATCCATATTGCATTTGACTCTCTGTCAACAAGAACTGATGGATCGCCTATGCCATTTTCTTCTTCCGATAATCCTCCCCAATTGCCCATATCCATAACCACTTTCATTGGTTCCCAGGTCTGACCGCCATTGAAACTTCGACTCATCCCTATATCTATATCCCCCTGAAGATCTGTAGAGCTGTTTCTGCGAATATCATATACGGCGATTAGAGTCCTGTTATTTGTGGTGACCAGTCCAGGTATCCTGTATGTATGTACACCATCGTCATTGTGGCTTCTTAATGCAAGACCGAATCGGTGTTTGTATGTAAAATCTTCATCATGACCTGGATATATTACACCAGAAATCTTCACTTCTTCTATTAATGAATAAAAATAAGATCTGATATCTGATTGAGCCGGCAAGGAAACACTTATCCAGAAATTATTCTCTCCATGATGTAAAAATTGATTTCCTTTTATTTCTACTAATGAATCAGGGTTATCAATATTTATGATTTCTGAATCTGTATTGAAATGAGGATTCGATCCTGTGTAAAAAACCTGTACAGATTTAATCGTTTGCGAATCATTTGGATGCTTAAAACGGATCTTTATATTTTCAAGCAATCCAGGTTCACTTTCTCCATTCGTTATTACTGAGATCTTCTGTATGGTATTTTGAGGTTTATCAATAAGCACTGGCAATTTTAATTTGTGGGAATTGAGATCCAATATCTCCATGGATGAATTATCCAGTAAAACCAGGTCGTCCAGTAATAAACCCCCATTTGATGGGCTGGAACTTCGGATCCTGAACTTT
>CAYMFU010000115.1:0-5195 GCA_964389805.1 uncultured Roseivirgaceae bacterium | reverse complement strand
CGACCCAGAAAATTATTGTCCGAAAACCCCATTCCCAATTGCCAGTCTTCCCGGCTACCGGAAAAAGAAAGGATGGGGACAATGGTCAGGGCATCTTTCGCCGTGATAGTTATTAGGTTTTTGCCTTTTTCAAGGGTATCTATTTCATATCCTACACGGGCGAAATTTCCAATATTATATACTTTTATCATACTGGAATCAATAACACCTTTAGTAACCAGATCACCTTCCTTAAAATCAAGCTCACTAAGTATGATCGCATTTCGGGTTCGCCAGTTTTTAACCACTTTTATTGAGTCAATCCGGATTTTTATCCCATCAGAGATTGGATTGTTATTATCTATTGCAAAAAGGTTCAGCGAATAGAAGAATAAGATTGTAATAAAAAATCTATACATAACCATTGACTACACCACGAAAATAGGGAGTGGGTTAGGTATTATCATTTTTATGTACCGAATAGGTATAAAAGGGCCCTATTTGTTATAAAACATCTGTTGATCCATTCATACCGGGACCAATGAACTCGTTTTGCGTACAAATTGAATCGATTCTGTCAATGACTAATCGATCTGGATAGAAAGAAAATTTAATTTCATGCAGAAAATATGCTATGCGGGATCCCGAAATGAAAAATTACGTTATCGTCTGATCATATAAAAGATCCAAAAAAATAATATGCCATCAGGCCGGTTACTACCAGTTTGAGTGCCACACCTGTAATGAAGCCAATAAATGATCCAAATCCTGCCTTCAAGGCACTTTGCGTTTCCTTGCCCCCTGTTAGTTCGCCAATAAAGGCTCCCAGAAAAGGGCCGATGATCAATCCTATTGGTGGGAAAAAGAAAATTCCAATAAAAAGTCCAATAACACTCCCCCAAATCCCTCTTTTAGATCCTCCGAATTTTTTTGTGCCAATAACCGGAACCACATAATCAAGCAGTGATACCCCCACCATAATTAAAGCCCAGATGATCAGGAATTTTGTCGTGAACGGATTCTCGGATTTGAAAACCTGGATGAGCAATCCAATATATGCAATTGGAGGGCCCGGGACTCCGGGAATTATGCATCCAGCAAATCCTATTAAAAGTAAAAGAATACCAATTATAATTAATACGACATCCATATATACCCTAAAAGTAAGTTTTGAATCTGGAAAATGATCGAATTATGTACAAAATTATTAATACAATGTGGAAAAAGATCCATTACTTAAATTATTCCAAAAATAAGGCCCAGACCAATCAGTATAAGTAGGATGGCGACGATTGTCCTGATGGCCTGGATCGTAATTTTCTTAAGCAATAATTTGCCCCCAATAGCCCCCGAAAAAGCTGCAATAATGGCAACCAGCAAAATGGCGACATGATCTGTAATCCCTGACTTTATATAATTTGAAGCGTAGGTCGTCATCCTGACGAGATCGACCACTAAAGCAATTGCAATTCCAGTGGCTACGAATTGCTCTTTTGAAAGCCCGAAATTAATCAGGAAGGCACTTCTTAGTGCTCCCTGGTGACCAGATAATCCTCCAAAGAATCCACTCAGCAATCCTCCAATCCATAACCTGTTTTTGGGAATTGAAAGGTGTTTTAATCTTTTGCTTAGATCCATCCATGCAAAGATGATCAATACAATTCCAATCACCGTATTGACCGGTATGATGTTAACTGTGTGCCCAAGAAAATCGAAAGAAAAATCTTGTTGTAATCCGGACAGGTATACCAGAAGGAATGCACCTGCAAAAGCAGCTGGAATGGCTGAGAGACCAAAGCGGAAAAATACTTGCTTGTTTACCTTATTGCCGGTTAATAAAAACTTTACAATATTGTTTAAAAAATGGACGATAGCAGTAAGGCTAATGGCGATATCGACCGGAAAGAAAAGAACGAAGGCCGGCATCAAAAGTGTGCCCAGCCCGAATCCGGAAAAGAAAGATAATAATGAAGCAAGAAAGGCAACAATGCCAATGATCAGATATTCCATTTTTATAATCCTCCTACGTAATCATACGCTTTAAATACCGGATCTTTCTTACAATTCAGATTGATCATTTGAACGAATTCCTGCGTGTATCCGGCCTTCTGATGCATTAATTCTGCACCTTCATTTTCAAAGGCCATGACATGAAGAAATTTGTCCGGATTGCTTTTATCCTGTAGTGATACATATAATCTGGATCCTGGTTCAGAAACATGAACGGCTCTGGTAAAAATTTCAATGGCTTCAACAACCTTTTTACGCTTTCCTTTTAGTGCTTCAAATTCAACTGTTTTTGTGATCATGATTTTATATTATCAATGGTAAATATATGAGTTGAATATTTGAGAAATAAAATTATTAATTATCTATTAATGCAATTATTACGCCTGGAGTAATGTTTATAGCTAAACCCCTGTTTACTTGATTTTAAATTATAATTATGGGTAATTGCACACAAATTATTATTTATTTCTCATATGCATAATAAGAAAATAATTGCATTAATCACAGATTTTGGCGACCGGGGACATTTTGTTGGCTCGATGAAGGGCGTTATTCTGAATCTTGATCCCGATATCCGCATTTTTGACATAGCCCATAACATCGAACCTCAAAACGTTCTTGAAGCCTCCTATACCCTTTCTGACACCATTCACTATTGGCCGGAAGGTACCATTTTCGTAGTGGTTGTTGATCCGGGTGTCGGTATGGGACGCAAATCGCTGGCTGTTAAAACACGATCCGGACATACCGTATTGTGCCCAGATAACGGGATCTTATCGGAGATCTGTAATAATCCTGGTTTAGAGGATGTCAGGGTCATTTCCGAGGCTATGAACAGGCTCCCCGGATCTGAAAAGTTTCACACTTTTCACGGTCGTGATATTTTTGCTTATGATGCAGGCCGGTTGGCTACCGGACAGGTCAATATAAAAGATATTGGATTCAAGATGGAGGATCCAATCATTACATTGCCAATTCCGGATGCGCTTGTGAAGTATAAAGCGATTGAAGGAATGATTGTTAAAGTGGAATATCCTTTCGGTAATATATGTACAAATATTCCCAGATCTTTATGTGATGAGCTTGAAATTTCGGGAGGGGATTTGCTTCAAATAGAGATCTTTGAATCCGATGGTTTGGTTCATAAAGGTGTTCTGCCCTTTGTGAATACATTTGGAGAGGTAAACAAGGAGTCTCCAATAGCCTATATCGATTCATCAAACCGGCTTGGATTGGCTGTTAATATGGGAAATTTCAGCAGGGAATATAAGATCAATGCAGGATTGACCTGGCGAATACAGATCACACCCAAGAACCGTTAAATCTGGTTAAAAATTGTTAAATAATTTATCCTGGATTCTAATTTAACGTTAATTTGAATTAGACATTAAAAGCTAATTCTAAAGACCATGAGATCCACAGGCATATTTTTTATCATAAGTATATTTTCCATTTCAGTTTTTGGGCAGAATATAGATCAAAATTCATCTGATAGGAAAGAACCGGAAGTTAAAACTGAAACTAAAAAAGAATATGATGAAGATGGAAATCTGATAAGATATGATTCAGTGTATACCTGGAAATGGAATGATCATGACGTATTCAATGAAGAGTTTTTCGAAAACTTTGAGGATAATTTTGGTCAATTTCATGAAAAATGGGAAGATTTTGGAGAAGAGTTTATGTCAAAGTTTTACCTTGACGATAAAGCCATAGAAAAATTCAAAGATCTGCAGGAAGATTTTAATTTTAATTTCAAGGATTCAGCACTTTTTAATGATCACTTTGAGAAATTTTTTGAAGACGATCAGTTACAGTTACACGGTTTTAATTTCAATGGAGAAAATTTAGATGAAATGCCTTTTGATAAAGAAAAAATGGATGAAATGCAGAAGCGAATAAAAGATTTGCTTAACGGCGAATTTGATGAAAGAATTAAAAAGTTCATTGAGGAACACCGAAACGAAATCGATGAAATCAAATATCAGATAAGAGAATCTATTCCTAATCGAAGAAAAGCAATTTAATTAACATTAGGCTTTTTAGCTGATAAGATTACTACGCTGCTTCAAGGATAACTACCCGGGTTTTTGTTCTATTACGGACATATTGCCCGATGATGAACATTCCCCACCGCCCTCATTATTTTGCAATTATTTGATTACCAGGGGATTACTGCTTTGGCATATATCTTGCGTTTTTAAGTCCATCAGATAAGAACTGAAGAGGATTGGTATGCCCTTAAAATTCTCCAAATAAAATTCATCTAATATGTTTATAAGTTTTGTTAAGATCGGTATCCGTAATCTGATAAAAAATAAAGTATACAGTGCTATTAATATATTGGGATTGGCAATTGGGCTTGCCGGATGCATTTTGATCGGATTGTTTGTTGAGGATGAGATATCCTATGACAAATTTCATGATAACTCAGATAATATTTACAGGCTGGCCCTGGAACGTATATATCCCACCCATTCAACATATTATGCTATAACACCCCATTCATTTGGAGACATATTAGGTGAGGAACTACCGGAAGTAGAACAGGTGGTTCGACTTTTTAATTTCGTAAATCCAGTGGTTATCAGATATGAGAAGGAGAACGGAGAACAAGTGGCTATGGAGGAAAAAAATGTGTTGCTTGCTGATTCAAATTTCTTTAAAGTATTTACCATCCCCCTTATTAAAGGTGATAGAGAAACGGTAATGCGCGGGGCCAATAAATTGGTTATGACAGAATCTACAGCCAGAAGATACTTTGGAGATGTGGATCCTATAAACAAGATCCTGGTTACCGGGGCAGGAGAATTTACAGTGTCAGGGATCTGTAAGGATCTGCCTGAAAACTCTCATTTTAAGTTCGACATCATCGGTTCCCTGAATACCCTGGATTTCTTTAACACCATGAACTATACAGGTTTTTCTGCTTATCAATATTTAGTACTTAACGATAGAGCAGATCCGGTAATACTGGAAGAAAAATTGCCTGAGATTGTCAAAAAATATGCTGGACCCCAGATCCAGGAGAATCTGAGTATATCATATGAAGAATATCTTGCAGCAGGTAATGGATATAATTATTTTCTGCAACCCCTGACCAGCATTCACTTGCATTCTCAACTTGAAAATGAGATGCAGGTCAACGGAAATATCACTATCGTTTATATTTTTATTTCTATCTCGGTATTTATTTTACTGATCGC
>CAYMFU010000114.1:0-11664 GCA_964389805.1 uncultured Roseivirgaceae bacterium | reverse complement strand
AAATATTAATTGCATAATCAGTAATTGATTTTTCTATTTCTGGCTACTACTTCCCAGTGATCAATGATCTGCTGGTTTTCCACAACAACCACTTCATTATATAAAGCCGTTGTAGGACAAATATGATAAGGCAGGCCATATATCACATCGCCCACATCCAATTCAATATTGCTTGTGTTATTAACTACGAGATGTTCTTCGCTATGCCCAACTGGCTTTAAGCCATCTATATTTAAAAACACCACCCGATTCTCTAATGCATTCTCTGATGCAACTGCTTTATGGCCCAGATCCAGGGAATATCGTCCTTCAGAAGGATTTGATGAAATTCTGGAAATCAGAACAGCAGATGTTTTAAAAGCCATATCCTGAAACCTCGAGCCATATCCTGCATCCCAGAATAAAGTAGTTCCAGGGCTGCATATCACATTCTCTCTTGCGGCATGAATCGGAAAGGTAGGCGAACCGCCTGCAATAATTTCAGGGATAATCCCATATTTCTTCTTCAGATTATCAGCCAGTGATTTCATTTGTGTAAAATCCCTATCACAAGCTTCTTTTCTTTCCCTGGGATCCGGATTTCGAATATGACCATCATAAACATGTAATCCTAAAACATTGATGGCTTTTAAGTCAAGGCAATAACCATACAGGTCAAGTGCCTTTTCAGGACGGATCCCGGTTCGGTTATTCCCATTATTAACATCAATATAAATATCCAGTGATTTATCTTGTGACGTCAAAGATGAGTTGATCATATCTGCCGATGATTTGTTATCTATGAGCGTTGAAAAGATGGTGTCAGGATAGGCATTTGACAACTGGATCAAACGTTTTAATTTTACATGGGAAGGCTGGTAGGCAAGGAGGGAACTTTTTGCACCTGTCATTCCTAATAATTCTGCTTCGGCGATGGTAGCACATTTAAACCTGTTGATGCCGGATGCCAGCTGCATTTTTATTACTTCAGCTATCTTATAGGTTTTAATATGTGGCATTAAGCGATCGGTATTGCCCCCCACCATGTTAATCATCTGCTGGATGTTCTTCAGTACCCGGTCTTTGAAAATGACCAGGGCAGGGGAGTCAATATCCGCAATTTCTTTTATACTGTACCAATCCCGTGAGGAAAACATATCAGATCAATTCAAATACCGCTTCTATTTCGACCGGGATATTATCTGGCAATGATCCCATACCAACAGCACTTCGTACACCAACTCCATTTTCTTCTCCAAACACCTCAGCAAAAACCTCGCTGCATCCGTTGATCACGTAGGGATGTTTTATGAAGTCTGCTGTTGAATTCACCATTCCAAGTACTTTAATTACCCTTTTTATACGATTCAGATTACCCAGATTAGTTTTTAAAGTGGACAGGATGGCCAGCCCTACCTGCCTTGCAGCTTTTTTTCCTTCCTCGATATCCATATCCTTTCCTACTCGCCCTTTCATCAGGCTACCATCTGACATAATGGGTCCATGACCGGAAACGTATACCAGACGGTCCACAATTAAAAATGGTTTATATACTCCCAATGGTGCTGGAGCAGGAGGAAGTTTAAGTTTCAGCTGGCTTAGTTTTTCATTTGGAGATATATTGTCCATAAGTAAAAATTTTGAGTGTCCTGATCTATTATAATTATCAATTCAATTTATAAATTTATTCTTAATAACCATCATAATGCATAAAAATGTACTAATTCCAATTGGATATTATGATAAGCGTATAACCGAAAGTTTCTCTTCGAAAACAAGAAAACAAAAAGAGAAGGTAAGGTGTATAATTTTCCTAAATGAATATATCCAGGATCAGAACGGCCAGCAATCCGGCTATGGAAAGTATGGCTTCCATTGTTGACCAGGTCTTTATCGTATCCTTTACACTTAAATTAAAATATTCCTTAAACAACCAGAATCCAGAGTCATTAACATGAGAAAAGAAAATACTGCCAGCCCCAACCGATAGGACCATCAGGTTTGGATCTGCGCCGGTCTGGACTACCAGCGGGGCAATAATACCTGCTGTGGTGAGACCAGCAACAGTTGCTGATCCAATAGACAACCTGATTGCAACGGCCATTCCCCAGCCTAATATGATTGGGGAGACATTTACATTCCTTAATAACATGGCCAGGTAATCATTGGTGCCGCTATCTGTAAGAATTTGTTTAAGTGCCCCGGCCCCGCCTATAATCAGCAGGATCATGGCAATGCTCTTAACTCCATCCACAAGGGAATCGGCTACATCACCCACCTTTTTACCTTGTCTGATACCCAGGGTATAAATGGCGAAAACTACGGCTAAGACCATGGCTATTGTAGGATCTCCAATGAAATTGATAATATCCAATAAAACAGATTCTCCCTGGAAAAATTGATTTGTAACGGAAGCCAGAATCATAAGGGCGACGGGGAACAAGGCCGTTGTGATGCTAATTCCAAATCCGGGCATTTCTTCATCTTTCAATTCTCTTTTATCATAAAATGCTTCAAGGGGATTAGATTTGATTTTCTTCAGAGTTCTGGCAAACAATGGGCCTGCTACGAGTACAATTGGAATACAAATGATGATCCCATATAAGATCGTCGTACCCATATCTGCATTGAATTGTTCTACCAGGGCAGTCGGAGCAGGATGGGGAGGCAGAAGACAATGTGTAGCTGAAAGTGCCGTGATCATAGGTAAGCCAAGGTATACTACAGGCAGCTTGACGCGATACGCAATAGTAAACATCAAAGGAACCAGTAATACAAAACCTACACCATAGAATAAAGGTACACCTACAATAAAACCGGCAGCGGTTAAAGCCCAGATCACATGTTTCTTGCCAAATTTATTCAGAAGTGTTATAGAGATCCGTTGAGCAGCACCACTATCTGATATCAATTTGCCCAGCATAGCTCCAAATCCAAGGATTATCGCTATAAAACCAAGGGTATTCCCCATACCAGTAATTATAGATCCACTGATGGCTGAAAGGTCCATTCCAGAGATAATACCCATGCCAATGGCCACCAGAATGAAAGATAAAAATGCATCAAGTTTAACAACGGTGGTGAGGAGGATCAGGAGTAAGATCCCAATTAACAGATATACAATAGGCATTTGATTATTTGTTTGATTCGTGTTTTATTTTGAATCCCTTCAACATCCATTTTCTTGCTACTATCAGACCAAAAGAGGAAGATATAGCAATAAATCCATAAATCAACCACATCATTTCTGTATTCACTTCCGATGGCGGAGTATCCTCAGGACAATATTTCATAAGGAACCACCCGGAATACAGGGCAGTGATGACCTTAGTTAGAAACCATGGAAATTGGCCGATACCCATATATATACCCGTCATATTTTTAGGGGCAATTTCTGCTACCCACTGGAGAAACCTGGGTTGCCACATGGCCTCTCCTACGGTCATAATGATCAGGTAGATCATAAGCGTATATATGTTCGGCCCGAATGCCAGGATAAAAGTGGGGAAGCCCATTATAAATGTTCCTACGATCATCATTTTATAGGTATTCTTTCTCGCAGTGAAAGCCGTCACTATAGGTGTAAGTATAAATATCAGGATTGGATTCAGATTAACGAAAAATTCAAAATTATCGCTGACAAATCCATCGAAAGCCCTGCTGGTATATTGGGGTAGCGTCAACCAGTTATGTGCGAACAACGTTTGTACGGGGATCAGGATAAAGATGAAATACAGAAAACGCATATCCCTAAGAGGGAAATTCCGGAAATAGAAAGCAGCTTTTTCTTTTAAAGTCATTCCACTTAATTCATCCTCATCATCAATTACCAGATTCCCAAGGGCCTTATCTTCTTCAATTGCTCTCTCAGCAGCTTGTTTTTCTGCCTTTTTTGTAATGATCACAGCCACTACGATCATCCCAGCTATGGTTAGTATGACATATACCCAGAACACACCGGTGATTGTGAAAGCCCTTCTTAATGGAGGTGAGATCAATCCCGGTAAAAATCCTCCCAGATTCATTAGGGCATACAGCATAGCGTATCCCATAGCCGAGGTTTTTGCGCTGGTAAATTTTTTTACTCCCGCATAAGCGGCAGGTTGATATATTCCATAGCCTATGATTATGCCTACAATTCCCAGTATGGCAATCCAGTGTGCTGACTGCCATAAACCCGGGACTCCGATCGCTGGAGAAACAGATAATAATATTCTTCCAATAAGCATGAATGAAAGTGCTATCAACATTGCTTTCCTAACACCTACCCAATCGACTGTAGCCCCTAGAAAAAGCATGGCCAATGTAATTCCTGCGGTTAAAAAGCCTACCATCTGACCAGCCTTGATATCATCCAGGCCTATAAATTCGTTGAAAAAAATCGCCAGCAGACCCACCACTCCGAAATATGTTAAACCCTCAAGAACGTAGGACAGATTCAGGCCAAACAGAGCCCTTGAAGTATGAAACAGATCAACAAAAGGTTGAACAAGTTCATTGATAATCTTCTTCCACAGGAAGTCATTATTTTTTCCGCTTTTCTCTACCATTTTAATGTATTAAAAAAATCAAGAGTATTCGATTTCAATTTAGGATTCACTAGATTTTTCGCAAGCCCGTTTCAAAATATAAATTGAATCACGGCCTGAATATAGTATAATATTATTAATAATTCCCAACTCCGGCGGGAATCAAAATGTGATGGATTTTAGGATAAGAAGATACTAAATTGGTGCCGTCTGACCTTAAAATGTAAGAAATCCTTAACAATATTGAATCGTTAATAACATATCCTGAGATATTTACGTAAAATATTTTTAATATTGCATATCCAAAATAAAGGAAATATATAACTAGTTGATTTAGAGATGCGAGTATTAGACAGGAGTTTTTTTTCTTTAGCTGTATCGTCAGCATTTTTTATTATGATCGATTCTCCGGTTTACTCAGAATCATTTAAGGATAAAAATGATACATTGAAAACCCAGGAATGGATCCATCTAGATCCAATTGATGATGGACTTGCTGGTATCAGCCTCAACAAAGCGTATCAGCTTCTCCATGGCCGGCCTTCCAAAACAGTATTAGTAGCTATTATCGATAGTGGTTTTGATTTAGACCATGAGGATCTAAAGGATAGTTACTGGACAAATGAAGATGAGATACCCAATAATGGAATCGATGATGATAAGAATGGATATGTCGATGATGTGCATGGTTGGAATTTTATAGGCGGGCCTGAAGAAAATGTAGTATATGATACCTATGAGTTGACGCGCGAGTATAAAAGGTTAAAAACGAAATTTGGGTATAATGCCAATGGCTCCCAAAAAGAATATGAATACTGGCTTAAGGTAAGAGATGATTTTGAATATAAAAGGAAGAAGTCTGAAGAAACACTTATCAAGTATTCAGAGGTTATTTCTAATATCCCCAGATACTACAAACTTCTGCTCAGCTATCTTGATACTGACACTTTAACACTTGAAGCTGTTAATGCTATTGAGTCTGAAGATACTATTATCAATCAGGCTACTGCCCAGATAGGTAAACTTCTGAATTATTTCGGACAAAGCGTAGGTTATGAGACCATGGTGCGCGTTTTAATGCCAACTGAAGAGCATTACATGTATGAAATGAATTATGGTTTTAACCTTGAATATGATCCAAGGTCATTGGTAAACGATGACTATGAAAATAAGAAAGAACGATATTATGGGAATAATAAAGTAGATGATTTCTCTGGCATGATGGGAGACCATGGCACTCATGTTGCGGGTATTATTGCTGCTGACAGGGAGAATGATATAGGAACTCGCGGGATTGCTGATAATGTAAAGATAATTCCTCTTCGAACCGTTCCAAATGGTGATGAGCGGGATAAAGATGTGGCCAATGCCATTTATTATGCGGTTAATAATGGTGCTAAGGTGATCAACATGAGTTTTGGCAAGCATTATTCACCCGAAAGGGCTGTAGTGGAAAAGGCTATCCGGTATGCAGAAAAAAAAGGAGTACTAATCGTACATGCAGCTGGTAATGATAAGGAAAATAAGGATGTAATATTAAATTACCCAACCCGAAAATTTATTAAGGGAAAGAAAGAAGCCTGGAATGTGATTGAAGTGGGGGCAAATAGTCGTTATCTAGATGAAAATCTTGCTGCTAAGTTTACAAACTATGGAGAGACAAGCGTGGATCTGTTTGCGCCTGGCGTATATGTCTATTCCGCATCGCCAAATAATACATATAAAGAAAGTAGTGGTACGAGCATGGCGGCTCCTATTGTTTCGGGTGTAGCTGCCTTACTTTTTTCATATTTTCCTGAACTTTCTTCCAATGAGATCAAAGAAGTGATATTGGAATCAACCCAACCTTATGAAGGAGAAGTTTATTTACCCGGGACAAAAGAACTGGTAGAATTCCCAACCCTATCTGTAACAGGAGGAATAGTTAACGCCTATGAGGCTGTTAAGATTGCTCAGAATAAAATCAAATTTCAGGTTAAATAAATAGCATCCTTTCCCCGGGATCAGGGAAAGGACGCGAGAGAAGAGGATTGCGGCTATTTTACACGGGATTTAATCAATTAGCACCTTAATTATTTCGTGTTTGATATCAAGGCCATAAGTTGAATTTGATCGGCCATTTTTTGATGATAACAATTTTTATCTTTAAGTATTATTTCTGCTATCTCAGGATCTGAGATAAGCATCGCTTCATATAATGGCAATGCATTCTTAAGTTGCAAACGAATATCAGTACAGGAGAATAGATAACCCTTTAAGTTTCCTTCGGCCAGTTGAGGTAGATTCTCTGATAGCCAGATCAGTTCCGCTGCAATCAATTTGCAATTGAGTTTATTCTTTTTTATATCAGACAACAATTGAGAGGCATATTCGCGGGAAATATTACTGTGTTTGAGCCGCCTTTCAATTTTGGCAAGACAATTTTCCTCCAAACCTAAAACATTGTTTGTAAGGATCCAGTTCCCAAGATCTCTTGCAGCAAGTGTAATAACTCCATTTTTTCCAAAATATTCAGGCTTGCCTTGAACATAGGTTAATAATTCGTTGGGATCATTTAATGGATCTGACATTATATATACTTCTCCAAGAATATCAGCGATCTTACTATAAGATATTGCTGGAAACCTGGAAACATCGTGATCAAACTGAGCCGGCTGAGCATATAATATGAAACCCAGAAAATTCAGGCTCATTATAGTGAGAGGAATAAGTAATGACCAAGGTTTTTTCATGGTTCTGTCAGTTGTTGGTATTCTTAATGTTAATGCCTTGAAATGGTAACCCTATTATTACAAAAAAGATCCCGAAAAACGGGACCTAAAAATTCGTATAAAGGCTAGTAATTTATTATATAGCCTGTGAATTTTGCAATGACATCTAGGGTCTTATTGGCGTGCCGTCTTTCATTCTTACCTGGGTCCAGTTATAATTGAATTTATCAGGCAAGGGGTATTTGGCTGCCACCTTTTCATCAACATCCACTCCCAAACCGGGGGCTTCACTTATATGCATATATCCATTATCCATATAAGGTGCTCCAGGAAATATTTCTCTTAACTTATCTGAGAAATTAACAGCTTCCTGAATACCAAAGTTCCACACTGCCAGGTCGATATGTGCATTTGCTGCATGCCCTATGGGTGAAACATCTCCGGGGCCATGCCATGCGGTTCTTACATTAAACCACTCTCCCAGCCTTGCCACTTTCATAGCAGGAGTTATACCCCCTATCTGACTGATGTGGATCCTGATAAAATCAAATAATTTTTTAGCCATAGGTTCCATCCATTCGTGTGGATTGTTAAACAATTCTCCCATAGCTATTGGAGTAAGCGTGTGTTGCCTGAGAAGTTCGAAATAGCCATTGTTTTCTGGAGAGAAAGGATCTTCTATAAAAAACGGCCGGAATTCCTCCAGGTTTTTAATAAGCCGGATCGCATCCATTGGTTGTACACGTTCGTGGATATCATGAAGTAATTCTAGATCGTCACCGAACTTTTCCCTTACCGTTTCAAAAATCACGGGTATCATTTTAAGATAGGTTTGCTGATTCATATAATTGTCATCAGGTGTGCCAAATCCGGCATCCTTAAAATCAGCCCGGTCAGCCATATGGGTAGCGCCATAACCTCCAAGCTGAATTCGTATGTGCCTGAAACCTTTCTCCTTAATGCGCTGAACACTATCCACAAGTTCCTCAGGTGATTTCCCGTTTGCATGCGAGTAACAATCTACCGCAAACCTGCATTTACCCCCTAGTAACTGATAAACCGGCATGCCGGCCATTTTTCCTTTTATATCCCATAATGCCTGGTCCAGTCCGCTCAACGCATTATTTAATACCGGTCCATTTCTCCAATACGAACTGACATAAGTCGTTTGCCAGATGTCCTCGATGTTCTCTACACTTTTTCCCCTACAGAAATCATCAAGGTATTTGTCAATTGCCGAAACTACGGCATGTGCCCTCTGGCGGAAAGTGGCACAGCCATAACCGTACAATCCCGGTTGGTCAGTTTCGACCTTTACTACGATCAATTCTATTCCGTGCGGGCAGGTTACAATGGATTTTACTTTGGTGATCTTTACGGAGGGCAGACCATTTAATCCAGTCCTGTCTGATTCCTGTGATTTGGCTGGCACATTCCACAATCCCAAAGCACCGGTTGCTGTGGTGAGGCCTACTCCTTTTATTAATTCTCTTCGGTCCATAATTTTAGATTTATTGATTTAAAAAATGATAATACATCAAATATGTGTAATCAAGTTCGGAAATAAATCCAGAAAAATGAACCACTGAGGTGGATTAATAAAAAACAGGTTTTGAGACCTGTCTTTCAAGCGCAATATAGCTAAGTGTTACCTGGAATGTTAATCTTTAAAATTTTCTGTTAACTAAAATCCGCCAAATTTAAGTGTCAATGAATAGTTTAGCTTATCAAAGGCATCGGAGGGAGTATTGTATAAACTCAGATCCTGTGTGAAGCGCTTTGAGATGCCTACATCGATTCTGAAATAGTTCGTGACATTAACCTCTGCATTGATGCCTGGTTCGATATACCAGAAAACATCGTTGTCCATTAAGTCTCCACCGCCATAATAGTATTCATCTTCCCAGTCTTCCACATATCCAAGCCAGCCAGCACCGATTGATATTGGAAATGTAACATGAACCAGCTTTTTAGACCATACAACAGGCTCAAGCAGAAGTCCGCCATATCCTCCCAACAGAATCGCATCACTTAATCCCTCCGGATCGACATCATCATATTTTGAAACGGGCAGTAATCCATTCAAGTCAATACCTAATCCAAATGATCTGTTCACCACCCATGCACCACGGATGCCAATCATCAGAATGGAAGTATTTTTGAAGCTCGATCCTTTGAAGAATAGGGCACCATACCCACCTGAATGTGAGTTATTCCCTGATAATGTTTCCATACTATTATCTCTTTCTCCGTCTTTATCCGGATCATCGTTTGGATTAAACTTAGTTGTCTTTCCTGGTTCCCTATTCTTATTTGAATAGGAATCCTCAGCGATCATTTTCATATTTTCCCCACTCTGTACTGTGTAGCTACAGCAGAAAATCACGATCGTCAAAATTGTAAGAGTTTTTGCCTTCATATTTATTTTTTTGAAGGAAGACAATCAGAAAAGAGATTACCCTTATTGCAATTTAAAAAAAATAAAGAGATGTTTACTTTTTAATAATACCTGGCTCATTTTTAGACTTTAATAAGATTATTTTGGATTTTTTTTGTATAACTATAAGATTATTAGATAAAAAAAAATTACTTTTGATACAAGGAATGTTATATTCAAAATTGATTAAGGGATCCATATGGGTATTTTAATACCACTTATTTTAGTTATTCTCTGTTGTGTAATTATATGGCGTGCCAGCGATGGTTTTGCTATAGCTTCAGATTTTATCGGAAGAAACCTTTCAGATGGTGTTCGAGGTGCCACCATTAATGCAATTGGAAGCTCGTTACCTGAACTTTTCACTTCTCTTTTCTTTTTATTTTACCTAAAGGATGTAGACGGTTTTTCAGGTGGTATTGGCACTACAGCAGGGAGTGCCATCTTCAACAGTATGATCATTCCAGCTGCTGTTATATTGGTAGTTGTTTTTCTTGGGATTGCCAGGAATATCAACATATCCAATAAAGTTGTACGCAGGGATGGAATAGCCTTAATTATTGCGGAGTTATTATTTATCATGATCATCAGCGGGCAATCGATTGATTGGTGGCATGGATTGTTTCTTATGATCATATATTTCGTCTACCTGACCTATATGTTATTTGCCATGGAGAGGAGGGGTCAGGATGAAAAGGAACAAAGAAAAAGGGAATTGGTTGAGATAGAATATAAGCAGGCCCCGTTGTGGTCAGCTATTTTGAGTTTTGACCTGAGAAGGGTGGTGCTGGGGAAAAAGAAGATAAGTAGCTTGAATGCCTGGCCTTTACTGATTTTTTCTACTATGGCCATTGCATTCGTTTGTTTTGTGCTGGTATTATCCTGTGAATGGATAGGGAGTGATCAATATGAAATTCCATATTTAGGCACCTTCCGTGGTCTTGATATCCCAATTATGTTTGTTGCTGTTATCCTGGCTTCTGCTGCCTCAAGTGTTCCAGATACAATCATATCCATGAATGATGCAAGGAAGGGCAACTACGATGATGCTATTTCAAATGCGCTAGGGAGTAATATCTTTGATATTTGTTTTGCGCTCGGATTTCCACTTTTCTTATTTACCTTAATTCACGGACCTATTCATATGCATCAGGAAATCATTGAAATGAGTAGTGAACTTAGAATGTTGCTCCTGATTTTAACCGTTCTGGCTGTTTCGGTATATGTCTTTTCAAGAAGGATCAGCCTGAGGCATGCATTTTTCCTCCTCGGTTTGTATAGTATCTTTTCAATCTATGTTATTGGAAGAGGCCTGGAAAATGAATTTGCTGGTGAAATTGCCGAAGTACTTCAGAATCTTGTCAGCTACATAAATATTTTTAATTAATAAGAAATCACCGGCATATATTTTTATTAGATTCTAATCCGCCGAAAGAGCTGATTTTTTTGGCATAGTTTCCCGTTTATCAGTAATATTGCAGTCGCTTTACAACAAGCTCATCGTAAGAGGATTACGAAAATTCTTTGAATTCATTTTTTTGCACAATTTTTTTTTGCATAAACAAACTATTACATAATTAAAATCTAATTTATATATGGAAAATTTAGTATTTATTCTGCCTCTTTTTGGCGTGCTAGCCTTAATATTTGTCTTTTGGAGATCATCCTGGGTTTCGAAGAAGGAAGTTGGGACGGAAAAGATGGCAAAAATTTCAAAACACATAGCCGTTGGTGCAATGGCATTTCTTAAAGCTGAGTATAAGATCCTCTCTATTTTTGTTATCGCGCTTGCAGTCGTGTTGGGGATAAAGGGGTATTTCGAAGCTGAATCCAGTGGTTTAGTTGCATTATCCTTTATTGTTGGCGCCCTATGTTCCGGTTTGGCCGGATTTATAGGAATGAAGGCAGCCACAAAAGCAAATGTAAGGACTACAAATGCTGCCAGAACTTCTCTTGGGAAAGCTCTTGAAGTTGCATTTGCCGGTGGATCCGTAATGGGATTGGGCGT
>CAYMFU010000113.1:0-3050 GCA_964389805.1 uncultured Roseivirgaceae bacterium | reverse complement strand
ATGGGTTTTCACTGAAGAGAATCCACGCCGGGAACTTCAGGTTGCGGCAGGACTAGCTGCTGCATCGAGAGTCCTCGCCCGCAGCAATCCAGGATTGGCCGCAGAGGCGCTGGAAGTAGCTGAGGTATTGTACGAAAGGGCGGAGCTCAACCAATATACAGTTAGCTCCCAGGTAATAGCATTATCTGAACTGCTGCTTACAACAAAATCTGAGAAATATGCAGAAGTTCTAACTGGCTTGCAGGAGGAAATCATCAAGCAGATCGGCCGGTGTGGCTGGGCCGTGGGGCATGCACTTCCTGAGATCAAAAACAAGAAATTCCTTAAAGCCATGAATGAAGCAGTTGAGGAATACCAGCAAAAGCTTAAGCAGGAACAGAGCATTGATTCGCCGTATGGCGTTCCCTATAAGCCAAATATCTGGGGCGCCGGATGGAACATTCAAAGGTTTGGTGTGGAACAATATTTCTTTTATAAAGGCTGGCCGGAATTATGTAATACCGACTTCTTCCTTAATTCTCTGAATTTCGTACTGGGTGTACATCCTGGTATCAATACTTCATCATTTGCCTCTGGGATAGGTTCCCAATCAGTCCTGGTTGCTTACGGAACTAATCGTGTTGACTGGTCATTTATCCCCGGCGGTGTTGCTTCAGGTACGGCATTGATTCGTCCGGATCTTCCGGAAATGAAGGTTTGGCCCTTTTTCTGGCAGCAGACCGAATATGTGATGGGCGGTGGATCCACCAATTACATGTTCCTGGTTATGGCTGCTGAAAAATTATTTAATAGAGAATAAGATCTGAGGATCAGATTTATTTGTGCTTCTGATCCATACAAAATGCCAAACTATCAGCCCTGGATCCCAGGGAATTTAGATCGGATAATCTTATCCTGCTCATCCGTGATATAACAAGGATTATGTGAGGCCATAAGTTCTTTAAGCTTTTGCTGTGCCCTGTCTTTTATTGTATGACGGCCAGAAGATACCCACTCATCATATAAGGTGCGATCGGCGAGAGTAGGATGATAAAATTCATTCATCATATTCATGACAGTATGCGCTTCAGTTAAAAAATTACCCCCTGGGCCAACATCTTCTATCATGCCGACCGCCAGGGTTTCATCCGTAACTTCTATTCCCTGCAATACCCGTTCACACATACCTATTATTTCATTATCCATCACCAGCTTTTCATAGGAAATACTCAGATCACCATCGAATAGACCGGCTGCATCATGGATATAATTGGCTCCCGACATTCCAACCAACAAATTACTCATCGCTGATTCAAAACCAGCCTGCATATCTTCGATTTTAGCATCACTGTTACCTGCTGTGGAATAAAATGGTATTTCAAGATATTGAGCGATCTGTGCCGTAGCAGAATTCAGCATACCCCGTTCAACCGCACCCGTCACTATGCCCATCGTACGTAAATTTGGTATAGAACCCACACTGCCAGCAATTACAGGGGCACCCTTTCTCACTGATTGGGCCAATACCACTCCGCCCAAAGTCTCAGCAGTATGAACCAACACATTACCAGCCAGGGTAATGGGAGAAGTTGTGCCACATATTGGCTCCGTAGGTGTAACAACCGGAAGACCTTGTTCTGCAATATAGCAGGTCATGTCTCCATAATGTCCGTCAATCTTAAAAGGGCTAATGATAAGTGTAATAAAGGATATAAATGGCCTTTCCCGAAGCGCCTCTATCCCACCCGCCAACCGAGTGGCCAATTCTACAACTTGCCGTGTTCCTTCCAGGCTGTAGATCCCGCCCATAATGTGTTTGGAGGTATTGCGCAATGACCAGTAAAAGCGATTAATATCTATACTTTTTACATCTTTAACATCATTTGGAAATACATTGATAGTGAAAAGATGTATATGTTCCAGTGCGTCTACCAGTCGTGCATTTAGTTTTACATCTTCATTCACAGAAGGTCTTCTTTCACCGCTCGCAAGGTCTATTACATTAATTGCTGTACCACCGGTTCCATAATATACCCGGGAATCCTCGAGTATTAAATCATTATCAGCATTACGCCCACAAAGTGTAATACTTGATGGAGCATTTGATATAGCCTCTTCCACCATGCTTCGGGAAAAATGAACAGTCAGATCATCACGGTCAACTTTTGCTCCTGCTTTTGCAAGATATTCTCTTGCCGTTTTACTGTAGATATGCATGCCTACACGATCCAGCAAATTGTAAGCCTCATCAACAATCCGCTTTAAATCCTGATCCTTGAGGGGTCGGTACATCCCACCTTTTTTACCACCGGTTTTGTTCTTATTATATTCCATAATGATATCCTAAGTTTAATGTAATAAAGCCTTACCAGGATTTTATTTATACATATTCTGTAATTAAAAAATCTTATAATTTCAAGTTAAACAATATACCTACCATGTGCAAGGTAGCTTTAAAATTCAACCATAGTTCCTAGCAAATCCTTTGGACAGACGATTTCCCGGATGCTATAAATTAATTTTTCATAATCCGAATATTGAAGTGACTTTCGGAAGAAATGATCGTAAAAAGATGTGGATAAATCTTTAAAACTAAAAAATATGAGAAAAGTCTTTTATACATTTCCGTTAATCTATTTTGTCCTGCTAATCCTATGTATCTCAAACATGACAAACGTTGCTTTTGCCCAGGAGGATCCTGCGCCTTCTGATTCACTTGAAGGGTGGAAGATAGGCGGATTGGTATCTATGAATTTTTCACAAAGTTCGTTTACTAATTGGGCTGCAGGAGGGGACAACAATATTGGGATATCCCTTTTTTACAAACCTTTTGCCAATTTCACAAAAGGTAAAATCAATTGGGAAAACAACCTTGACCTCAGATATGGGAAAAACAAAATTGGAAGTGAATCCTGGCGTAAAAGTGATGATCTGATCGAGGCCAATTCAAAACTTGGAATTAATGCAAAAAAAGCCTGGTTCTACTCTGCTCTTTTAAACTTTCGTAGTCAGTTCGATAATGGATATGCCTCTATTGAACAAATTGAATTAATATCTCGCTTTATGTCTCC
>CAYMFU010000112.1:0-7572 GCA_964389805.1 uncultured Roseivirgaceae bacterium | reverse complement strand
GATCGATCTTGGCGATGGGATATTTATCGGAGAGAATAGCTTTTCCATCATGGCAGGACCGTGTTCCATAGAAGGGGAAGAAAATATTCAGTCTACTCTCGAACACCTTAAGAAGAACAATATCAAGATTATGAGGGGTGGGGTATATAAACCTCGTAGTTCCCCCTATTCATTCCGTGGCCTTGGACTTGACGGATTAAAGATCTGGCATAAACTGGCCAGGGAGGCTGGTATTAAGATCATTACAGAAGTTATGCAGGTTTCTCAGATAGAACCGATGTATGATTATATCGATATATACCAGGTAGGGGCAAGAAACACTCAGAATTTCAACCTGCTGGATGAACTGGGTAAAGTGGATAAACCGGTTATGATCAAAAGGGGAATATCAGGTACTATAGACGAACTGCTATACTCTGCTGAATATGTATTTTCAGGCGGTAATGAAAAGCTTATATTGTGTGAAAGAGGTATCCGAACCTATGAAAAGGCCAGCCGTAATACATTAGACCTTAATGCGATTCCGATTCTTAAGGAGAAGACACATCTCCCTGTTATTTCAGACCCATCTCATGGCATCGGGCTCAGGGACCATGTACTTCCTATGTCACTGGCCAGCATCATGGCCGGAGCGGATGGGATCATGGTGGAAGTGCATGTGGATCCGGAAAACGCTTATTCGGATGGTCAACAAACCCTCAATTACAGTGAAGCAGGTAAGTTATATGACAGGGTGAGGAAAACATATGAATTAAGAAAAAATCTCTAAAATTACTTTTTCAGATAAGATTTTGATACCAGGTATTTTTGGTCAGATTGTTTGAATAAGATCATGATTTCGTTAGATTGTATTTTTATTCAAACCGATTTTTTAAAATGGAAACAAAGCTATTGAATAGAAAAGGCCTGGAAGTATTCCTGGTCCTTCTCAGAACAGTCATAGGATGGCATTTTTTATATGAAGGAATCTCAAAATTACTCTCACCCAACTGGTCATCATATAATTTTCTATCTGTATCCAAGTGGATATTTGCTGATTTTTTTCAGAATCTCGCTGGCAATCCAAGAGCCCTGGAGATCGTCGACTTTCTCAATATCTGGGGGCTGATACTTATCGGAATTTCTCTTTTCTTCGGTATTTTAACGAGGTACTCTTCTGCATTCGGCATCATTATGTTATCGCTATATTATGTGGCAAATCCTCCTTTCCTGGGTATGGATTTTGGCGTACCGGCAGAAGGACAATATCTCATTGTGAATAAAAACCTTATTGAGATAATGGCACTTTCCGTTTTTCTGTTTATCTCACCAAAGAGTCTGCCTGGTTTAGACAGGCTGATTAGTCTGGCCATAAATCAGTTTAAACAGGGGAAGGATGTTGGGGCTAAGGAAGTTGAAAATACGGATAACAATGAAGTAAAATTGAGCCGGCGGGAACTGGTGAAGAATTTGGCTACCTTACCCATTTTCGGAGGATTCGTGGTTGCTGCCATTAAGAAAAAGGGTTGGATCAGTTATGAAGAGAAATTCCTTACGGAGACCGACGCTGTCACCAGCGCCACCATAAAGTCATACAATTTTACAAGTTTACAGGATCTTGCTTCCAAAGTCCCGCATACAAAAATTGCTGGAGAAGAATTCAGCCGCGTAATACTTGGTGGAAACCTCATTGGAGGATGGGCGCATGCCAGGGACCTGATATACGTATCAAAATTGGTAAAGTCGTATTTTCACGATGACAAAGTATATGAGACCTTTCTGATGGCAGAAAAATGCGGAATTAATGCATTCCTGACAAATCCTGTTTTATGCCGGGTCATTAACACCTATTGGAAAAGGAAAATAGGAAATATAAAGTTCATATCTGATTGCGGTGGTGAAGACACAATAAAAGGTGCCCAGATGTCAATTGACAATGGAGCTAGTGCATGCTATGTACATGGTGGGGCAGCTGACATGATGGTAGAGCAGGGCAGACTCGAGGAAATTGGTAAAACCTTGGAATTGATTAAGGCAAATGGTCTGCCTGCCGGGATTGGCGGCCATAAACTGGAAACTGTAAAGGCCTGTGTGGAATACGGATTAAAGCCTGATTTCTGGATGAAGACCCTTCATCATACCGATTACTGGTCTGCAAACAAGGAGAACCAGCATGACAATATATGGTGTACTGATCCGGAAGACACGATCGAGTATATGAAATCTATCGATGTCCCATGGATTGCTTTCAAGACCCTGGCTGCAGGGGCCATACATCCTGAGGTTGGCTTCAGGTATGCTTTTGAAAATGGCGCCGATTTTATTTGTGTTGGTATGTATGATTTCCAGATCGTTGATGATGTTAACATTGCCATGAACGTCTTAAATTCGGACCTTAACAGAGAACGACCATGGAGGGCCTGATCCGGCTTATTCATCAGGTTTGCTCTATTTTTTAAATTCAGATATTATAAAACTCATATTTAAACGGAATAAAAATGAACCTTAATAGATTTATTGCCAGAATTTGTATGCTCTCCATATTGCTTCTTCTGCAAATGTGTAGTCCAGTGAAGGAAGAAAAAGAAAAGATTGAGGACAAGGATGCTTTCGTTCAGGTTAGTACAGAAAATCCAGCCTGTTTCGAATTGAGCAATGGCTCGACTTATATTCCAAATGGCTTTAATCTTGTGGAACCACCTGAAGAAGATGAGCTGGAAGAGGTGGTCCGGACGATGGCCGGAAATCAGATCAATTATTGCCGGGTGTGGCTCGGTCTGCCCCTCTGGGATATTGAGCATGAGAAAAGCGGGGTATATGATGAAGAAAAGGCAAAAATTCTGGACCGGTTCCTGGAATTGTGCTATGCAAATGGGATTAAGGTGAAAATGTGCCTGGAATATTTCAGGGATTGCCCGGCTGATAAAAACAGATGGTCTGATAAAATTATTCATAATGTGGCGAATGGGGGATATTATGAATCAATGGAAGAATTTATAGATAGTGAGAAAGGCCATGAACAATTCAAGCAAAAACTGAAATTCTATCAGGAAAGATATGGCGACCGTCCTGAAATTTTTGCCTGGGAATTATGGAACGAGGTCAATTGTGTAAAGGGAGATTATCTGACCTGGACGAAAATCATGTTGCCTGAATTACATAGGCTATTTCCAAAGAACCTGGCTGTTCAAAGCCTTGGAAGTTATGATTATGAAGGCTACCGGGAGGAAATGTATAGGCCGATGTGCATGCTTGAGACCAATGATGTTACCCAGGTACATCGCTACCTTGACCTGGGTGCCCGCTGGGAGGTGTGTCATGGCCCAGCCGATGTGTTGGCGGCAGAAGCTGTGAGGGAAATGCTGAACTTTAATACTGGGAAACCAGTGGTCTTAGCCGAGACTGGTGCCGTAAAACCAAAACACACTGGTTATTCCGAAATATATGATCTGGATACGGTTGGTGTGCTTACCCATGATCAACTCTTTGTGCCCTTTTTTGCAGGAGCAGCCGGAACAGGAAATGCATGGTGGTGGCGTCAGTCTATTGACAAGTTTGATCAGTGGTACCTCTTTGACCGGTTTGCCGAGGCAGTAAAAGGGATCGATCCGGTAAAAGAAAGATTCGAGCCCTTTATGATACCTCACGAAGAACTTCGAATATATGCCCTGAAAGGAAATAATACCCTGATCGCCTGGTGCAAAGACATACATAACGACTGGCGGAGTGAATTTGAGATGGGTCTGAAGCCGGAATCACTCGAGCATCTATCCATCGATCTTACGGGGGTTGTTCCGGATCAGGCATTACAAAATTCCCAGGCTTACGATCCCTGGACCGATACCTGGTCAACTCAGGAAATAAAGGATGGCCTAATGTCTTTGCCATCCTTTAAAAGATCCATAGTTTTTAAAGTTGATCTTAATAATTAATAAGAAATATTTTTTTTCGATATATCTGTCAGCGGTATTCTGCCGATCAGACAAGAAGGTTATATGTTAATACCTGCCATCAAAAGGCATATTAATTATCCGGGAATATAAGGGATCCTATTATCAGGCTTATTGGCGCCAGCAAGAAACTGAGTAATCCGGCATTGGTTGGATTTATATCCGGTACAAACAATGAAACGATAGGTGGAATTGCACTGGCGATAAAAGCAAGATAAGCCCCCATAGTGCTGGCTTTCTTCCAATAGATCCCGCCAACCAGGCCGGTAAGCGTTCCGGCAAAAGCCAGTGAGCCGGTCAGTGCAATATATCGGAATACAGTTTCCGTAAACTCGTAATAGATCCCCCAGAAATAAATAAAGATCCCGATAATGATAATGCCAATACGAACAATTAGCATTCGTTTTTTACCATCCAGTGGTTTTTTAATTAAGGGTGAAATAATATCCTGACCTAAAATGGCACTGAATGATAATAAATAGCTGTCATAGGTTGACATGGATGCTGATAGAAAACCGATCATAATAAATCCGAACATGCCGGCCGGAATTATACGTACCAACATTTGGGGTAGGGCAGTCTGAGTATCCGGGATCATACCAATTATGGCAAGCGCGGCAATTCCCCAAAGCATAGGTAAGCAAGCCCTGAAGAACATAAAAATACTGCTGATACGGTATAATTTCATGGCCGTTCCGACATCTTTCATGCTGAAGACACGTTGAACAACCGGTTGCCAGGATGACCATCCGCTGGTATAGTATAGTGCTGTCCATATAATAAACAGCAATCCATACCTGGGTGCATTACGCAGATCGAAGCCCGCATCACCAAAATGGGTTTGAACAGCTGTCACCATACCATCGAATCCACCCGCATGGGTAACAGCATAATAACTTATTAAAACAATACCGGCTAGTAAAATTATAAACTGGAATACATCAGTAATTACGACCGAATACATTCCCCCGAGTAGGGTATAAGATACTACAATGATCAATATGATACCCATAATAATGGGGAGCGTTTGTGCAGGGAATCCCATTGCAATCACGAGGAATTTGCCCTCTACCTGCAGAAAAATGCCCATATTCAGAATACCGGTCAGAAAGATCAGCAGACCAGCGATCCTTCTTACACCAGGACGGAACCGCATTTCAAAGTATTCGGGTACGGTTCTGATCCCCAACGATCGTAAATGTTTGATAACAAATCCGGTCCTGCCTATTACCCACATCATTAGGGCTGCAATAACTCCGGCCAGAATGGCAACAAATCCATTGGAATAGGCTTCCTCCGAAAAATATATAATAGTTACCAGCCCCATTTCCGTACTGGCAAGTGTTGCTATACCCCTGAATGATCGCAATTTTCTTCCCACAAGAAGAAAATCATCTATATCGACAATTCGTTTTCTGGCAAACAGACCAATTGATAAACTGAGGATCAGAAATCCAATGATAAAAGTCCAGTCAATGAATCCGAATGTATTTGTCATACTTACGCTTAACCAATGACTGATTGGAGATCCACGGGAAGCCCTGTGCTTGCCGATTCTTCCATAGCCTGGACCACTTGAGTTGCAACCAGTCCATCTTCTCCGGTAACGATAGGGGAAGTATTTTGTAGTATACAATCAATAAAATGTTCAATAGAGGCGGTACAGAATCCAAGGGCCTTTCCATACCTGTCAACAACACCCACAACATCAGAAAATCCAGCCCCTTTCTCAGTATATTTTTCAATCATCCGGTGGTGGCTTACATTAACGAATGTGCTTCCCTTAGATCCTATAAAATCACCCTTGAATTCGAATATATTAGGTGCATTTTCTGCAACTATCCAGCAGTTTTCCACATAAGCAGTGGCTCCATTGGAAAGTTCAAGGATCGATTGATAAAAGTCGGGAGTATTTATGCCTTTTTTCCTGAGTACTTCCGCTCTGCATACTGAATACACCCTTATAATTTCAGCGCCTGAAATCCATCGTATCAGATCTACTACATGGCTGCCTAAAAAATGGGCGGGAGAAGACCTGGATGCCCAGTTCAACATTTTAGTGGGGACATAAATGGTATCGTTCAACCGTACATTGATCATTTGTAAATCTCCCAATTCTCCTGTGTCTACCATTTCTTTTACCTGCATGAATGGAATGTTCCAGTGGTTATGGAAATCCACCATTAAAATAGTGCCTGAAGCATCCCTTGCTGCCAGTATATCCGTACATTCCTGAACAGTAGTGGCCAGGGGCTTTTCAACCAGTACATGTTTCCCGGCATTTAACGCGTCCGTTACTATCTGAGTATGCGAATAATCCGGAGTGGCTACGGATACTGCTAATATCTCAGGATTCATAAGGATGTCCTGATAATCTGATGTATGGCTGGCGGAACCGTATTTTTGTGAAAATTGTTCGGCCCGCTCGCTGTCCTGATCGCATGTTGTCACAAGTTTAGTAAATGGTGACCTGGAATAGGTTTGAGCGTGAATTGAGCCCCAGATTCCGCATCCTATTAATCCGATGCCTATTGTATCCATATATTAAAATATTACAGGATTGAAAAAATGTTTTGTTGTATCAATCTAACAAATTTATTCCTAAGCCTCTAAAAATACTCCTTCTCGTTTTATTCTACCCAAACTTATATTTTCCTGGCATCGGTACGGGTGCCGTGGAAAGATCCCCGAATTCATACTTGTCAAGGGTGAAATCCTGCTTCGTTTTTATCATCATATCCCAGGTAATTTCCTGACCACTATAAGCAGCTTCACGACCCATAATCGCAGTCATTGTTGACTCAGCTACCTGTTTCGCCTCATTGATAGGTTCCCCGGTCCGGATGCTGTGGATCAGATCATCATGTTCAGTCTGGTAAGCATTATTCCTTTCTCCTCGATAGCGCCAGGATTGACCATCTTTGATCGTTATGCCTGTATGTTGATATGAAAAATTTCCCCGTCCTTTTGCTCCAATAAATACATCATCAATGTAATCGGCGCACCCGTTGATTTGACGATCAAGACAGAAGATCGTTATATCGTTAGGATATTCATATTGTACTGAATAATGGTCGTATGCATTGCCGAAGGTACTTCCCGTCCGGACTTGTCTTCCCCCTAGCCCAATGGCTTTGGTCGGCGTGGACTGGCATACCCAGTTCATCAAATCAATGGAATGAATAAATTGCTCTACGAAAATATCACCCGATAACCATTCATAATACATCCAGTTCCTGAGCTGGTTTTCCATATCCGACCATTCTGGTTGGGGTTCCAAATACCAGAGCTCACCGATCAGCCAGCGTGAAACACCTGAACGTACATCCCCGATCTCACCATCATGGATGCGTTTTACTACTTCTTTAAATGAATTATCTCTCCTGCGCTGTGTGCCCGCTCCGATGGCAAGTCCTTTCTTTTTAGCTATTTCGCCGGACTCTATGATGGAGAGAACGCCATTTGTATCAACAGCTGCTGGTTTTTCTATGAAAACATTTTTCCCTGCTTCAACAGCCGCTCTTAAATGCAGAGGACGAAAATGTGGAGGAGTGGCAAGGATAACATAATTGATCTCAGGGATCTCCAATAGTTTTTTATAGGCATCGAATCCAACAAAACAGTTTTCATCCTTGATTTCCAT
>CAYMFU010000111.1:0-5106 GCA_964389805.1 uncultured Roseivirgaceae bacterium | reverse complement strand
CCATATCTTATCTACCCTTAAAAGTAAAATCTATTGGATCTTATTGGTGATTATATGGCTTCCTGATGCTCCTTCCATGGCCCAGCAAGCCCTACAATTCAGCCAATATTTTTCCAATCAATTGGTATTAAATCCCGCCTATGCAGGAGCTGATAATGCATTAAGCCTTACTGCGGTCCATCGGAACCAATGGTCGGGAGTGCCCGGTGCACCGAAAACCGCTACCCTTTCCGGTCATACTTTATTTAAAAATGCACATACCGGACTCGGCGCAATTCTTCTTCTGGATGAAATCAACATTCACAGCAGTTTAAGCTTCACTGGTATTTACAGTTATAGAATAAATATTAATGCCAATAGTTACATCAACCTTGGGTTACAGGCAGGCTTCAATCATGTGAAATCAGATTATGCATCTTTGACAGGAAGTCTCCAGAATCCAAATGATCCCAATATTTTATCTCAAACAGTGGCTGGAACTGCATTTCAATTCGGTACGGGGATATACTATCGAAGTCCCCGGCTGGAAGTAGGCCTTTCATCACCTATTTTGTATTCTTCCGGTTTAAAAGGGCAAAATAGCAATAGTGATTCAACCGTCCAATCCAACCTTAGTCCGTATCTGTTTCTTTTTACACGCTATAAAATTGATCTTTCACATCGTGTTCAATTACATCCTGGGTTTTTACTTAAAAGAAAACCAGATTGGCCATTATCTGTGGATTTAAACCTGGATGCATTAATTAATGAGGTGTTAATGTTTGGTGTTTCCTACAGATCATTTGAAACGATAAGCACTATTGTTCAAGTTAACGTATTACCTCAAATGAAAATTGGATATTCATATGATATACCTTTGAGCAATATGCAGCGAAGGGATTTTAATACACATGAGATCATGATTAATTATATATTTCATTATAAAGATTATAAAGTAAAAAGTCCTCGATAGACCCCATTAATGAAAAAGATATTTATATATTTATTTATAATCTTTCATTTCTTACCAGGCAGCCCTGCTTTGTTTGCTCAGGAATCTATATTTACAGGTTTTAAAAGTGACATGGAAAAGGCAGATGCCTATTATCGGTCTCAAGCTTACCCTGATGCTATACGTCTTTATGAACGGCTAATAGATAAAAATAAAGGGAATTCCACGATTTATTTGAAGCTTGCCAATGCCCTGTATATGAACCGGGAAATGACTTCGGCCGTGTCAGAATACAACCTCTATGAACAAAAAGACGGCATATTCAATCAAAACGAAATTATACGGTATGCAAGTGCTTTGCAGGCAACAGGGGATTATGACAATGCAGTAAAGTGGTTTCAAAAGTACCTGGACCTAAAGCCTAATGACCGTGAAATATTAAAAAGAATCTGGCAATTGCAGAATATTGAATATTTATATGAAGATTCCATTCATTATACCATTCATCCCATTTCAATAAATACCCAGCATGATGAACTATGCCCGGCTATTTATAAACATTCACTGGTTTTTATTTCCAATCGTGAGGAAGTAAATGCCATACAACGCATAGATGCGACTAAAAACAAACCTTTTTACCGTTGGCATTCTTCAAACATTACAAAAGATTCTATTCAGGGAGAGGTAACTAGAGAATACGAAGATCCCAAACCTTTCGGTACTAGTATTCATGCAAAATATCACAAAGGGTCTATCAGTTTTTTCCCGGGAGGAGATTCCATGGTATATGTGCGGACAAGTTTTGATCCAGATAATTCCGGGGAAAGTAATTCTCAAATTTTCTTTGCCAGAAAAGAAGGCAAACACTGGAAGGAATTAGCCGCCTTCCCTTATAATAGCCTTGATTATTCTGTAAATCATCCGGCTTTAACCGAAAATGGCAATAAATTATATTTCTCCTCAGATATGCCCGGGGGATTCGGGGGGATGGATATTTACATATCCGATTACATCAATGGTCAATGGTCTGAGCCTGTTAATATGGGTGCAGAAATAAATACGTCGCAAAATGAAAATTATCCCGTCATCCAAAATAATAAACTCTATTTTTCTTCAGATGGGCATCCCGGGCTTGGTGGTTTTGATATTTTCATTGCAAATGATACTGAAAAGGGAATTGATATACATAATATGGGTTACCCAGCCAATACAAATTATGATGACTTTGGGTTGGTTCTGGATAAAACAGGATCCTTTGGATATCTGGTATCAAATAGAAACCAGGAAATAAATAATGATAATATTTTCGAGATATACATTAATAAACCGTCATACCCCCTTCTAGTTAGCGGGAGTATAAGATATAGAAACACAAACCTTAAAGACAGTACTGCACAATTAAACCCGTTGGTTTTTGCAGAGCTTGAATTAATTGACTTTTCCGAGGATGCTATTGTGGAAGAAACGAGTTCTGATGCTGAAGGTGATTTTACAATAGAAATACCCTATGAGGGCCAATTTAAACTCAGGGTAACAGAAAAGAGTTTTGGCGTGGCCGTGGTAAGTATGGAGATACCACGAAATCCGGAAGATTTCTTAAATTATGAAATTGTCATCGTTAAAGAATTGTTCAAGACGGACAAAGAAAAAGGAAATAATTATATAACTAAACCTGAGGAAGGAATATCGTTCCAGGATCAGTGATTACCTTATACAAGATATGCACTTACTAAATAAATATGCTGTAATATACCTTATGACACTAGCTCTTGCGACATGCATGATTAATTCTGCAAATAGTCAGGAAAAGGTGAATCTACTTGTTAAAGTTTATGACCTTCAATTAAATCCTGTGAACAATATTGGGATTACGATTGATGATACCGGTCCTTTTACAACAGATTCGGAAGGTACGGCCTATGTTTTGGTACCTGAAACTTCATTGCCGCCTGAAAATATCGAAATTGCCAATAATAAACTTGAAGCTGAATCATGGAATTATAGCAAGGGAACACTCGAAATTATTATAAGGAATAAAAATTACCGGGAGATGAAAATTAAAATCATTGACGCAGATTACAATGCCCTCCCGGGAATTAAAATCAATATCCCACCCATGAATCAATTAACATTAGTTTCTGATTTCAAAGGGATGATTTTTCTGTTATTGCCGATTTCTATTCAAATTGAAGACCCTGATCTGTTTCATATAGAAGGCTACCGTATTGTAAGAAAAAACATTAGCAATGAGGGTGGTACGATGATTATTGAAGAAATAAGGAACCTGGAAGAATCCGAAACAGCAGACCGTGTAACTGAAAGTGCTTATACTATCACTAAGAAAATTGAAGACAGACCGGAAATTCAAGATATAAAGAAAGAATCTTTAGATATTGGACTGGAAAACCTGGACTCTATTACATCGATGACGGTTTTATATGCACTCATCAAAAGGGTGGATTATAAGGAACTTGATTCCCTTCACAAAAAGATGTTAGATGATAAATTTAATGAGCTATTGTATGGTAGTGCCAGTTATTCGATTGTATCAAAACCGACATTGGAATTAATAAACGATTCATCTTTAGTTAACCGGGATGTTTTGATATTAATCGACAAAATACAAAGTGAAAGGGAATCATTGATTCAGTTTAGCGAAGAATTTGAAAAAGCCACCGATCAGATAAAAGTAAAACTGGAAGATGGTGGCACTAACCTCAGTTCAGATGAAAGAAAACAGCTTATTCAGCTCTTTCTTAATTTAAGGGAAATGTTGAGAAGAAATGAAGAGCTGTTTTACAAAAATAATAATTACTATAAACAGCAGGTAGAGGCCCTGCAGGCCCAAATTACTGATGTTTACGAATTGGAGGATCAAGTACGATTAAGCGAAGCAATGAGCCAAAAATTCAAGAAGCAACTGCTTTATACCATACTGGGCCTTGCCGGATTATCTGTATTTCTGGTCATTGTAATATACTTTGCAAGGCTATTTATGAAACAAAAAAACCAGTTGTTAAAGGCCAACTTCGAAATTGAAGCCATTAATAACAATCTGGAAGATCTCGTAGCTGAAAAAACAAATTCGCTTGAACTTATCAACAAAGAATTGGATACATTCCTGTACCGGTCTTCTCACAATTTAAAACGGCCATTATCAACTTTGAGGGGATTGGCAAATATCGCTGAAATGACCTTAAGCAGTGATGGAATTGATCTCTTTGATAAGGTAATAAAGAATTCCCGGGAGATGGAAAAAATGCTTGATAAACTGACCATGATGAGTTATATCAATCAACCTAGCAACTTTGGAGACATTAACTTTAAACATATTGGAGAATATATACAATCAAAATTCTCTAATCAAATAATAGCAAATAACATTTTATTTAGTTTTTCCATTCAAAAGGATACTCAGTTTAAATCCTTCCCATCGGTACTGCAAAATATTTTCCAGAATCTATGTGAAAATGCCATTTTCTTTAGCCAGTTTAATAAAAAAAGTCGCCCGAAGGTTGACGTGAATGTTAGTCAATATGAAAAAGGAGGGCTTCACCTTTCTGTAATAGATAATGGTTGCGGTATCCATCCTGATGTTCAGGATAAAATATGGGACATGTTTTTTGTCGGTAATGAATTATCAAAGGGGAATGGATTGAGTTTATACATTACCAAAAAAGCAGTTGAATCTTTAAACGGAACTATACATTTGAAAACGAAAGTGGACGAGTATACGGAGTTTAGTATCTTATTCCCAGAACTACAAATTCCACAACTACCATTAAAAAATCAGAGTTTATAGAAATTGAATAGTATTTAAATCTCTTCAATTTTTTACTTCCCAGGTGGGGACGGAAACTTTGGAAGGTAAAGGGAATAGATACGGGAGATTTTGAAATAAAAAAGGCTGCCTGAGCAGCCTTTTTTATAAATTAATTTTCTATTCGAAGGGAGGTTCCTTTACTCATTTACTCCCCTGTTTTATTTATTCTTATTGCTGCTCTATTTCTGAAGTTGCTCCTAAAGCATCTAACTTTGCTTTAACTTCATTTACTTTTTCATATTCCTTCATCAAAGCATATAAAGTCTGCAAGGTTTGTAATGTGCTAATATCTTCAGGATTCACCTCATGAGCTTTTTCAAAATATGGAACCGCTAAAGTGAATACTTCATTT
>CAYMFU010000110.1:0-4485 GCA_964389805.1 uncultured Roseivirgaceae bacterium | reverse complement strand
GCATTTATAATTAATACGTATAAAAATAAGACAAAGACTTGCTGCTCCGGTGCTTTAAGCACAATCGGAGTGACTAATCCACCTAATAGGGCAATGAAGGCCAGCTTCCTCATTTCAAGCTTAAATCCGATATAGGTAATTAAACTTGTGAAAGATAGCATTGCAATAATCACAGCATTGACTGACCAGTTAATTTCAAAGGAGAAGCTGGCGTAAGCAAGTGTTGCATAAACTACAGCACTCCCCAAGCCGGATAATAGTTCTGTTGATAGACTCGCGTTAATCTTATACTTGACATAGCCATAGTAGATCAATGTTGTGCCTGCAAGCAGACCAATGGCAACTCTTGCGGCTGGTGGCAGCCAACCTTCAGAGATGACCAGTTTAAAGAAATACAGCATGGCCGAAAACAGGAATGTCCCGCCAAGAATGGTGATCCAATTCTTTTTAATAAATTCATTCATCGAAATAGAGGGTTTGATTATGATTCAAATTTATAATGGTGGACACCTACTATTATAACCAAACTTTAACCAGCACGGACTTTTTAAAACATAGCATATGTGCCTATATTTCATTATTAATATTGTTTTTGACTCCTTTTCCTGACTTTTGAAAATATTATGGACACGCTGAAATCAATTGTAAAAACCATGAAGTCTCAGGAAAAAAAGGACTTTCGTGCGTTTATCCACAGTCAGAAGAAACTCGAGAAACGAAAAGACCTTGAACTTTTTGATCTTCTTATTTCTGATGATGAGCATCAGAACCTGGAGTTAGCCTTATACGGGAAGCCTAACAAAGTAGCATACCATGCTTTGAGAAAGAGGTTGACACATAAATTGACAGATTTCATTGTTTTAAAGCGACTGGAAGAGGATACAACATCATCCAGTTCACTGATGGGTTTGATATCACTTGCAAAGTATTTCTTTGAAAGAAGGTCAGAAGAATTAGGCTGGGGATATTTGAAAAGTGCTGAGACTAAAGCAGCATCAACAGAACAATTTGATCTATTGAATACGATTTACCTCCTTCAGATAGAACATTGGAATGCAGATTTCGACGAAGATATTCATGCAGTTATTGAAAAGCGTTCTGAGAATAAGCTGCTCCTTGATGAAGATGAACGGGCAACAATTGCACGAAGTCTCATAAAAAAGGAATTGCAAAAAACTGCTTTATTAGGGAAAGAGGTTGATTTTGAAGGCATAACAAAATTGATCCTTTCTTCATACAACTTGACAAATGCTTTGATCAAACGGCCAAAACTTTTATACAACATACTCTCGATTTCAAGAAGCACCATTTTAGCGAAGAAGGATTTCTATTCTTTTGAACCTTACCTGATCCAGCAATATAATAATGCAAAAGAACAGTTCGGATTTTCCCGCAATAATCATTTTTACAAATTGAACCTTGTTTATATGATAAGTCATGTGCTTTACAGGAATAGAAAATTTGATATGGCCGCAGCTTATCTGGAAGAAATGAAGGAAGATCTGTCAGCTTATAATAGCAGCCACATCATGCTCTTCTATTCCAAATATATTTTGCTTTCCGCAGCTGTGAATTGTTATCAGGGCAATTTACAGAATGGAATCGATTTATTGCAAGAGGCTTTAAAAGATAATACGGGAAGGTTTTCTCCTGAAGATAAAGTCAAGCTTCAGATGAATTTGTCAATATATTATTTTATGGCTGGTGAATTGGATAAGACGATCAAGACAGGAATGTCTTTTGCTCATTCAGACAAGTGGTTTGAAAAAAATATTGGTAGGGAATGGGTATTCAAAAAGCAGATTATGGAAGTGATCGTCCAGGTGGAATTAGACAATCATGAAATCGCCTTAAATCGAATAAGATCCCTGGAAAGGGTATCAGCAGGGCTATTTAATCATCCATTATATTCCAGGGCAAAGTCATTTTTGGAAATTATTAAAAAAATGATCATTGATCCTATAAATTTCAGGAGTGCTGAAACTCAAAAAAAGATTGACAAATATTTAGTTGTCGTTCCCGAGGAAAAAGAAGATTTGCAAGCCATGACATTTTATGCATGGCTTAAGGCCCAAGTTCTCAATCGTAATTATTATGAGGTTTTACTTGAGACAGTTAAACCGGAATAGTTAAGTGCGTTGGAGTCGATGAATATCTTTAAATAGTTAATTCATCCGATAAAAAGCACTTACAAATTTTACTTATGACTATCCGCATAATTGCATATGATTTAGTTAATGACTATTTTGTATTCCATAAATAATACAAATATGAAGCTTGAAGATTTTTATAGGGAGTATCAGGATGAAGCATCTTGCAGGATCAAGATTCGTCTTTTGAGAGAAAAGGAAGGTATCATCTGTAAGAAATGTGGCCATCAGCATCATTATTGGCAATCGAGTATTGAAATGTGGGAGTGCAAGAAATGTCATTATCGGACTTCTTTACGTGGAGGAACAGTTATGGAAAACAGTAAGCTTCCTTTCAAATATTGGCTGACAGCCATGGCTTACCTTAGTAGTACAAAGAAAAGTATCTCAGCATTAGAACTTCAAAGACAATTGGGGCACAAGCGCTATGAGCCAATATGGGCAATGCTGCAAAAGTTACGAGCGGTCATGGGGTATAGGGATTCAAAATATATACTAAATGACAGTGTTGAGTTGGATGAGGGTTATTTTGAAGCTCCTTCGGTAAAGAACAAAGGAGGAGACTATTATTCTTCAGGAGATAAAATTCGTGTGCTGGTAGGTGTTGAATCCAAGTATGTAGACGAGGAGGTTTCTGTGCATCGAAAGCCAAAGAAAGTTAGATTTCTTAAAATGAAAGTGTTGGAATACGGGAAGGAAGGTCAGGTTATTAAAGAATCAAAGGAAATGATTGATGCAAATGCTACAGTAATTACCGATGATCATAAATCATACAAGAAACTGCCTGACATTATCAAAGAACACATTTCAATAAGATGTTTTAATAAGGAAAACAGAAGCCAGGTGCTTCCCTGGGTACATACAGCCATCAGTAATGCAAAGCGTTTATTCTTAGGTGTGCATCATAATGTCAGTAAGGAATACCTGCAAAATTATCTTAACGAATTCTGTTATAAATTCAATCGAAGGTATTTTGGAGATCATCTTTTTGATATAATAAACGTCATATATTTTTGCGTTAATATCAATTATGTGTATTTTACATCATCCAAAAGTAGTATAATATGCAAAAGCTCGTCATTGAAAATCCTGAATCCATAAAGAGAGAGATTCACGACTATTTAAAAAGCCCTGATGGTCGGTTTATTCATCGTTTACATGGCATATTGCTAATGCTTGAAAGCCCAGCTTATAATTGTGATCATGTTGGTGTCTTATTTGGCAATTCTCCTCGAACAATTTCAAACTGGGTTCATAAGATAAATGAAACCGGCAATATAGATTCATTGATAGATGCTCCTCGCACAGGCCGTAAGCCTAGGCTTTCGCATGACCAGGAAAAGCAAATACAAAAGGCGTTATTGAGCCCGCCTGAACAATCTGGTGTAGATGCCAACCAATGGGACGGAAAGACCCTTTCCTTTTTTGTCCAGCAAACATTCAATAAAGACTTAAAGGTCAGGCAATGCCAACGGTTGATGAAAAAACTTGGCTTTACGCTTCAGAAACCAAGAACAGTGCCGGCCGCAGGTGATCCGGAAGCCAAAGAGGCCTTTAAAAAAACTTCAAGAAATGCGTAGCACTGGTAAATATGAAATATTTTTTCAGGACGAATGTCATTTTCAACGTACATGCTCCACAGCAAGAAGTTGGTATTTAAAAGGCAAGGCACCAACACTGCCCTCGCCAGTTGGAAAGGAGAAGGTGAGTATTGCTGGGGCTGTCAGTCAAGAGACCGGGGCTCTTTTCGTTGTAACAGCATCCAAGTTTAATGCTGTGTCTTTTAAACGGTTTCTGCAGAAATTCTTGAAAAACAGGACACGAAGGAAAAAGAAAAAGGTTCTCTTGGTTTTGGACAATGCCAGGTACCACAAAGCCAAAGAGCTAAAGGACTACTTAGAACAAGTCAAGGATAGGTTGGAATTACTATTCCTCCCGCCCTACAGTCCAGACCTCAATCCCATAGAAATGGTGTGGAGAGAAACCAGAAGAGACGTAACAAATAATAGATATTTCACATCTCTGATTCAGCAAAAACAAAAACTATTGAAATACTGGAACGGTTATGCGAAGGGGTCTGATAAAATGATAAAAATTTCCGCATTTTATTAAGACGTTTATTATAATAGAAAGTCTATTGTATATTTCAGGTTGAACATGGATCAGGTACAGAAAGTGTCATCTTACGGGAGTATTCCTCAGGAGAATCCCGGTGCTTATAAAACAAAGCCCACTGGCAAGGCCGGAATCAGAATACAGCCGACCGATTTTCTAAAGGGTCCATCTTTCATTTTTTGGTTTTCACAATTGCTCCGGATTATATCAGATTTCCGTT
>CAYMFU010000109.1:0-4553 GCA_964389805.1 uncultured Roseivirgaceae bacterium | reverse complement strand
GGGTCTGGATTTATTTGTGAATTATGGCCTTAGAGAACAAATCAAGTACGATGAAAATACAGATGATCCACCTCCTGATTTTAAGCGAGTGGGAGTTTTGGCCGGCCATGAGTTCTACATGGACCGAGTTGGTATTCTTATCCAATTAGGCCTATATGTTTATAATCCATATGGATCAGATAAGGCAATTTATCAGCGGTATGGTATTAAGTATAAAATATCTAAAAAAGTATACACGGCTCTTTACCTAAAGTCACATGCAGCCGTTGCTGAGGTAGCAGAGTATACTATCGGAGTAAGACTATAAAATATGTTTAGGATCTTAATATATAAACTTCTCTTATTCATCCTCATTATTGGAAGTTCCTGTAATAATGAGAATTCATTTGATTGCTTTAAAACAACTGGAGAGATAGTAGAACTTGAATTAACTCCAGGATCATTCAATCGAGTTGAAATCAATGATGGTATGGACATTTTTCTTGTCAATGCTCCTGAGGAAAAAGTAAGGATCAAGGGAGGTGAAAATTTAATTTCCAAAGTCAGGATTGAACTTGATAGTGGATTACTGCGACTTTATAATGAAAATACCTGCAATTGGACACGAAATTATGATCCAATTCAGGTGTACATATCGGCTCCGGATTTTTACCAGATTTATAATTTTGGATTTGGGAAAATGGTTAGTTTGGATACCCTAAAATCCGATTTTCTTCGCCTGACTATTCAATATTCTGCAGCAGAAATCAATCTTACAATAGATACCAAAATCCTTCTATACGAATCAAATAGTATATCAAGCACTGTTTTATCGGGAAAAACTAAAACGCTTCATGCTAACCATTTTTATAATGATGGAATATTCAATAGTGAAAACCTTGATGCTTCAATAGTAAATGTTCTCCACAAAGGTTATGGCAGTATTAGGGTAAGAGCTGATTCACTTTCGGGAACTATAGAAAGGAATGGTCTTTTAGAATACTATTCGAAATCGGAAACTTCCAGTGTAGAAATAATTGAGGGCAGTCTAGTCTATCTTGGCTTATAATCTGGCCAGCATGGCCCTGATCATAGATGTCATTGCCGGCTCAGCTTCTGCAGCGGCCTCCAAAACCTTTTCAATAGTAACTTTCTCAATTTTGCCCGGCACACACATATCAGTAATCACTGATACGGCAAAACAAGGTAGGCCCATCTGCCTGGCTACAATATTTTCAGGTACGGTAGACATGCCCACAGCATCAGCACCAATAATACTTAGATACCGATATTCTGCCGGTGTTTCAAGATTTGGGCCGGACACAACTGCATACACACCCTGGTGAGCACGAATATTCTGCTCTTTCGCATAATCCAATGCCAGATTGATAAGACTTCTATCATAGGGTTCGCTCATATCTGGAAAGCGAAGTCCCATATCATCATGATTTGGGCCCCTTAATGGATTGTCAGGAAGCAGGTTTATATGATCATTTATGATCATAAGATCACTTCTTTCGAAATCAGGATTTAAGCCTCCTGCCGCATTGGAGATAAATAGGCTCTTGATGCCAAGCATCTTTAATACCCTGACAGGAAAAGTAACTTCCTGCATTGTATATCCTTCGTAATAGTGAAAACGACCCTGCATCACGACTACGTTCCTATTTTCCAGATGACCATATATTAGCTTGCCCTTGTGGCTTTCTACAGTCGAAACCGGGAAATTAGGAATGTCCTCATAGTTAAAAACATGTTCAACTTCTATATCCCCTACCAAGGCTCCAAGACCAGTACCTAAAATAATTCCGAACTCAGGTTGAAATGATGATTTCTTTTTTAAATAGGCTACTGTTTCTGATAGATATTCAGTCATTGATATTTTATAATAATCCCCAATATTGGCTTCGATCAAAATTAGTTCTCAATACCGTATAAACGATTAAAGTGAAAAATATATTTCGAAGTTTAAACATTGTTAAAACAATTAGCTATATTTGATGTTTAAACATTGATAATAAACTCAATTTAAACTTTTAAGATTTAAAATCATGAAAAAGACAATTATAACCTTAGGGCTTTCTATAATTATTATGGTATCCTTCGCATTTACTTATGTAGTTAATTATTCAGTAAATGTTGAAGAAAGCAACGTGACATGGGTAGGTAAAAAAATTACATATGATCATAATGGAACGATAAAAATAAGTGATGGCAGCCTGGATATTTCCGGTAACAAACTTGTTGGAGGTTCATTCACAATAGATATGAATTCAATCGTCAACCTTGACCTTGAAGATTCTGAAAAGAATGCCAAATTAATAGGTCATCTTAAGTCCGCAGATTTTTTTAATGTATCAGAATTTCCTACAGCTAGCATGGCTATCACATCAGCAAAAATGAAAAAAGCAGAAGGATCTAATTATGAAGTACAGGGTGACCTGACTATTAAAGGAATAACTAAACCTGTAACCTTCCCTGCAATGGTTGTTATTGACGGAGATATCGTTACAGCTAAAGCAACAGTAGTATTTGACAGGTCGGAATATGATGTACGATATGGATCAGGTTCATTCTTTGATGACTTGGGAGATAATGTAATTTATGATGACATAGAGCTTGGAGTTGAATTGGTCGCTAACAAGTAAAACCTATCAGAATCAAACTAAAAGAAAACCCGGTTTTGCCGGGTTTTCTTTTTTTAGAACTTTCAGGTCTCAATCCCATATTTTTGTACCTACCAATAATCCATAAAAATGATCACAATTGTATGCGGTACCAATCGTGAAGATGCGGTATCAAAAAAGCTAAGCAGGATCTATAAGAAAAAACTAGACCTTTTAAACCAGGAGAATCAAATAATCGACCTTTCAGATCTACCTTCAGATTTCGCATTCTCAGCTCTTTATAGTGAGTCAGGAAAGAATGAATCTTTCAATTTGTTCCGGAAACAAATGCTTGAAAGTGATAAATTCATTTTTATAGTTCCAGAATACAATGGTTCATTCCCGGGTGTATTAAAAACTTTCATTGACGGACTCCAGTTTCCTAGCACCTTCAAAAATAAGGTATGTGGGCTGACAGGCTTATCCAGCGGTGTCCAGGGTGGAGGATTAGCCCTAAGTCACCTAACGGATATTTTCAATTACTGTGGAATGTATGTACTCCCTGTCAAGCCAAAGCTGGCAAGGATATCAGAGAACATGGATATGGAAAAAGAAGAAATAACGAATTCCCTTTATTCAGAATTAATAAGTGAGCAAATAGATAGTCTAATAAATTTTTAGGACTAATTGGAAACAGAGAAGCCGCCAGGCCACAATCCAGGACCCGACGGCTATACTCAGGGGGAAATAAAGATTATTGAATGTTCTGTCTCGTCATTTAAAATCAATCAACATTGTCATGGAGAAACTTATTATTCCCCAGAATTTGATTGTCATCATTCAGATTAAATTTCGAAATATTTCTCTCAGAGCTATGAGGGACATTTTTTAAGGAAACCTTTTTCCTCAAATAGGCCGGAACATCCAGTTTTTCCTTTAACTCACCGTCCGTTAACTCATGTCCTCTCAGCCCTTTTAGCTTTTCAATTCTTTCATCTGCTTTCTTTCTTAGCTCATCTCTTTTGGCTTTGAAACTTACCATCCCGCTATCATCAAGATGCTTCATATCATTGTCAGATTCATCTATTTCCATTTTGTCATCTTCAAATGAAAACAGCCCATTATCATCTGCGGAGCTCTTGGTTACACCTTCTTCAGTAAAATCGAAAAAATGCCCCTTTTCAAATTCTTTATCAAATGGTGGCTCCTCTTCTAAAGGAATTCCATCGTCCAATGGTACTGGTACGGGCACCAAATCCATATCATCCAAATCCATATTCACTTTCTTGTCACCAAACAGACCTATTTGCTTGGTCGTTTCCAGGTCAAAAACCGTTTTGGAATCGTTTTCAAAAGTGTTGCCTAATTCGTTTTCTAAATCGAAACCGGTTGCAATAACGGTTACACCAATATTATTGCCAAGGGCAGGATCGACACCGTGGCCGAATATTACTTCTGCATCCTCTCCGGACATATTACTGATAAAATCTGTGATCTCTGTCAGCTCATCCATCTGGAGTTCGGCCTCAGGACCTGAGATTATGGAAAGCAATATTTTTTGGGCACCATGAATTTCATGGGTATTCAGCAGTGGAGAAGAAAGTGCATCTTCTGCGGCACGTCTGGCCCTATTTTCACCTTCAGCTGTGGCAGATCCCATCACGGCAGCACCAGCATTGCTCATTACTGTCCGGACATCTTCAAAATCCACATTAACATACCCGGGAACTGTAATGATTTCAGCAATTCCTTTTGCTGCTGTTGTCAATACATTATCGGCCTGCCCAAAAGCATTCGTAATTGTCAAATTACCATGAACTTCACGCAATTTATCATTGAGAATTACCAGTACAGTATCACAGCATTCTTTCAATTCCTTGATACCCTGCTCGGCAAGACTCATTTTCTTTTTGCCTTCGAAACCAAATGGGACTGTTACAATACCCACTGTAAGAATATCCAGATCCT
>CAYMFU010000108.1:0-11929 GCA_964389805.1 uncultured Roseivirgaceae bacterium | reverse complement strand
AATAATGAGAAGTGACAGTACTTGATGTCGTATCCTCAATGCCTCTAGATGAAACACAGAGGTGTTCAGCATCTATAACCACTGCTACATCTTTAGTTTTCAATACTCTTTTCAACTCGTTGGCAATCTGCATGGTCATTCTTTCCTGCACCTGTGGCCTCTTGGCATAATAATTCACGATCCTGTGAATTTTAGATAAACCAATGACATATCCGGAAGATATATAAGCAATATGTGCTTTTCCAATGATCGGAACAAAATGGTGCTCGCAATTAGAGTAGAACGAGATCTCCTTTTCGACAAGCATCTCCCTATAGTTGTACTTGTTCTCAAATAATTTGATATCTGGTCTGTTTTTTGGATCCAGTCCGCTGAAGATCTCCTGAACATACATTTTTGCTACCCGGTAAGGGGTTCCTTTCAGGCTGTCGTCTTCCAGGTCCAACCCAAGAATGTGCATGATCTCACTGAAATGTTTCTCTATGAGCCCCATTTTAAGCTCATCATCCATCTTAAAGGCATCACTCCTTAAAGGTGTTTCCACAGATGTCGATACGTGCTCATCACCGATGTCATCATGTGAAAAACCGTTAAGCCGGGTATTCAACAAAGTTCCGTTCTGTTTCATAAAGGATAATTTTTATATCAAATTTAGTATCAATAATTTCTCTTAGAATATTATAAATCACAACAGCGATGTTCTCAGCAGTCGGATTTAAATCTTTAAACTCTTTAACATCCAGATTAAGGTTCTTATGATCAATCTTATCAAGCACATATTTTTTTATCAGATCACTTAACTTTTTAAGATCGTATACATATCCTGTATCTGGATCCGGTTCGCCGGATAGCTTCACAATTAGTTCATAATTGTGTCCATGAAAATTCGGATTATTACATTTCCCAAATATCCGCTCATTTTTTTCATCCGGCCAATCCGAATTAAATAAACGATGCGCGGCATTAAATTGTTCTTTTCTGCATACCGTAACTTTCATGTGCAATAATTAATTTTCAATGGTCACATGGAATTCCCCCGATACACGGGGCTCTTTTCATGATTTGTATTATAACCGACTAAACCGGATAATGTTTAATATTAGTGATATCTTTTTAAACAAAATTTCAGGATGGTGCTGAAACCATCCTGAAATCGTAACAGGGGCATAAAGGTACGAAAAATAGATAGAAATAATTCAGCAAATATTCAATATTCATTTCCTGAAAGGAATAAAAACCTTTATTTCAAAATGTTTAAAATTCTATGGTATACATGATATTGGGTAACATACCCAATTGGTAGACATATTCGATTTTATCCGTTGCACTGTTATAATACTGGTCTACCATACCATCTGCATTGGTAATGTTTTGTATATCCAGTTTTATTTCCTGGCTCGTTTTTCTTTTATTTATCCGGTAAGCTATACCAAGATTTGCAATAAATATATCGTCTCCTTGAAGCGTAAAGGCCTGGGATTCATCTACACGGGTATATCCATATTCACGGCTTTCTTCCAGGTCAATTGGAGAGAACCTTCGGGCTCCGATATAGGATAATTTAGCATTTATACTCAGTATCCTGGATTTGCCAGGTTTATTGTCAAATATAAATTCTTTTCCAAAAAGGAAATTGCCTACATAATTTCCATTGAACCTGGTATCCCTTTCTATATTGTCAAGGGCCTTATATTTTGAATTATATAAAGATCCGGTTAGCATTAAGTAGTATGTATCGGCAAAATATCTTTCCAGGGTAAGCTCAAGTCCGTAGTTATACCCGCTTCCCTGATTGACAAGTTCCCTTTCAGTATACCATGATACGGCGTTAAGCATGGAAAATGAGCTGTTTAAATCATTCTCTACCGCTATATCATATAGATCCTGGTAATAGGCCTCCACTTTCATCATCAAGTTCGGTGTGAAGAAATTCTGATAACCCATTACATATTGTCTGGATTTTGGGAATCCCAGCAAGTAATTTGGCTGGTGTGTTAAACCATCTTTTCCTTGAGACTGTACGAAAAATGTAGGCAGCGATTCCATCCGGCTGTGAATGCCAAATCCAAAGTTCAGGCTCTGGGTTGGGGTAAAGTGCCATTTCAACCCTGCCCTGGGTTCTAAGGAATATGTTTTGTTTAAGAGGTTATTCAGATAGTGCAAACCACCAACAAATGTAAGTTTATCGTTAATACGGTATTTCCAATTACCATATACCTGAAGTAAACCAGAGTTCCCCTGTTCATCCTGTTCGATCATCATCTCATCAGAAGGCTTATCCCAGTATTCAGTAAAGAAGTCGTAGAAGAAATGTGTATATACAATCCCGGCTGATACTTTATGGTGGGCGTTGATTTTACTATGCAGTGAGGTCTTGCCAATCATAGTATATTTTCTGAGCTTCTCATCCGCAAGTAATTGATATTCGTTTGTATCCACCAGTTCCATTTCATCATACAGACTGCCATTTTCAGAAACAGAAATTCCTGATTCGACAAATGTATTCCGGCTTAAAGGGATGGAATGATTTAATCCCATTACTGCCAGCTCAGAATTAACATTGAATTTGGAAATGATAATGTCTTCATTCTCCTCAGAGGGCAACTCATGTTTCAGGTTACTCTTCCCGGCAAGGCCAAAGAATGAAAACACGCCCGCATGCGGTGTTGGCAGATTGACTTTGAAAGAAAGATCCTGGTATTTGGGAACGCCATCAAAATTAACGACACCCGTAGTTTCGAGGAGGGCGAGTGTGGAATACCTGTAGTTGAACAGGTATGAACTATTACTCTCCTTTTTAAACGGTCCTTCCATGGTGAAATCTATGCCCAGTGCACCAATGGAGAATGAATGTTCCCTTTGTTGGTTATTGCCATTTCGCAGCCTCATGTCAAATATTCCTGAGAATGCATTGCCATATTCCGCAGGGAATGCACCGGTAAAGAAATCAGAATTATCCAGCATGGCGCTATTAAGCGCATTGATTGGCCCTCCGGTGGCCCCCTCATCTGAAAAATGGTTCGGATTAGGGATTTCGACGCCTTCCAGACGCCACTGGTTTCCTTTAGGGGAATTCCCCCTGACGGCTATGTAATTATCACCTTCAGGAGCAGGCATAACCCCGGCAAAAGAACTTACCATCCTTGCCGGATCATTAAATGAACCGGCATATCGCTTAGTCTCTTCCACTGAGAAAGCACGCGCACTGACGGTGGCCATTTCGTTTAGTACGGCCCCATTGTCAGGTGTAGAACTGATCACGATCTCTTCCATTTTTAATACTGATTCCGTCAATGATATGTCAAGAACAAGTTCTTTCGAGGAGGTGATCAGCAAATTCGGCATGCTGATCTCTTCATAACCCATACATGTAATTTTGAGGCTGACCCGTCCAACGGGCACTTCCTCAATTTCAAATTTTCCATCCAGGCTTGTACTTGATCCCAGCAGAGGATCAGAATTTATAACGATTACATTGGCCCCGATTATCGGGGAATTTGAATCCTGGTCAATGATGGTTCCCCGTATGGTTTGGAATAGTCCCTGGGCATTGAGTGAGAGCGTGCTCAGGATCAGGATAGAAGCCATCAGCGATGATATCTTATATATTGATTTCATGTTTTGTTCTGTATTAAAAAATGAATATTTAATTTGCTTAGAATCTGATCCCCAGGTTAAATCCTATATACATCTTGACATTAGTGCCCCGCACGTTCTCATTATAAAATCCGTAGGATGGTACGATCGAGCTGCCTACCAATTCACCTTCAGCATTTCTTAGTTTTGATACAGCCACGTTAAGGGATGGGCCTCCGAACACCTCTAATCTCCGGGTAATCAGATATGATGCGTTGAATTTCAGACGGTTTAGCAGGTTTAATTCGTTTGTCCAGGCCTCATCTTCGTTCAAATGTGTGGCCGTTAGATCCATGTTGAAGTTAAATCGTTTGCTGATAGGAGCCAGTGTGCCAAAGCCATAAGTTATGCCCCAGTGCTGTTTATCTCCATCCGGGCGGTAGCCTATTGAGAAAATATTATAAAATTTGGATGTTCCGGTCTTGAAATTGACATTGGCATATAACACCTCATTTCCTTCAAATTCTATCCTTCTGTATCCATGGGTAACAATACTTATAAATCCTATTGGTACTCCTCTTTTTACTGTATCGGTAACATTAACAAGGGCGAGCTGGAATCCATTCATTCTTCTGGTATAGTTAAACAATCCAGCGATTTGAGATCCCCTGTGTTCTCTTGGAGATACGTTTGCCAGGCCTGCCAATTGCAGTCCACTGCTTTCTTCAACCACCACATTGGCTAATCCGGCAATTTGACCACCCTCCATATCCTTGATATTTACGTTTGCTAATCCGGCTATCTGGGCTCCGTTCATTGTTCCGGTATTAATATTTGATAGCCCTGCAAACTGAGCACCCCTGCTGTCTCCGTTCAAGATATTTCCCAAACCGGCAAAATAAGCACCTCTTGTATCTTTTAGGTTTATATTGGATAGTCCGGCAAATTGAGCTCCATTGGATTCTTCTTCTATAAGATTATAGAGCCCAGCTGCCTGGAAACCACTGGAAGTTCCACTGACATTATTACCAAGCCCGGAAAACAGGAAACCTTTTGTGTCTCCGCTGATGATATTGGTTATTCCAGATATGGTCGCACCGTTCACATTATAACGGTTAATGTTTGTGATCCCGGCAAATTGTGCCCCGGTAATTTTGTTTGTAACTACATTATATATTCCGGTGGCCTGGAAACCGTTTATTGAACCACTTACACTATTACCGATCCCGGCAAACTGGAATCCTTTAACATTTCCTGTAGTATTATTGATCAGTATTCCTATCTCAGTACCATTAACCCCTCCTGAAACTCCATAAAGGAGGTTAAAAGAAAAATTATTGATTGTCTGCTCTGCCTTGTCCCCGTTTGTACCGATTGGATGGGCAAAGGTCACTTGCGCTTTCCGGTTAATTTTTGTTGTATCGCCTGTTTCAGCGTAAACAGAAATGATCCCAACGATCATTCCTATAACCAAGATGATTATTTTAAATGCGTTAATTCTAGTATTCATTGCGTGATAATTTAAAAATGTTCAATAGGAGGACAATCAATACTGAGCTTACCCCTATCCGGGTAGGAAATTTATTTCAAAGATTAAGGAATTGAGGATTTATATGCATTGGGAATAGTATCCCTGACTGCGTATTGTATCGTAAAACTGGGGAAATGAAGAAGGGTGCAGATTTGTTAAAATGTGATACGGGGGGAATGAGGAATCGATAATTTTTTTATTTATCTGCTCACAAATCCAGGAAATTGTTGCAGTTCTATAAAATTCTCAACCCGAATGTGCCTCCCCACCAAAGTTGGAATTTAGTATTTGTTCCGGGTACATCTTCCCAGAGGAGTGTTTTTTCAGGAGCAATATTGGTAAGGAATTCTCCGGTAACAGGGTCCTTCAGATCAGAAACGTGCAGGTTAATCGCCGGACCAACGAAAAATGATAGGCGTTTTACGATCCGGATCCCAAGTACTGGGCTGAAGCGGAAAGACATATTGAAGGCTTGTTCTTCAACGTTTTCCATAATCTGGGTTCCTTTGAGATCAAGGCTGACTACTGCCTTTCGTGTGCCGATCTGCCCCCCAATTCCATAGCCAAATCCCCAGAGCGGCCCTTCAGAACCGGGCTGAACACCCACCGTAAACATATTATAGAACCTTCTAACCCCCATTTTATAAGTGAAATTTGCGTACAGAACTTCCTCTGCCGATAATTCTATCTTATGATATCCCTTTCTTACTATACTAATGAACCCGATGGGTATCCCACCCACTGAATCAGCAATGTTTATGAAGCTGAACTGGCCGCCATCCACGTATTTTGAGTAATTGAACAATAAGGAAACTTGCGCTCCTTTTACCCTTTCAGCTGCGATATTCCCTAAACCAGCCAACTGACTTAGCCTCACTGTTTTAGCATAATTCAAAAGCCCTGCGATCTGCCATCCGCCTACATTCTTTTTAGCTGCATTGATCAATCCGGATACCTGAAATCCATTCACATTTTCACCCATATTGAATACTCCCGCTACCTGCAATACATCGACGTCTTTTCTCGTGTAGTTTGATATGCCTGAGATCTGGACTCCATCAACAGTTTCAGTGGTAAAATTGCTTATGCCTGCAACCTGCCAGCCATGCATGGTTCCTCTCAATACATTACTGATCCCCGCAATTTGTGCGCCTCGCATGGTATCAAGTATCACATTACTTATACCTGTCAGCTGCAGTCCTTTTACATCCTGACGGTTGTTGTTGAATATTCCACTTATCTGAGCTCCCGTTGTAGTGCCACCTACCACGTTGCCAAGCCCTGCAATTTGTAACCCGGAGACATTTTTTCGATCAATATTCACCAATCCGCCTACTTCAACTCCTTTGACACCGGCTGAATACCCTGCTAGAATATTCAATGAGAGCCGGTTTTCTACTTGACCTGACATTTTGAGATTTGTGCCCACATTGGGCCAGATTGAAATCTGGCCAATACGAGTTTCGACAATATCAATGTTTTCCGCCTGAACCCTTTGATCTTTGGCAACAAATTTCTGTACGATCCCAACATCCTCAACTGGAGTATAGGTGACAGGTTGTATGCGTACGATGGGGGGGACGTCGTAATCAGGATATTGTCTGGCCAGTTCAATATCGATTGATTGATCTGAGGGGCTTACTATAATGAGAGTATCATAGAAATTTTTCTTGCTGTAAAACAGGTTCAATTGTTCGTACTTACTGGGAACAATCAGGTTATAATACCCCATACTGTCTGATAAAGCAGCCACCAGACCACCGGGGTCATACACAGATACGTTTACGAGAGCTTTGCCCGATTCAGCATCAAAGATGTATCCTTTTATCTCGTATTTAATATTCTTCTTGTCCTTTTCACCTTTTGGGATCTCCTTGATCAGAATTAGATGGTTGCCGGTGACTTTATATGTCGTTTCATTATCGAGGATCACTTCCAGAACATCTTTTACCGTAGAATTTTCTACATGGACAGAAAGCAAGGTGTCAACATTGATGATTTTGGAATTATAGGAGAAATTAAAATCGGCTTCATTGGCCAATATGATCAATATTTTTTCAAGCGGGGCAGCCTCCAACGACATACTAACTTCCCTTTTCAAGACCGGAACCTGGGAATAAGCAGTTTGAATGAATAAAAATAAGAAAAGTATGGTGATCAATTTGTCAATTGACCTAACAGCCATCGCCTGATATCTCAAAAGTACTGTCGTTTTTTTCTATGGTTAGATTAAAGTTAATAGCAATTTTGTCCAGTATTTCTTCTATGTTCATATCCTGAAACTTGGCAGACAACATACAGGATAAAATATCTTTATTTTTTGTTAAAATTTCTGTATCGTAAAGTTTTTCAAGAGTATCAAATACTTTTGAAAGTTCAGTGTCTCTGAACATTACTGTTCTTGACCTCCAGAACATTTCTCCACCCACTGATTTTTCATATTTTTCTATATGCCCGGTGTCGCGGTTAAATATTCCCTTTTCATTTTTCTCAAGAATTACGAAAGCAATATCCTCTTCATCGGATAACCGCACTTTTCCTTCTTCAACTGTGACGCTTATCTCTGTTTCTTCTTCCACTGCTCGAACGTTGAATGAGGTGCCCAACACCCGAACTACAGCATTGTGTGCATGAACAAGAAAAGGTTTATCTTCATCTCGTTCTACTTCAAAAAAGGCTTCACCGGATAGTTCGACAGCCCTTTCTTCCGATTCGAATTTTTCGGGATAGGTAATTTTGGTCTTTTCATTCAATGTGACCTTGGACTCATCCGGAAGATCAGTAATTGTTATATTATTATCAGCATATACTTCCACCTGGCCAGGCTCACCGCCGGTCATGAAAAAAACAGAGTAGATCAGTAAGCCAACAACCAATACAGCAGCTATCCTACTTCCATAATAATACAAATTTCTGACTTTCGATTCCCTCCCAATTGTCCTGGTAAGTGCTTTTTCACCTGCTTTTTCGGCATAGATATCTTCTTTAGCCGTTTCTGCTATTTCTTCCGAGATCGATCTGTCAGGAATTTCTTCATCGCCGAATAACCTTCCCTGTAACCTGTCCCAGGCAGCATCCAGGTTCACAGGCGCCGGGGTATGTCCAATCAATGAATCTGCCTCACGCCATAACCTGGCGAGCCGGTCAAATTCATCCTGATTAGCCTTTGAGGATGTCTTCCATGTTTCAACTTCCCTGGCTTCTTCAGCGCTGCTTTCACCCGATAAATATTTACCTAAAAGATCATAGTCAATATGTTGCTCTTCATCTTTCATTCAAGGTTTTCAATATAATGACAACCCAAATTGGTTTTACCCTATCCGCTATTTGTAAAAGAATAAAAGTATTTCTACAAGTATCAATATTAATATTACCATAAATTCTTTAAGTTCCTCTCGCAGGAACTTTAATGCCTTACCCATCTGGGCTTCAACGGTCTTTACTGAAATTCCAAGCTTTTCAGCGATTTCCTTATATTTTAATCCATCATACCTGCTCATGAGAAATATCTTTTTTCTTTCAGGAGGCATGATCTCAATACTGTCATCAATTTTTTTCTGTAACTCCAGTGTTTCTACCGGGTTGTCATCCAATCCTTGTCCCGGATTATATAAATCCTGTACGTTCGATGCATAATTTTCACGTACCTTCTTATGTTTCAGGTAATTTAGACAGGCATTCCTGACCGCCCTGAAAAGATATGATTCAATTGATGATGAGATATAAAGGTTACTTCTTTTATTCCATAAATTAAAGAAAAGGTCCTGTACGATCTCTTCAGCCTGGTCAAGTTCCCATACGTACTTTACCGCATAGCCACATAGATTGGAATAATGACTTTTAAACAGTGATTCGAAGGCATTTCTATTGCCTTGAGCTATTTGGGGTACTATATCGGTTGTGGTATATGACAATTAAGAATTATATAGACCTGTAAATTAGTATTATTCATGAAATCTTTCAAATACTTCAGGAATTTCACGAATTTTCAACCACCATTGTTTCTTTGGCCTGGAGTATTTCAAATCAACCATACGAGGAAACTCGAACAGATCGGTAAACTTCATTTCCCCATTATCGTAACCAATGAAGGCACATTCATTTTCTCCATTTTCAGCGAGTTGGATCAATTGGTTGATCGCTTTTGTCGTGAACCGGATTGCTATATTCCTGTCGTATGGCGTTGGATTGCCTCCCTGCTGAATATGTCCCAGGATGGATTTCCTGACATCGAATATTGTCCCGCCTTCTTCTTCATAAAGATTCGAAATGAATTCAGTGGTGTATATAGGATTTGCATATTCATTTCTGATCACCAGGGCCAACTTTTGTCCTTCCTGGAAGCCTTCTTTCAAGGTGGTAACATCATTCATCATGTCTTTTAAGGTAATACCCAATTCATGCATGTATACCTTCTCCGCACCCGTAGCCAATCCGCTCATTAATGCAAGATAACCACAATATGCACCCATTACCTCTACTATAAAGGCTCTGTTTGAAGAAACAGCTGATTCCTTGATTTTGTCAACGGCATCAACAATATTATTAATGGCAGTGTCGGCCCCAATACTAAAGTCAGAACCCGGTAAGTTGTTATTTATGCTGGAGGGGACCAGCACAATGGGAATATCAAAGGCTTTGTATTTATCACGATGATTCATCAAATCATAACCTGCTTTATAACCTGACATGCCCCCGATAATTAGTAGTCCGTCGATCTGATGTTTGTCAAGTGTGGACGCTATAGGGTAATATTCCTTGTCAGTTGGGGCCTTCCTGTTTGTTCCAAGAACAGTTCCCCCCAGATGAGTCCAGCCTGTAACACTATTCCAGTTCATTTCCATGATATGGTCATTTACCAGGCCGTCAAATCCGTTTTTCACAGCCAGCATTTTATGTCCGGCATCCAGTCCAAGCCTGACTGCAGTTCGGGTAGCTACATTCATGCCCGGTGACGGACCACTGGTATTCAAAATAGCCAGTTTTAGTTGTTTTTTACCCTTCGGTGGTGGCTTTGGAGAAGCCTGTCTAAGTGTCTTGAAGGTGTTTATAGATTCTCGGAAGCTGCCGCCTCTAAGTTTGACCGCCTCATCATATTTCCCTTCGTTTATGCATTCATAAATGGAATGTGTTTTTTTCACGCTTTCCATTAAGGAAACGGCTTTTATTTTATTCCTTCGCATCCCGATCATCATGGATTCCTGGTCTTCCGGTGCATTCAGAATATAATCGACAGCGCTATAACCCAGCACCGTACTCATATACCTGTCGAAAGCACTCGGTGAACCTCCACGTTGTACATGTCCGAGGATGGTGATCCGGGTATCCTGGCCCAGCTTGTCTTCAAGGATCTCCTTTATATAATGTGGTTTTATGGGATTCCCATTTTTATCTTTTGCCCCTTCTGAAACAATAACCAGGCTATCGTTTTTCCCTGCATCCCGGTTGGTGCGGATGATATCACTTAGGCGGTCCTCCCAACCCTCCTCTGGTGGCTGTTCCGGGATAAAAACGGAATCAGCACCTGTTGAAAGAGCACTTATCAGTGCCAGATATCCACAATTTCTTCCCATAACCTCAACGACAAAAGTCCTGTCGTGACTCGCTGCCGTATCTCCCAGCATATCGACTGCATCCACAATCCTTCGGAGCGCGGTATCAGCACCTATGGTCATGTCTGTTCCTGACATATCATTGTCAATAGAACCTACCAATCCAACAATGTTCAATCTGGGGTGCTGTTTAGCCTTTTGTTTGGTAATTTTTTTCTTTTTGACAAGTTCTTCAATTAGTGTTGGCCATTCCTCACGGAAAAGATTTGCCCCTGTAAGACTCCCGTCTCCACCAATTACTACCAAATAGTCGATATCTAAATTTACAAGGTTCAAAGCTGCCTGCAACCACCCTTCACGGGTACGGAACTCCTTACTTCTGGCAGTTCCGATCTCTGTACCCCCCTTATGCATAATACCGCTGACCGAATCCCAGGTCATTTTCTTGATCATTTTACCTCCTTTATACATGCCATCGTAACCTTGCAGGATAGCATATACATCAAGGCCCCGGTATAAAGCGGTTCTTACTACAGCTCTTACTGCAGCATTCATGCCCTGAGAGTCACCACCGCTGGTGAGTACTCCAAGGCTTGAGAATTTATTAACTTTTGTCATTGTGAATTTTATTCAATTTTGGATCTTCTATTGAGCGATCTCAGTAATTCTTGAAGGTAACAAATTTAGTTAAATAGGTAATAATACCTCTTGCAGATAGAAAAGAATATTAAATTTAACACGAAATTAACATTGGATAGAGTACATGTTTTTCACCTTAATTTAAAGCCCCACCAATAGTTAAGGAAGAAATCATGGCCTTAAGGGTATTTTTGGATTTAGTTTGGGGAATATAAAATCACAAGCTGATCCTGATTCCCGGCCCGATCAGAAAGAAGAATTCTTCAGCATTCAACTTATATCCCCCACCGAAATATAATGGAAATGTAAGTTTTTTGTCTTTCCTTGTAGGATATAATGAACCCAGTATGACTATCGCCAGGTCACGGTTGTCGTCATTTTCTGAGAAGTTGAAGGCATCCAGTGCCAGGAATCCGGCACCTAGCTTGAAGGGTTGCAATCGATTAATCCGGTTTTTCTGGTAAAAACTGAATTGAGCGATCATGGCCATGCTGATCCCGGTAAGATTTCCAGCGGACTCACTTCCGTAAGTGATCAATCCGGCAGGGAAAGAAACCTCAATATCAAACCGCCAATATTTCTCATAGATAATTTCAACAGTCTTTTTAAATCCAGCTCCCTCATATACGTT
>CAYMFU010000107.1:0-29348 GCA_964389805.1 uncultured Roseivirgaceae bacterium | reverse complement strand
CTCGTCTCAGTATGCTCAGGATCTCATAACGAAAAAAGCAATCTTCTTTTAACTGAACTGATGAGGATAGCAGAAATGAAAAATGATGATTCCAGGGTATATTTTGCACAATTGTATGGTATGGGTGATCATCTTTCCTTTAACCTGGCAAAAGCAGGTTACAATGTCGTAAAATATGTTCCATACGGTCCAATTGAATCCGTTGTACCCTATTTGATGCGCAGGGCGGAAGAAAATACCTCAATAGCCGGACAAAGCAGCCGTGAATTTTTATTGATCAAAAAAGAGCTTAAAAGAAGAAGAGCTCTTTCCAAACAGAATTAATTGAAATAAAATAATGAAACAATTTATCTTTTTATTTATCTCCTTAGTCTTAATAATATCATGCAATAACCGAAAGGAATGGATCTCAATCTTCAACGGCCAGGACCTGTCTGGCTGGGTGGTAAAAGCCAAACCTGGAGACCAAGGGAAGGAATTCTGGTTTATCCATGATGGATATATCGAAGCGAACAGCATTGGCCGTGGTGATCACGACTACATTTGGCTATACTCTGAAAAGGAGTATGGAGACTTTGAGATCAAATATAAGTTTCAGGCTTTCGAGGACAGTCCCGGAAATAGTGGCATACAGGTCAGGAGCAGGTATGATGAAGATACATACTGGCTAAATGGGCCTCAAATAGATATACATCCTCCAGGATTCTGGCGTTCCGGTATGATGTGGGATGAGACCCGTGGCAACCAAAGGTGGATATTCCCTGATATCCCAGATGGGGAGTGGGTGGATTCGACGATGTCTATCGCAGATCATAAGTTTTATTTTGATAAAGATGATAAGTGGAATGAGATGAGTGTGAAGGCAAAAGGCACCAAAATTGAAGCCTGGTTGAATGGCAGTAAAATCACGGATTATGAAGGTGCAGGCATCATGGACAATGCTTTGCATAAAAAGTTAAATGTTGGAGAAAGAGGGCATATTGCATTGCAGATCCATTCAGGAGATGAACTCAAGATCAGGTATAAAGACATTTACATTAGAGAGTTATCTAATTAACAATATAAAACTCCCAATAATGAAATATACCATAATTCTTCTCTTTGGATTGTTCTTGGTCACCTCCTGTACAAAAAAGGAAACCCAGCCAAATATCGTTATTTTTTATTCAGATGAACTGGATCCGGAATATCTTTCTGCCTATGGGGAATCTTTTCATACTCCAAATATTGATGGATTAGGAATTGATGGCATAAAGTTTACTAATGCCTATGTGGCTGCACCGATGTGTACTCCCAGCCGCTTCTCTCTGTTGACTGGAAAGTACCCGGGGCGTTGTGTTCATAATAACTTTGTGAATGCATACCCAAAAGAAGAACCCTATGTCATTGCCTGGAATACCTATTTAGAAGGCTCTTTGCCAACAATTGCAAGTGTACTTTCGGAGAATGGTTATTTTACAGGTATGGCAGGTAAGTGGCATATAGGCAAATTACCTGAGGGTGTGAGTATTCCCAGCCTGGAAAAAGATGCAGACCTCGATGATCCTGCAGTGGAAACAAAGCTTAGGGAACATCAGGATATAGTGAGTGAACAGGTAAGAAAGGATGCAGGCTTTGATTATACATCAAGTGTTCTTTGGGGTAATTTTGATAATTTTCCAGTGTTAAGCCTTAGAACCCACAACTTTCCCTGGATAACTAAAGGAGCAATTGCCTTCCTTGAGGAAGCCAGCAAAAAAGATCAACCTTTTTTCCTGTATGTGGCAAGTACAGCAGTACATGGACCCGGGCATGCAGATGCCTTCAATAAAGACCTCAGGTATACCCTTGAGGGAAAGATAGATGATATATTGAGGTATCAATTGCCAGCTGATTCCATGAGGGAGGCTATAAATGACCAGGCTCCGGGACTAAGGCATAAATTTGCTGGCATGGCCTGTCTTGATCATCATATAAAATTAGTGACTGACAAATTAGGTGAATTGGGCCTGGATGAAAATACCATGATCATTTTTATGGCAGACCATAATGTTGAGCCAGGTAAAGCCACCTGTTATGAAAAAGGATTGAAAGTACCCCTAATATTAAAATTGCCTGAAGGACAATCCATGGGAATCACTAATAATAAACTGGTCAGCAATGTAGATATTTTCCCTACAATTCTTGAATCGGCCAATATCCCAATTCCGGCAGGTTTATTATTAGACGGAATCAGTATTTTACCCGGGATCAGATCTGAGAATATACATACCCGTTCGTATGTTTTTGCGGAATCTGGTTTGGCCAGGTCGGTTAATGATGGCAAATGGAAATATATAGCATTTCGATATCCTGAGCGAGTTGTAAGAAGATTGAAAAATAGGGAAATAGATTATGCCCCAAATTATCTGAATATGGAAAAGCAGGCACATTCTTCTATTGCTATGGAAAGTTTCCCGGCATATTTTGATGCTGATCAATTGTATAACTTAGAAAAAGATCCTTACGAACAAAACAATCTTGCTTATGATCCAGCCTGCCAGGCAGAATTGGCCAGGCTTCAAAATGTGCTGACAAATCATTTGTCGACTTTCGATAATGTATATTCTCTAGCCGATACCAGTTTTATGCGAACTGAAGAATATAAAGTAATGGTAGAAAAGTCGAAATCTTATGGAACGGACTACATACCCTGGTTAAGACGGGACCATGGAAGCATACAATGGCCGCCAGTAAAGTAATCTGAGCGATTGACCCTGGCTCAATTTTACGATATGGGAAAATTTATCTTGAAGTTTTGTTTAACACTTTAAATTCCTAAATTGTATATACTCAATTTTTAATTGTCGAAAGATCATTTTTCTTTCCAGTCGTTTTGGATAATAAATCCAGTGATATTGAAAACCTGTCAAGAAAGCTGAACATACTCATCAGCAAACAGGATGTACTTTCAAAGGAAATAGATGAAATAAAGTCTGCCCTGGATAAATATCGTGATGAGGATTCAGTTGATGAAGTAAATGCGGAGCCAATTGAAAAGCAAAAACCAGGCATACCCGATACACAGATCCCTGGAAAAGAAGAACAGGTTCATAAGCCCGGGATACCTGAGAAGCCTGCCTCCGGAATAGAAGAATCTATACAAAAATCTGACCTATCATTCCCTGATACTTCAGAGAAAAAAAGGATAGAGGAAGTAAAATCAGCTACCGAAAAATCAACCAGCGAAAAATCAACCGGATCTTCCGTATTCAGTATTCCGGAATCGGTCAAATCCAACTTGGAGGACTTTATAGGGACCAACCTTATTAATAAGATCGGAATATTGATACTGATCATCGGGATCAGTATCGGGACTAAATTTGCCATTGACAGGGACCTGATCAGCCCGCTGGCGAGGTTGATCCTGGGATATGCCTTGGGTGCAGGGTTACTGTTCTTTGCTTACCAGCTCAAAAAGAACTATCATAATTTCAGTGCTGTCCTATGCAGCGGTTCGATGGCAATAATCTATTTTATGACCTTTGCCGGGATCATATACCTCGAGATACTTGGATTAAATACTGCCTTCACCATAATGGTCATAGTAACCGTATTTACTGTTTATCAGGCCCTTAGGTATGATCGCCAGGTAATAGCAATAATAGGATTGGCGGGAGCTTATGCCATTCCGTTTTTGATCGGAGAGGATCCTGAAGGATATATCTTTCTATTCTATTATATGGCCATAATCAATTCGGGTATTTTAATTATATCAATTAAAAAATACTGGAAGCTTCTGTTTTACATTGCTTTTATAGCAACCTGGATGATTTATCTCACGTGGTGGGCTAATACGGACTTTAGCAACATACGACCTTTCAGATATTCAATAATATTCAGTAGTATTTTCTTTCTGCTATTCTATGCCTCTTTCCTCCTTAATAAAGTTATAAATAAGATCGAATTTTCATTTGAGGATATTATGCTGATTATCTCGAATGCTTTGATCTTCTATGGATTATCTTTTGTAAATTTTGAAATAGATGTTTGGAGAGCCAACCTGGGCTTGTTTACCCTGATTAATGCTTCAATTCACATATTGATATGGTTGATCATATACTACTGGAGAGGGGGAGATGAAAAACTGCTGCGGCTTATCGGAGGATTGGCGATTGCATTCATTACGATAGCTATTCCCATACAATATGATGGTTACTGGGTAACCTTGTTATGGTTTATTGAAAGCCTTCTTTTATTTTCTGCAGGACGCCTCCTGAAAGCCCATTTTTATGAATTTACCGCTTACCCAATCTTGATATTGGGATTATACAGTCTAATGGAGGATTGGAAAAATGCCTATGCTAAATTCAGTGCAATTGATAATGAAGCAGTTTATAACTTGTTTTTCAACATCAATTTCCTCGAAGGGCTGATCATAATTATTTTCCTCGCCATAACCAATTACATTTGTTTCAACCCCAGGTTCCCGGCTATGAAAAATATCGATATCGGCATTAAAAATATAATGGAGATCTATCTTGGCGGTGCACTGGTGTTTGTATTGTATTACACCTTCAGGCTGGAAATGGCCATAGGGTTTAACCAACTATTCACAGAGTCAATAGCCTTCCCATTGACCGGGGGTGATTCAAACCTAATGGATGCCGGGGACAAGGATATAACGGATTTCAAGATCGTATGGATCCATATCTATTCTATGATTTTCTTCTCACTGATCACTATTGTTAATATTTTAAAATTAAAAAATGAAAAAATAGGGCAATTTAATTTAATAGCCAATGGTATAGCTTTATTTGCCTTTTTAATACAGGGATTGCTTGTGCTCAGTTCACTCAGAGAGAATTATATTGATCCTGAGTATCCTGATAAGTTTATTCCGGGCATTGAAAATATTCTTATCAGGTATCTGTCAATTGTTGTTTTTGTTTATACAGTTGCAGTGAATTACTGGCTTGTCCGCCAGAAATTCATGAAGGATGATATGAAATTATACATGGGACTTTTTGTGGCCCTTGCCACACTCTGGATTTTAAGCAGCGAATTATTCCACTGGCTGGATTTTGCAGGTTATACATCAGCTGACAAACTGGGATTAAGTATTTTATGGGGAGTGTTTTCTCTAATTCTTATCATAATAGGGATCTGGAATAAGCTAAAATACCTTCGTATCAGCGGTATTATACTATTTGGTATCACACTGCTCAAGCTTGCCCTTTATGACATTCGGGGTATGGATTCCCTCTCTAAGACCGTTGTTTTTATTCTCTTAGGCATACTGCTTCTAATCATTTCCTTTTTGTACAATAAGTATCGAAAGATCATATTTTAACCAACCTTGTTCAGTTTTATATATCCGATCAATTCAATTTAAATGTAATTCAGGGAATAGATCATAACTATTTTTCATTTAAAAGCGATTTATCCCTATTTTTGCAGCTTATATTCAGACAATATGCACTTAAGTGAACAGGAAATCCAGAGAAGAAGTGACCGGGAAGAACTCGAAAAGCTAGGTATAGATCCTTACCCGTCAGAAACATTTCCAGTAAATGTCTCTACCCGTGATATTCATGAAAACTATGAAAAACGGAAGATGGATTACAAAGATATCTCCATTGCCGGACGAATGATGAGCCGAAGGATCATGGGTTCCGCTTCATTTGCTGAAATCCAGGATTCCAGGGGAAGGATACAAATATATGTTCGTCGTGACGATATATGCAAGGGGGAAGATAAAGCCCTGTATAACACTGTTTTCAAAAAATTACTCGGGATAGGGGACATCCTTGGTGTTAAAGGATTTGTGTTCACTACCCAGACTGGAGAGATCTCCATTCATGTAAAAGAACTGTATCTTCTTTCCAAATCATTAAAACCCTTGCCAATTGTGAAGGAAAAGGTTGATGAGGCGGGTAATGTACAGACCTGGGATGCTTTTACCGACCATGAACAGCGATACAGGCAACGATACGTTGATCTGATCGTTAATCCGGAGGTAAGAAATACCTTCGTGCAGAGGACAAAAGTTGTGAATTCTATCCGGGATTATTTGAGTGGCAGGGGTTATCTGGAAGTAGAAACCCCGGTATTACAACCAATATATGGTGGCGCTACAGCCAAGCCATTTAAAACACATCACAATAATCTGGATATGAGTTTATACCTCAGAATCGCCAATGAATTGTATCTTAAGCGATTGATCGTAGGTGGTTTTGACGGGGTATTTGAATTTGCCAAGGATTTCCGGAATGAAGGCATGTCCCGTTTTCACAATCCTGAATTCACACAGGTTGAGCTATACGTAGCATATAAAGATTATAACTGGATGATGGATCTTGTTGAGGAGATGGTAGAAAAGGTGGCTATGGACCTTCATGGGACCACGGAAGTACCGGTCGGGGAAGATGTAATCAATTTTCAAAGACCCTGGAAACGGTATACCATGTTCGAAGCCATAGAGCACTATACAGGAATTGATATAACAGGGATGGATGAAGGCCAATTAAGAAAAACAGCGGCTGATATGGGCTTGGAAATTGATGGTAATATGGGGAAAGGAAAGATCATTGATGAGATCTTTGGGGAAAGGTGTGAGTCACACTTGATACAGCCTACATTTATCACTGACTACCCAATAGAGATGTCACCCCTCGCAAAGAAGCACCGGTCAAAAGAGGGCCTTGTAGAGCGTTTTGAAACCATTTGTAATGGGAAAGAGGTATGCAATGCTTTTTCAGAATTGAATGATCCCCAGGATCAAAGAAAGCGATTTGAAGATCAGCTGGAGCTTGGGAAAAAGGGTGATGAAGAAGCCATGGTACTGGATGAAGATTACCTGCGGGCCCTTGAGTACGGTTTGCCTCCGACTGCAGGATTAGGAGTAGGCATAGACCGCCTGGTTATGATCATGACCAACCAGAACTCCATCCAGGATGTGATATTCTTTCCGCAAATGAAGCCGGAAAAGAAGGAAGAGGTTTCATCTCCACAGGATTATGTTGATCATGGAATACGGCAAGAGTTGGTACCGATCATAGAAAAGCTGGGCATACAGACCATAGCTCAGTTAAAGGAATTAAATCCAAACAAATTGTTCAACGATGTTTGTGGTATGCGAAAGAAGATGAAACTTAAAGAAGTGAAAAATCCTACGTTGGAAGAAGTAACAACTTGGATAGAAAAATAATAAAAAACTCGTTTTTGTCGAAAGGTGTAATCCCATTTTACCCAAAAATTAGTTATCCCACCAGCTTCTCTGTCGATTCAGTTTCAAATCCTGCAATAATGATGACTTTGCCCTGATGGTGACATTATAAGATTGATATCTTCCGAATGGTATCCATGTCATTGCAAGTTGCCAGCAATGCAGATCCCTGTTTATGTTGACGTTGGTTTGGGTAAATCCATTGTTTTGAAAATCATAACCTGAAGAAAACCCGATTTTCCATTTCTGGGTCAGGCTGAAATCGCCATTGAATCGTAGAGTCTGTGTAATCTTTGCTTTATCATACCCTCTTTTTGTATAATTGACATTATAATTTATTCTGAAATTCCATGGAATGCTGAAATCAACATACAGTTCAGGATGCTGCTCAATATATTCCATTTCATTTCTTTCAGGATCAGTAAGCTGATCTTTATCTACGTCACTTGCTTTGTTTTCCCAGGACTCAGGATTAAAGCTGGTTCCTATAGACAAGTTAGCCTGGGTGAATTGACCCAGGCCCATTCCTTCATCCCATGCATACCGGCCTGTCTTCCGCTGTGCGACACGTTGATTTCCGGATCCATCATAATAAATAGAGTCAAGTATCCAAACGTAGGGATCCAGCGTTCCATTAATATTGATATCCAATTTCTTATTGAACAGTTTGGTCCTGGCTGTAATCCTGACAGGTGCCAGGTTAAAAGAATCAGCAAGGAAATTGTAACTAGTAGAAAATGAGAAATTCTCGAAAATAGGTACTTTTTTGAACTCGTTCGCCGAATCTTTTTTATCCCTTACTTTCATTTCCAGGGTATTGCTTATTGAAATCCCCATGCTGGCATTTTCTCCTCTTGAAGGCGTACCATAGACAAATCCTGCATATTTTGAAAGTTCGCGAGTGTTTCCAAGCGAATCCACCTGTACCGTCTGATAATAGCCAAATTTATCAGCTGAAAAATCGGGAGCATAACTGAAAGAGATATTGGGTGTTAATACATGCCGGATGGCCTGAACTTTATCTCCTTTAAAGTACATGGTGCCGTACATACGTGTATTCAGACCAGCACTGAAGTTATATGCATATAATCTTGAGAACTTTTTGGTCGTATCGATCCGTACAGCATTAATGGTGTCGTTCCAGGTATAATTGAGTTCTTTGAAGTACCATATTTCAGAGTAATTTGCAGCAGGATTGATGGTAAAATGTTTTAATACCTTTGCAGACGTGGATATAGGTATTCTATGCTGGATCCCATTTTGAGATCTTTCCCAGATCTGCCCCAGGTTCGATGTATTGAAATCTATTGTGCTGTCGTAATTCGGATTTTTATTCTCAATATCAAAATTAAAAGGCAGGTTTACCCTCTGATTGGACATATTATTCGTTCCGACCATGTTCCAGCTGAAATTGATCTTTTGAATTATGTTTTTTGCAGTAGGAGATTTCCCTTTAAAGGGATATATCCTGTTCATAGTTAGCGAATAATCCGGAAGTTGTAGATTGACCTTTCCCGTACCGGTATTTTGCTGCAGTCGCATGCTCGCGCCGAAATTAAAAGGGGTTCCGGTTAGTGTTTTAGAATAAGAAACAGATGAACTGAATTCCTGATTAATATTATTGATTACATCGTAATAGGAAGGATTGTTCTGGTTATATGAAGAAGTTCCTGCACGTAATTGGGCTGAAAACCTTGATGATCCCTTTGATTGAGGGGAATGACTCCAATTCACCCAGAAATCTTTAATTACAGAAGAATCACCTTCATCAATTCCCTTCTGGCGGTTGTATTTAAAAGAGAACTGCCCATTAAAAGAGTATCTTTTCCGGTAACTGGAAGCCATGCTAAGTCCGTAACTGCCTTTGCTGTAGATTTCACCTGTCAGGGCAAGATCGATATAATCGCTCAGGGCAAAATAATAACCCCCATCTCTCAGATAAAATCCTCTTCGCTTTTCCTCACCAAAAGAAGGGACAATGACGCCTGAAGATTGAGTCCTGGGCATTGGGAACATCCCAAATCCCCAACCAATGGGCAAGGGTATGTCATTTACGCGCATATGGAAAGGCCCAACCATTATTTTATCATCCGGCACTAATTTTAATTTTTTTGCTTCGATGTGAAAGTGCGGATCAGGTCTGTTACACGTTGTATACTTTGCCCTGTCGATGTACAAATCACCCCGCTGATCCCGTTTTACAGTATTTCCGTGCATGATTCCTTCACCCTGCTGAGTAATTACTCCTTTAATGATAGCCTTTTCAGATTTAAAATTATATCTCATTTGTTTTGTCTCATAGACGTCGGGGCCATCTTTAAATATGGGTTCACCGATAGGATTGCCTAAAGAGTCCTCTGTTCCCTCTGCTTGTATTTCATGAATTTCATAATCCACATTCACCCGATCGGCTGACAATTCTATGTCTCCATATACAATTTTCCCATTCCCATAAAGGTCCACATTTTGATTTGTTAAACTCAGGTTCATAGAATCCCTTGCTGAATATATTATGGTTGTTTCAATATCCCCAACAGGAGGTATAGTATCAGCTGCTAATGCTGCAGAATCCAGCAGATCTGTACCTATTGCTAGCGAATCCGGGAGAGTGGTATTAACATCTGCTGAATCCAACTGCAAAGAGTTTTCGGCTGTAGAATCAGAAATATTGGTATTTTGGAACGTAGAATCTGACCTGGTGAGTGGAATTAACAGGGGTTTTGTTATATTTAGGGAATCGCTGGCCTGATCTTTGATTAATGGGGAAGTAGTTTCTGATTTGATGTTATTATCCTGATTTGTTTCAGGAGCATTGTTTTGTCCGAAAGCGTAAGTTATGGTGAACAGCAGTAAAATGATCCCGGCAATACGTTTATATTTGTATAAACCCACTTTCAGTTTTATCAAAAAATTTACATTTTTGCGTAAAGTTATCCTAATAACTTTTAACAACCGAAATATTGTGAAAAATATTGTTATTATTCCCTGTTTAGCCTTTTTACTAATAATGGGATCATTCAAACCAGCCGGACTCGCTCTATATAAGGTTGATAAAGTTGTTATCGATGCCGGACATGGGGGAAAGGATCCGGGCACCCATGGGCTAATAAGCCAGGAGAAAACGATCGCTTTAAAGATAGCAAAAGAGTTAGGCCGTATCATAGAAGAAAACCTCAAAGACATAGAAGTTATATATACCAGGTCCAACGATAGATTCATAGAGTTGGAAGACCGTGCTATGATAGCTAACAAAAATGATGCAGATGTTTTCATTTCTATTCACTGTAATGCGGTTCCTGGGAATAAGGAGAAAATTTACGGAACCGAAACCTACGTGATGGGAACTCATGTTGATGAAGGAAACTTTGAAATAGCGAAACGTGAGAATTCCGTGATCCTGATGGAAGACGATTATGAAGAAAGATATGAAGGATTTGATCCTGAATCACCAGAGTCGCTGATCCTGTTTTCAATATTTCAAAATGCATATATTGAGAACAGCCTGGACCTTGCCGAAAAGGTAGAGGATCAATTTGAGAAGCGTGTAGGAAGAAATAGCAGGGGTGTACGACAAGCGGGTTTCTGGGTTTTATGGAGGACCTCAATGCCAAGCGTATTAATTGAAGTTGGGTATTTAAGCAATCCAAAGGAAGAAAAATATTTGAATGATGACCTGGGGCAAGTATATTTGGCCTCTGGAATTTACAGGGCTTTAAGGGACTACAAAACTGAAATAGAATCTAACAACTAAAAATCGACGTGCATTTTACAAAAGAATTTAAAATAGGTATATTCACTGTAATTGCGATTACGCTTTTATACCTGGGATTTAATTTCCTAAAAGGGATCGACTTCCTTGCGACAACCAACAAATATTATACAGTGTATGAGAACATTGGGGGTTTACAGGTATCAAATTCTGTGATCATAAAAGGGTTTGCCGTTGGCCGCGTTAGTAATATTACCTATGAACAAGTCCGCGGAAACAAAATTATTGTTGAACTGGATATCAATGGGGATATTATATTAGATGATTCAACAATTGCTGTACTTGTTAGTGAAGGTTTTCTTGGAGGAAAGGCTATTGAACTTAAAATGCCTTCGGTAATACAAAATCCTATGAAAGGGGAGGATACCTTGAGGTCTGAAATAGCTCTTGGTATATTTGAGTCCCTGTCCGAGCAAACCGGACCTGTTACGGATAATATCGGTGCTTTGATCAGGCAGTTAAATGAAGAGATCGAGAATTTTCATGAAACGGAATTGCTACTAAGAGAGACCATGAAGAAAATAAACTCCAATTTGGATCAGACCTATCTTATGATCAAAGAGAACCGGGAAAATTTTAAGATCACCATGGAGAACTTGAATGGACTTACCCTTAATTTGAAAGATGCCTCAACTGAATTAAAGCCTCTTTTAACAGATGTGAATGTTTTCATTGACTCATTAAATAACCTGGAATTGTCCTCAACTCTTGAAAGTATGTCCAGTTCGATGGATAACCTGAATTTATTATTGAAAAATCTGAATGAAGGTGAAGGTTCAATGGGCAAGCTTTTACATGATGATTCATTATACCACTACCTCACAATGACTGCTGCAGATCTTGATAGTTTATTTGTAGACCTTCGCGAGAATCCTAGCCGTTACGTACAGGTTTCAGTATTCGGTAAGAAAGATAAAACAGAGAAAAAGAAGAAAAAGGAAGAGCGACAGAAGGCCAGGTCCGAAAAAGAATAGCTTCCAATTTATCCATATCCTTTTGACTGGAGCTGAAATTTAGGATATATTTAACGGTATGAAAAAAAAGGAAATTAAAGCACTGGTCTCTTTATTGGATGATGACGACCATACCATTGTTACTCAGATCGAGGAAAAGATCATTTCTATGGGGAATAAGATCATACCCCATCTTGAAAGTGAATGGGAAAGCAGCTTTAATCCTACTGTACAGAGAAAATTAGAAGATCTTATACATACCCTTCAATTCGATCAATTAAAAATGAGGTTAATTGAATGGAAGGAAAAGGGAGCTAAAGACCTGTTGAAGGGTATGTGGCTGGTGGCAACCTATCAATACCCCGATATTGAATATAAAACCTTAAAAGCTGAGATAGAGCAAATATATCAGGAAGCATGGAGGGCTTTTCGTGATGACATCCATCCGTATGACCAGGTAAAGATCCTGAATGGCATACTTTACTCAGATTATAAATTCAGGGCCAATACAAAAAATTTCCATAGCCCTTCCAATTCTATGATCAATGTTGTATTGGATACGAAAAAGGGGAATCCGATATCGTTATGCGTGATTTATATGCTCATTGCCCATAAACTTAAAATGCCGGTTTACGGCGTGAACCTCCCAAATCTGTTCGTTTGCACCTATAAAACACAGGAATTGCAGTTTTATATTAATGCTTTTAACCGGGGTTTGCTATTTTCCAGATCTGACCTGGAAAATTATATAACCAATTTACAGATTACCCCTCTGGATATATTTTATGAACCCTGTTCCCATCTTGATATCATTAAACGGGTTCTGCGTAACCTGGTCGTATCATATGAAAAGCTGGGGGATCATTACAAAGTTGACGAGATAAAAATCCTGCTGAATGAAATATCCATCGGAGATGATGATGGGACAGGGGCGATCTGATCTATAATATAAAGATATCCTACATTTATCGCTGGCTGTGGGTTAATCAAACTCAAGATAAAAGTTTATTTGATACTGTATACAATGATAAAATCATCCAGTTGAAAATACTCCAGGATGTAATCCCTGGTTCCCATGTCCAGCTTGATATGTCCCACAATATTTCCTTCGGGCTTTAAATCAAATGGAGAAAGCAACAGGTTGTTTTTAAAGGATACTTTTTGTTTGCCATATACCTTAAAAAGTACTTCTTTTGCTGCCCATGCCGCACAAAGATTGTTTGGGCTTCTGGGAATTTCGCTTAACTCCTTTTCATTCAAAAACCTATTAGATACATGAAATAATGCTGGTTTAGCCTTTTCAATATCAACTCCGCAGGGTTCTTTTTTGTTAATCAACGCTGTGGCATACGGGAAAGAATGTGATATAGAGATGTGCCAGGGGAGGCCTTTCAGGTGAGGTTTGTTATTTTCATCTTTTACTGTACCCTTGAATTTTATTTTCAGTGATTTGCACATTTCGAGAAGTGTTGCCCGTGCACTTAACCATTCCTTCTTTCTCTTTACATGCTGGATCCTTTTTAGTTCTGTCCGTTCCTGCTTTGAAAGACGCACATGGTGTTTCAGATAATCTTCATTTTCTTCAATTTTCCACATTCCAAATGTGACATCCTCGTTGATATGTTTGATATTGACAATTGGCATTTTAATAATCCATTTGGCATCAATTTCTCACAAAATTAAATTAATATTATAAGTTGACCTTATATTAAGTGCTGAAATATGGTGGCATTCCAAATAGAAAAATTTAAAACGCTTACAGGGCACAATGGGGCTGTTTATTCCTGTTCCCTCGGATCTGATACAAATACTTTCTATACCTCTGGAAATGACGGAATGATTGTGGAGTGGAAGCTGGATGGTACGGAAAATGGAAAAATGATAGCCCGTGTTTCGAATTCTGTATATTCTTTAATTCCCATTTGGGAAATTAATCGGTTAATAGTTGGACATAATTATGAAGGCATCCATATCATCGATCTTGAAAAAAGAACTGAAACAGGATCTTTGAAATTAACGGATTCAGCAATATTTGATATTAAGAAATACAATCATTACTTGTTCATAGCTACCGGGAATGGCGAAATCATTGTGGTAGATTTAAAATCAATGGACATATTGAAAAGAGTCAAGATATCTTCAGCAAGTGTCAGGTCTCTGGAAATAGTGGATAAATTGTTATTCGCTGGCTGTAGCGATAATTCTATCAGGATATTTGATATGAAGAACTTAAAAGAAAAGAAAGCCTGGGAAGCCCATAAGAACTCAGTCTTTGCTTTGAAACTGGACCCAAACGGCAAATTCCTTTTCAGTGGGAGCCGAGATGCGCATTTAAATGTTTGGGATGCAGGAAACGGATTTTCTTTAAAAGAATCGATAGTGGCTCACATGTATACGATTAATTCTATTGAATTTAATGACACAGGATCTCATTTTATTACTGGGAGTATGGATAAAACCATTAAGCTCTGGGATACACATCAATTAAAGCTATTAAAAGTTATTGATAAAGAACGATTTGAGGGTCATCTGTCTTCAGTTAATAAATTAGTTTGGTCAAACTATAAAAATAGAGTAATTTCATGCAGTGATGACAGGACAATATCCTTATGGGATATCAAGTTATATAAAAAAGGTGATTTGAAGATAAAATCGATCTTATGATTCTTGATGCCAATCAGCGTGATTTTTTCATCAGACCGGGCAGAAGAAATTCAGCATGTCAAAGGGAGGATTGTCTCTATGTGTCTGGTTTTCCTTCCTCATTGATTATAAAGACCTTTGATCCTTGAAAAAAAAATTACTAAAATGAAAATAACTCCATTAGAAATCCGGCAAAAGACCTTTGAAAAGGTGTTCAGAGGATATGAAAAGGATGAGGTAAATGCATATTTACAGTCTTTATCAATGGAATGGGAGCGTATGCTTGATGAAAACAAGGAACTGTATCTCAGAATTGAGAGCCTTGAAACAGAATCAAGTAAATTAAGAGAATTGGAAAGCAGCTTGTTTAAAACCTTAAAAACAGCTGAAGATACTGGAGCTACCTTAATTGAACAAGCCAAAAAAGAAACGGATCTGAAGATAAAAGAGTCTAACCTCAAAGCGGAGACTATTTTAAATGATGCCAGATCCAAAGCTAAAAGCCTGATTGAGCAAGCCGATGAAAGGAAAAAACAGGTTTTGGATGAAATGATCTCCAAAGTAAAAACTTTGGAAAACCTCTTTAACCAGATGATTGACCTCAAGGAAAAAGTTATTGATCAGGTGAAATCATATAATACTGATCTTCTGGACAGAATAGAAAAACTTGAGAAGAGATCAGAAGAACTTCAGATAAAGGACATCGTTTCAGAAGCAAAACACATATACAATTCCACCAGCGTTGGTGTGACGCTTGATTTTCTTAATAACGTACAGGTGGTTGAAGAGAATACACTTCCGGACAAGAATGATAAACAGGAAATTGAGGAATTGGAGAAAACTACTGATCCGGATGAAAATAAAGAAACATTAAGTGGAAAGGAAGAGATTGAAATGGAGGTTGAGGTATCAGTGGAAGAAGAAATAGAGGTAAAAAAGGAAATATTTTTTGAGACAAACGCGACAGAACAGGAGGAAGACCTTAAGGATCAGATTGAAAAATTACCGGATGAACCTGAGGTGAAACAAGAGGATTCGAATGAGGTCAAACCTGAATCGAATACAATAAACGGATCGGAGGATGAACAACCCGAGATTGGCTTAGGAGATTCTGAAAAAGTTAAGAAATCCGCATCTACCTCATTTTTTGATGAAATAGATTAGCATGGAAGGAATGATCACATTGGAAGGGATGGAGTTTTTCGCCCATCATGGGTATTACCAGGAAGAACAAAAGATAGGGAACAAATTCGCAGTGGATATTACGGTTGTTACTGATTTGTCGGATGCTGCTGAACACGATGTTCTGGAAGAGACCATTGATTATGAATCCCTGTATAAGATCATTCGACATGTAATGAGTGAGCCGACTAAACTGTTGGAACATCTAGGTAAAAGAATAATAGATACTGTTTTCGAAGAATTTCAACAAGTGAGCTCAGTCGAGGTGAAAGTAAGTAAATATAATCCACCTGTTGGAGGTATCTGTCAGCGTGCTTCTGTATCGCTTAAAGAAAATAGACAAAAAGGCTAAATTTATGTCCAGTGTTAAAAAAAGAGTATTTGCATTCAGGGATTTAGCATTTTTTTAAATTTAAGGTAAATTCGTATAAGAAAATATCCTAAGATCATATTTTATGGAAATACTCATTGAATTCGGAAAATTGCTTATTCCAGCTTTACTGGTTTTATATGCCATGTATTTGACCGTTAAAAGTGTACTTGAGAAAGATATTGAAAGGAAGGAAGTAGATCTTAAGATCAAAAATTATGAAACGATTCTCCCCCTGCGGTTACAGGCATATGAACGGATCGCTTTATTATTGGAACGGATTTCACCAAATAATATCATGCTGCGTTTGAACAATCCAGGATTTTCTGCAAAAGAGTTCCAGATCATTCTGGTCAAGGAGATCCGGGAAGAATATAATCATAATCTTTCACAGCAGATTTACATAGATGAAGATACCTGGGTATTGATTCGAAAGGCAGTTGAAGATACCATAAACCTGATCAATCAGTCTGCCATGAATTTAAAAGAAGAAGCCAAAGGCATGGATTTGACCAAAGCTGTTTTTGCAGAAATTATGCAGAATGAAGTGGACTCAATTAAGCACGCCCTGAGCCAATTGAAGAAAGAGGTAAGCCAATTTTATTAGTACTATGTCAGAAGATAAAAACAAATTTTTTATTCGAGCATTTGAAAATGCAAAAAGAATGTTTTCAAGTAAGGAAAAAGTACTTGAGACATTGGATACAGCATTCCAGAAATCCATTGACCTCGAAAATGACAAGGGTGAAGTCTCCAGCCTTACTGAAAAGGTTAAGTTGTTTATTCTGATGATCCGGTCTTATGTAAAAGGAGAATACCGGGAAGTTCCCTTTCAAAGCATATTGTTGATTTTAGCCGGATTGATCTATTTTATTAATCCTTTTGATTTAATAGTTGACTTTATTCCGGGGATCGGTTACATTGATGATATTGGGCTTATCCTTTGGATCCTGAAAAGTGTTGACGAAGATGTGCTCCGGTTCAAAGAAGATTATCTTGCAGTGGATAAATCTTAATTGAATCTGTATATAATATGGGTCTCCTAAGGACCTTTCTTAATTTTTTTAAAAAATATTCCTATAATTTATTCTAAGATGAAAATCATTTTTTGCATTATTTTTTCGATCTCCCTGTTGTCAATTAGCGCTCTTGGAGAAGTATATAATATTCGTGATTTCGGTGCGGTTCCCGGACAATTATGTACCGAAAATATTCAGAGGGCTGTGAATGCTTGTGCGGATAATGGAGGGGGGAAAGTTCTGATTCCAACGGGAATTTATATCACCGGGACTATTAAGCTTAAAAGTCATGTGAATTTACATCTTGAAAAAGGAGCCATATTGAAAGGAAGTCAAAACCTTGAAGATTATGATTCAAGCTTTACCAGACATGGAATGATCCTTGGTGAGGATGTTTATAATATTTCTATTTCCGGCCAGGGTACAATCGATGCCCAGGGGACCATTTTTTACGATACAACGGTAAACCACACCTATCCAGAATTTGATAAGCAGATGATACGTCAAAAAGAAGGATACATGCGGGAAGGAGAATTTTATAGCGATGGTCCGGTTAAGCGAAAGGTCAGCCCGGGTATGACAATCACATTTTACCACAGTTCCAGGATCGTTCTCAAGGATGTAATTATTAAGGATACTCCTTTGTGGGCCGTCAGGTTCGCATATTGCGATGATATTCGTATCACTGGTATTTCTTTGTACAATAATTTGATGATCCCCAATAGTGATGGGATCCATTGTACATCCTCAAGAAATATCAGGATGTCGGATTGCGATATCAGGGCTGGAGATGATGCGTTTATAGTAACCGGATTTACTCTCGAAGAACAAACGCCAGGATATACGCTTGAGGAACAACTGAAACATACCTATGGAAATAAGACGGAATATGCAGAGAATGTGACGGTGACCAATTGCACTTTTCAGTCCCGCTCAGCTGGTATCCGAATAGGTTATGGTCAGCATCCCATTCGTAATTGCGTTTTCAATAATATTGTCATATATGGTTCAAACAGAGGTATTGGTGTGTTTGCCCACGACGCGGCGACTATTGAAGACCTTATCTTTTCGAATTTTGTTATAAAAACGCGTCTCCATAATGGGCAATGGTGGGGGAATGGAGAGCCTATACACCTATCGGCAATAACACGGTTTGAGAATGAACCGACAGGAATGATTAAAAATGTACAATTCAATAATATCACCGCTACCTCAGAACACGGGATCCTGGTTTATGGAGATGAACCCAATTCTATTCAATCGGTCAGCTTTAATAATGTTGACTTAAAAATAGTAATGGGTAAGGAAACCTTGGACTACGGGGGGAATTTTGACCTTCGACCTGCTGCTGATATTTCAAAACAACTGTTTATGCATGATATACCAGGAATCTATGCATTTAATGTAAACGGCCTGGATATTCAGGACTTTCACCTTGTGTGGGGAGAGAATTTGCCTTCATTTTTTACAGATGGGATAGAATGTAATTCAGTAAAGGCTCTATCTATCAATAAATTCGATGGGAACGCGAACCCAAATTCGAAAGAGGGTAAAAAGGAACGACTGGTTGACACCAGTATTCTTAAGTAGTTCTATATGAACTGAGTAATATTAATGAACTGACTCTCGAGGTAGACCTCACTACCAGATTTTGATACAGGTTTACATCCCTGCCAGATTTTGATACAGGTTTACAACCCCGCCAGATTTTGATACAGGTTTACAACCGCGCCAGATTTTGAATCAGGTTTCTCACTACCAGATTCTGTGGCAGGTTGATATGTTTATAATTAGGTTTAATAACTATGCCCACATTTTGATTTCCTGATTTTTCTCATAAATCCCTATCGTTCGGTGTTATACCTTTGCGTTAAATTAGAGAGATAAATTTTTTAAAATGACAAACCGTATAGATCCAGCAATGTTTAAAAGGACATTTAGCTACGAGGAATATCTGGAATTGATAACAGAATTGGTAAATAAAGGATTGACCTCCGGTCCAGATCAATCTGAGAAATTGACTCATTTCACAAAACTTAATTTTCAAAGGCTGAAGAGGGTATTCCGTACTTTGCAATTATCTGAGGAGATTGTAGATGCCGCTAAGAACGTGCAGTCTGAAATGCTCTGGGTAGTGATTGTAGAATCATGGTGCGGTGATGTCCCCCAGAACTTACCCCTTATGGAGGCCATAAGTCAACAGGCAAATAATATTAGGTTTCAAATAATTCTCAGAGATGAAAACCCTGAGATTATCGGCCAGTTTCTAACCAATGGAACGCGTTCCATACCTAAGCTGATCTGCTTTGACCCTCATACCTTTGAAGTGGCAGGAACCTGGGGGCCCAGGCCGGCAGGAGCATCCGAACTTGTAAAAGCCTTGCTTAAAGATCCGGAGGTTACAAAAGAAATGAGAAGTGAAGCTGTACAAAGATGGTATCTGCAAAACAAGGGAGAACAATTACAATCTGAACTGTGTTCTTTAATAGAAGAATGGGATTCCAAACTGATGGATCAGAAGCTTACAGAGATAGACTAAATAATTTAAATATTAAAGGATTTGACCAAGGAAAAGAAAGCCCTGATAATTGGAGCTACCGGATTAATCGGAAACGAATTGGTAAAACTTGTTTCACAATCAGATTATTATCAACGGATTTATCTTCTGGTAAGACGAAAAACAGGATTTGAAAGTGACAAAGTAATCGAGATACCAGCTGATTTTGAAAACCTGAAAGAATCGCTTAAATCCATTCAGGCTGATGATATATATAACTGTCTGGGCACTACAATGAAAAATGCGGGATCGAAAGAGGAATTCTACAAAGTTGATTTCAGCTACCCTATTGAAATTGCCCGTATTATGAAGAAGAAAGGCAGTGAAACATTTTTAAATGTTTCGGCCCTGGGAGCTAAGAAAAGTTCCATCATCTTTTATAACCGGGTAAAAGGTGAGCTTGAAGAGGCTTTACGGGAAACAGGATTTAAGTCGCTGGTAATATTCAGACCATCCTTACTTCTTGGTGACCGGAAAGAGAAAAGAACTGGTGAGGATATTGCAAAGAAAACGTATAAGGTACTAGATAAGATCTTCGTTGGACCATTTAGGAAGTATTCCGGCATAAAAGGACAGACAGTAGCCTCTGCGATGTTTGAAATGGCCAAAAGAAAACCTCAGGGATTAACTATTCTTGAATCCAATAAAATCAAGGAAGTTTAGCTAGCTTTCTATCAATAATCCTGAACATCACTAGGCATAACGCGATATATACTAGCCACAAATATATTATGATGGGATTGGCATATCCGGGGAACCAGTTATAGAATTTATCCCATCCTTGCACCGCCGGATCAGATAGAGTTCCAAGAATTTTCAATAATGGTATGCCAGCAATGAAGGCGGCTTTAAACATAAATCCACCTGTATTCTCCAATTTTATCAGGATCCAGGTCATGATAAATGGAAATCCCAGGAAAGCGATCCGGGTCATGTCCCCCCCGGCGAAATGACTTAAAAACAAGTAGGTAAGGGAGAGAAATATAATATACCTGTTTCCATGCGTCAAGGTTTTCGATTTTACTCCTGCCCAGAATGCCAGAATAAGAAGAGGCCCATATGCTGTAAATACAGACACAATCCATCGAATGAACAGGAATGGATTGACCAGGGTTTCTTTCATGTGAAATAAGATAACGATGATAGAATTTTTCCCGGGATCAGCAGGTGGGAAATAGTATGCAACAATTGATTTAGCTGCGACACTCAAGACTAGAGACAGGCCAATGATGATGGAAGCTTTATAATTCGTTTTTTCTTTGTAATCTTCAAACAACGCGACTAAGAGCGCAACGATCAGCAAGGCAGGGAAGGATTCTTTCTGAATTGTTGCTAATGGGCCGAGTAGGATCAGCCAGAGGTAACGCTTTTGAAGAATTATGATCAATAATATAGCCTGAAAGAAATATAATGGCACATCTACTGTAATAGGGTCAAAAATATTGTGACGTATTATTCCTGTCCAATGAATGAGCAACCAGAAAAAGCCTGTCATAATATGTCCTGAAGAGATCTTTAGATTCCTCCAAAGTATATATATAGCCAGGATAGATAGAATTATAAATATTAAATTGAAGCTGTTAAAGTTCCTGATTGTATCATCGGAAGGGAATAACGAGGATAAATATGGCACCAGAATCCTGGAATTGAGGGGAAAGATAACATCGTATTCATCAGTTATATGAGCAAAGTAATTATAGACCTTTATATACTTGCTCCCATCAAATAAGTTAGAAAAGGAGTATGTGAGGTGTGGTTGGATTTTCAGGTATAGAAAAAACAATGCGATGCTTATGATCAATACAATGAATAATAAGCGGTGTTGTTTTAATTTTTCGATCATTTAAACTAAAATTGCTTTTGCAATCTTTAAATTAATGGAAAACTTAAAAATAGTAAGATGATTGCCGTAATTCAAAAAGTTACCCAATCTTCTGTAGCAATTGAAGGGAATATCAAATCATCTATAGGAAAAGGATTGCTTATACTTCTCGGAATAGAAGATGCGGATGGAGAAGAAGACATCCTTTGGCTTTGTCGAAAAATAACGAACCTCAGGATTTTTAATGATGCTGAAGGTGTCATGAATGAATCTATCCTGGACCATAAGGGGGAGATATTGGTTATCAGCCAGTTTACACTGCATGCTTCAACCAGGAAGGGGAACAGGCCATCATACATAAAAGCCGCCAAACCAGATATCGCCATTCCTTTATATAGCCGATTTATAAAGGTAATGGAAGGAGAACTTGGCAGAAAAATTGGAACTGGCGAATTTGGAGCATATATGGAAGTGAAACTGGTCAATGACGGTCCAGTTACCATAATTATTGACACAAAAGACAAAAAATAGAATGACCATAAAAGAAGCCCAACAAACTGTAGATCGATGGATCAATACCACCGGAATTCGATATTTTAATGAACTGACTAATATGGCTATCCTGAGCGAAGAAGTAGGGGAGGTAGCCCGTATTATCGCCAGACAGTATGGTGAACAAAGCTCAAAAAAGTCAGACGAGGATAAGGACCTTGGAGACGAACTGGCGGATGTCATGTTCGTAGTGATCTGTCTGGCCAATCAGACAGGCATTGATCTGACGACTGCATTGCAAAGAAATATCGATAAAAAAACCAAACGGGATACTGAGAGACACAGGAGTAATAAAAAATTAAAATGACCGGACATGTCTCATGCGCTGGTGTTTTATGCGCAATTGTGTAGGATCATTATTTATTCTGGGAATCAAAACATGCCAAAATGGATAGTATATGTAAAATTGAGAAAAATATCCTCGAAAGATTTAATTTATTAAATGAGCAGGTAGTGTAGGAGTGCCTCCTTTCTGCGTACATACAAAAGCTGAAATATCTACTGCTGATCGATGAATATCTTTTAATGGTTTCTTGTTCAATAAACCTGCAACCAATCCTGCTGTAAATGAATCACCTGCACCTACTGTATCCGCTATGTTCACCTTTGGTGTATCCAGATAAGAATCTTCATCACGGCTGATCAGCCAACTTCCTTCCGCACCCTTGGTCAATGCCAAAATATTCAGTTTATAGTTTTCCAGTATTTGATGCATGATCTCAAATTCATCTCCGGACAGGCCAAACATTTCTGCAAACACAAGTATTTCTTCATCATTAATCTTTAAGACATTGGCTTTCTTTAAGGATTCGCTGATGATATTTTCACTATAAAAGCGTTGGCGCATATTGATATCAAAAACCTTTAAGGCTGTATCGGGTACCGTTTTTAATATTTCCTGTATGGAGTAGTAAGAAGTTTCAGCCCTTTGTGCGAGGGAACCGAAACAAATGGCATCAGCCTGGCTTGCAAATTCGAGGGCTGACTCCGAGGGAGTTATGAAATCCCAGGCAACATCTTCATGGATTACGTAATTTGGGATTCCATTTTTGTCTAACTGCACACTAACAGTTCCCGTCGGTTTGTCGATAGTGTCAATATAGCTTATTATTCCTGTGTCCTTGAGGTTTTGGATGATCTCATGGCCAAGTTCATCGTTCCCGATACTTGATATAATTGATGAATGATGTCCTAGTTGCCTGGCATGATATGCGAAATTGGTAGGAGCACCTCCCAGCTGTTTACCTTCAGGAAGCATATCCCATAAAATCTCACCAATTCCAATTACTTTTTTAGATCCATTCATATTCCCATGATTTATTTATTCAATAACCTAATTTCTCCATCACGCATCTCCGGGACACAATCATACTTATCCAGGGTAAGGCAAAAATCTATATCCTTATGAAGGTTCAGATTTTGAAGTCTCTGGATATGTGATGCACCTTCTAAGAACATAGAAAGATTGCTTTTAGACTGTGAATATAGTTTGTAAGCCAGTAAGGCTGGATCACCGGATAAAGTAAAAGTTGGGGCCAGAATACCTTCCAATGCTCCGGCAAACAAAGTGTCTTCCAGGTTTACTTCATCTTCCCATCCTGCACATACAATAACCACATCCTTATTGATGTCTTTCAAAATTCCACCGACTGCGTTCAGGTTTACAAATGCCCCAAATATGATTTTATATGCTCCTTTAATGGCGTAAATCGTTTTTGTGCCATTTGTTGTAGTAAATACGATCTTTTTGCCAGTTATAAATGGATCCATATAGTCATATGGGGAATTACCCAGCTTGAATCCCTCAACAACTTTACCTCCTCTTTCTGCTGCCCCAATATATCCTTTCTGCTGAAAATCCCTGCAATCGTCCACAGATTCAACAGGCAGAATACTTTTTACACCATAATCCAGGGCAGCTACCATAGTTGTAGTTGCCCGTAATATATCCACAACTACAGCTACTTTGTCTTCGAAATCCTGGAGCCTGGCTAATTGTGGCGAAAGACAAATGGATATTGAAGGCATGTTCTGAGCAAGTTCTAATTTATTTGATTATTACACGTGAATTTATTTTTTGTAAATAGGAAATTTGACAACTCTGGCCTTTAATTTCCGGTTGCGGATCCCAATGAAAACCTCAGTTTCCGGATCAGTATAGTCAACTTTTACAAATCCCATGCCGATACCGATTCCCATAGACGGCGACATAGTACCTGAGGTGACCTGACCGATAAGATCATCATCCGAGTTAAAAATGTCGTATCCATGCCTGGGAATCCCTCTATCTATCATTTCAATTCCAGCTAACTTACGTGATACCCCTTCTTCCTTTTGGTTCTTGATACTTTGATCATTTATAAAATGCTTGGTGAACTTGGTTATCCAGCCAAGTCCCGCTTCAATTGGAGAGGTTGTTTCATCAATGTCATTTCCATACAGGCAATAACCCATCTCTAACCTGAGTGTGTCCCTTGCTCCCAATCCGATGGGTTTTATTCCTGCATCCGTCCCGGCATCCATAATTGACTTCCAGATCTCCTCTGCATAATCATTATACATGTAAATCTCAAAGCCACCGGCACCTGTATACCCTGTTGCTGAAATAATGGCTCCATCAGTAATATTTCCAATATTTCCTTTTTTAAAAGTATAGTATTTCATGCCAGAAAGGTCAACTTCTGTTAATTTTTGAATGACTTTTATAGCCTCGGGCCCCTGAACAGCAAAAAGAGATATGTTATCGGAAATGTTTTTCGTAACCGCCCCAAAAGTATTATGATCGTTAATCCAGTTCCAGTCCTTTTCAATGTTCGATGCATTGACTACCAGCATATACTTTTCCTCATTAAACCTATATACAAGAAGATCATCGACTATTCCGCCCTTGTCATTAGGCAGGTAGGCATATTGTACATGGCCATTGACAAGCTTTGACACATCATTACTGGTTACATATTGGATAAGGTCGAGGGCTCCCGGGCCTTCCACCATAAATTCTCCCATATGTGATACATCAAATATCCCAACGCTCTCTCTGACAGTTTTATGCTCTTCTATATCTGAGGAGTATCTTACAGGCATCATATAGCCTGCAAAAGGCATCATTTTAGCACCGGAATTTACATGAATATCGTTAATTGCTAGTTTTTTTTGCTCCATTCGTAATCCGTTTATGTTGATAAACAAATGTAAATAATATTAGGTATTCAGAAGATTTTAGAAGAAAAAACTATGGATGAAATGCATAAAAAAATTTGGGGTATGATTTATTTTTATAGATTTGTCAAAATTTACTAAGATCATTCTATACCCAGTCTGTGATGCAGGAACTTAATGACTTTCTTACAAACATTGATAATCATATAGGCGGAGCACAGTGGTTTGCCTTTCTATTAATAGGTACGGGGCTATTCTTTACACTTTATCTTCGCTTCCCCCAAGTACGATTCTTTAAACATGCTTTAAGGATCGTCAGGGGTAAATATGACAAAAAGGGCGATGAAGGGGATACTACCCATTTTCAGGCACTTTCAACAGCTTTATCAGGAACAGTTGGGACAGGCAACATAGCCGGGGTGGCTTATGCCATTTTCCTCGGAGGACCTGCAGCTTTATTCTGGATGCTGGTTACCGCCATGTTTGGTATGACCACTAAGTTTGTAGAGGTAACTTTATCCCATAAGTACCGGGTAAAGACAGCAGATGGCACTATGGCGGGGGGGCCGATGTACTACATGAGCAGACGCCTGACCCAATATCGTTTATTTAACAAGATTAAACTGGGAAAGTTTGCCCAGGTAATGGCCATTATATTTGCGCTTTCTACCATACTTTCATCGTTTGGGACCGGAAGTTTACCCCAGATCAATAGTATTGCCGGATCTATCTTTACCACCTTTTCTATCAAACATTGGGTTACAGGACTGGTGCTGGCGATTTTGTTGGGTTTGGTAATTATCGGAGGAATAAAGAGAATTGCCCAGGTCACCTCACGGCTAGTACCTACCATGGCCATTTTATATTTCCTGGGTGCAATCTTGGTTATTTTATATAATTATGAAAACATAGTTCCTTCATTCATTTCCATTTTTGAAGATCTCTTTACCGGTACTGCGGCAGTTGGAGGTTTTTTGGGGGCCAATTTTGCCTATGCTTTCAACAGGGGAGTAAACCGTGGACTCTTCTCCAATGAAGCCGGCCAGGGTTCCGCCCCGATTGCTCACGCTTCAGCGAAAGCCCATGAGCCGGTATCTGAAGGTATGGTAGCCATATTGGAACCATTTATCGATACCATAATAATTTGCACAATTACAGGTCTGGTAATTCTTTCATCAGGAGCATGGACACAAAAATATGACAATCTATTCCAGGTGTCGGACCTGCAGGTGATGGCAGACATTTATTATGAAGATGACAAATCTGATAAAGAAAAGATGTTTAAACATATAGCAGGTCAGGAATCCCTGGATCTGTTTACAGGTGAGTTAGAGGTTGTTGATGGCTATATTAAGAATGAACTAACTATAATTCATGCCAGGTCATTTGCTGAAGATATAATGGTGATGAAAGGGAAAAATCCTTATAATGGCGTGGTTCAGGTTTCAGACGGGAATATTGATGATCAATTGGGTGCGATAACCTTAAAGGGAGCTTCTTTGATTCATAGTGCCCCTCTGACCACAGAAGCTTTTGCCAACAGTTTTCTGGGAACCTATGGAAGATATATTGTATCCATAGGAATTTTACTGTTTGCGTTTTCTACGGCTATTTCCTGGTCGTATTATGGCGACAGGGCCATAACTTTTTTATTCGGATCGAAATATGTGATATACTATCACATCGTTTATGTCATTGGCTTTTTCGTAGCCTCCTTTACTGACACTACCATTATATGGACATTTTCGGGGATCACGATTGCCCTTATGACCATACCTAACCTTTTTGGTATTCTGCTGTTACATAGGGAAATAAAGGATACAATCAACAAATACTGGAGGGATTTTAGGGCAGAAAATTAAAAGGGTAATTAAAATGCAGCATATGTTCAGGATCAAGTATCTAATTATAATTTTTATCATAGGCGGTTGCATGCAGCATGCTCATGAAGAAATGTCAGGGAATCATGACTGGCAACATTACCAGGGAGGACCGGGGAGGAACCAGTATTCAACTCTGGACCAGATCAATCTGGAGAATGTGCATCAATTGGAATTGGCCTGGACTTACAAGACAAATGATGCTGATACCAGCCGCAGTACCCAGATCCAGTGTAATCCATTGATCATCGATGGCGTTTTGTATGGCACTACCCCTGTTCTAAAGTGCTTTGCATTAGAGGCTGGAACAGGAAAAGAATTATGGACTTTTGTTCCCCCAGTCGATGAGAGATTCATTTATAGTATGGGCGTAAACCGGGGATTAACATTCTGGGAAGATGGTAGTGATAAGAGATTGTTTTATATAGCCGGAAATTTTCTATACTGTTTAGATGCGGACAAAGGGACGCTGATCCAGTCCTTTGGTGACAAGGGGGTTGTAAACATTAAAATAGGACTGGGGCCGGAAGGCATGAAGCATTATGTGACCGGAACAACACCTGGAGCGATTTACAAAGACAAGATCATTGTAGGGTGCCGGGTTTCTGAGGACCGGATTGCCGCACCTGGCTATATCAGGGCTTATAATGTTAGAACTGGAAAACAGGAGTGGATATTTCATACTATCCCAAAACCAGATGAATACGGGTATTGGACATGGCCGGAAGATGCACATGAAAGAATCGGTGGTGCCAACAACTGGGCAGGGATGAGTGTTGATGAGGAAAACGGAATGGTATATGTCCCCACCGGCTCAGCATCATTTGATTTTTACGGGGGTAACAGACAGGGATCCAACCTGTTTGCGAATTGTCTGCTGGCTTTAAATGGGGAGACAGGCGAACGTATATGGCATTTCCAGACGGTTCACCATGATCTGTGGGATCGTGATATCCCCGCCCCACCAAACCTGGTGACCCTTGATCATCATGGAGAAGAGACACTGGCTATTGCTCAAATCACTAAATCCGGATATGTGTTTCTGTTTAACAGGATCACCGGGGATCCATTATATCCCATTGAAGAAATTCCGGTTCCCGGGACTGATCTTAGAGGAGAAGCGACCTGGCCAACACAACCAATACCCAAAAAACCTGCACCTTTTGCAAGACAGGAGATCACAGAAGATGATTTCTCTGATCTCAATCCAGACGTAAAACGCCTGGCTTTGGAGACTTTTGCTCACATCAATCATGACCATATGTTCAGTCCGCCAAGTATTGAGGGAACACTGATCTTTCCCGGATTTGATGGTGGCGGTGAATGGGGTGGCGCTGCCGTTGATCCAGAATCACAGATCATGTACATCAATTCTAATGAGATGCCCTGGATCCATGCTATGGTTGACCTGGCACCCCAGCAGGAGGGTATGCTGGCGTCGGCTGGAAAACTATTATATGACCTGCATTGTGCCATCTGCCATAAACCTGATATGAAGGGAGATGGCATCACCTATCCTTCGATTATAGAACGAAAAAAAACCTATACACGCCAGGGTCTAAAAGATTATATATCTGTGGGTCGTGGTGTAATGCCGGCATTTGACCATTTATCCGATGCGCAAAAAGAAGAACTTGTTACCTATGTGCTAAATCCGGAAGCCAATACCATGGACGTTTCAAATCTCGAAGCCATCAGTGAGGAACTAAAAGAAATACCATACAGTCATACCGGATACAACCGATGGGTGGATGATCATGGCAACCCTGTTATCAAACCTCCATGGGGAAATCTTACCGCAATTGATCTGAACAACGGAAAGCATATCTGGCAGGTTCCTCTCGGCGAACTGGACTATTTAACGGAGCGGGGGATTCCACCAACCGGGACAGAGAATTATGGAGGCCCGGTCGTAACCAAAGGCGGATTGATCTTTATCGGAGCTACCAAAGATGAAAAATTCCGGGTCCTAAATAAGTATACGGGTGAAGTGATTTGGGAAACCAAATTGCCTTACGGGGGATATGCCACACCGGCAGTTTATTCGGTGAAGGGAAAACAGTATGTCGTAATAGCGTGTGGCGGTGGTAAGATGGGAACCCCAAGTGGTGATATATATGTGGCTTTTTCACTACCCTAAATTATTGTGAATACAATTTTAAAATATTTATCTCAGAACCCTTGATTCAAAGATTGGGTATGAGACTTGAATGATAATAATTATATAATTATATACATAATTAATTATATAATTAT
>CAYMFU010000106.1:0-33741 GCA_964389805.1 uncultured Roseivirgaceae bacterium | reverse complement strand
AGCAGGGAAAACGAACCGAATACGAGGGGCATTCATCGGATGCAATTGCCGACCAGGCCCTTGAATATTTACAGAATGCAAGGACACCGGATAAGCCTTTTATGCTTTTTTGTCAGTTTAAGGCACCCCATGACACCTGGGAATATGCTAAACGTTATGAAGACTTTCTGGCTGATGTTGAGATCCCGGAACCAACCAACCTCTTCGATGATTATCAAGGGCGAAGTGATGCTTTGAAAAAACAACTTCAATACATTGGAAGTGATTGGGGGGATCATACAAATTTCCTGGAGGAAACTGCTGACCTCGAGGTTGAGTTAAAAAGGAAAATGCAATACCAGCTCTATATGAAAAAGTATTTGAGATGTGTGAAAGGTGTTGATGATAATGTTGGTCGAATACTGGATTATCTTGATGAATCGGGATTAACGGAAAATACAATTGTGATCTATACCAGTGACCAGGGATTCTTCCTGGGCGAACATGGGCTCTATGATAAACGGTTTATGTACGAAGAGAGCCTTAGAATGCCGTTTTTATTAAGATGGCCGGGGAAAGTGAAGCAGGGTTCCACATCGGACGGGATAATTTTAAATGTGGATTTTGCATCAACTATTCTGGATATGGCGGGATTGGAGCCGCTGGAAGGTGCACAAGGGATAAGTTTTCTCCCCTTGATTGAAGGCAGTGTGCGGGATAACTGGAGGAAATCCATGTATTATCGATATTATTTTTCCCATTTTGATACAGAACCACATATAGGAGTGAGGACGGCAGATCATAAACTCATACACTATGATCGTATTGATCAGTGGGAGTTATATGACCTTGCCAGTGACCCTGAGGAAATGGATAATCTGTACTATGATCCCAGCTATTCTTCACTGGTAACGGATCTGAAAAATGAAATGATCCGACTACAGACGGATTTGGAGGATGATCCGGAGGATGATGGCAGTAAACCTAATATAGGCCCCCTGGAAGGCAAGCCACTATACCAATCTGATGATATATCTTTCAACGATGGAGATATTTCAATTTTGATCCGTTTTCAAACTGATGTGGGTGGAACACTTTTTTCTACATGCAGGATTGGTAATGTTCCCTGGGCAGATGAATTTGAAGAGGATGGCTTCAAGACACTCTTCCTGAGAAAAGGAGAACTATTTTTCAATGATGAAGAATATGAGGATGAAGGATCGGTAATTATGGGAGGTTTGAATGATAATCGATGGCATACGATTGCATTTATTGTGCGTGACAGTTATCCAAGCGTATATGTTGATGGTGATTTGAAGTTCACAGCAAGCAAGCCAGTTTCTGAAGATAATCCGAATCATACCTTCAACCTCGGAGCCGGTGTGGATTTTGGGGGCTATAATGGGTACAACTTCATAGGGAACCTGGATCAGGTGATTGTATATGGAGAATCACTTGAGGAAGAATCAATTCAAGCTTATGCCACAGGTGAAATTCCTGATGGTCAAAAATTATTGGATTTAGAAAGCCAGGACCTGATAAAATAGGATATTCTTAGTTTCCCAATATAATCAATGGATATTATGGGGTATTCATATTCTTGTCTTAATATTTTATCTGAAATTGCAGAGCTTCAAGGTGATGCAGAAATGAAAAATTTCTGGCGGAAAAAGGCAGACGAAGTAAGCAACAAAATGAAAGACTATTTATGGGTGTTTGGAATTGCAGGTGCCCCTTTTTCGTAATTGTATGTATTATTTAGATCCGTCTCTAACGAATTACCCTGATCTTAAAGCTCCAGGCATAATCGCATGGCAACTTTTCCGGAAGATCTTCTATTACAATATTCCCTGATTTCTGATGCCATTTAATTTCTTCATCACTTCCAAGTAATTCAATTTTTGAATCACTCACTGCTCTGACACCGGGAATGATTAATGGGGCAACAGGTTTTTCAAGTTTAATGGCATACACAAACGGTCCTTTTCTCGTGAACCGGAAATCGTCCGCACGCCACTGGTCAGTTCCAATCTTACCAAAAGAGGCAGGCTCAATTGCATAGAGTGCCGGCTTATTTATCGACATCCACTCCCCAATTTTTTTTAATCCCTCGATCTGAGATTCTGGAAGTGTTCCATCCGCTTTCGGTGCCACATCGAGAAGAGTAGCTCCGTTTTTACTGATCCTATCCACTATTCCGTCAATTATTTCATTTATCGGCCTGCACTCTGCATTATGTGAATAACCCCATGACGGAAAATCATCCCGTCTGCTGAAGCCTCCAAGTGTAATGTCTGTCTGCCATTTATGCATAGAAGGTTCATCTTTTCTGCCGACCTCGATATCGAGTACTGAACAGAAGAGAGGCAATTGAGTGTCTTTATGACTAACCATTACCTCCTTGCCCCATTCTTCCCCAGCATTAAAATAATATGCAAGAAAGTCTTTTTGGTAATCGTAGGGAGGTGAGCCATCAAACCAAAGTTGGTCAGGCTGATATTTATCAACCAGTTCAAGGATTTTGTAATACCAGATCTCCTGGAAATCCTCAGGTATATCTGTACCCGGTTCATGATCCCCATAAAATTCAACAAATTTCGGATCGTTAACATCCACACCTTCCGGACATAATTTCCTTCCTTCGTCGAAGTACCACCAAATAGGGAACTGATGAACAGAAGCGAAATACTTCATTCCTTGTTTCCTGACAGCTTCCCCCATTTCTTTCACTATGTCGCGCTTTGGGCCCATATCGTAGGCATTCCAGTTGTCGTTGTCAGCATCCCATAATTCAAAGCCATCGTGGTGTACAGCAACGGGGCCGGCGAAATCCGCGCCGGCATCTTTGAACATTTTTGCCCAGCGATCCGGATCCCATTTTTCTGCGGTGAACATCGGTATAAAATCCTTATAGCCAATTTAAAGTTAAGTAAATTAATGATACTTTCTTACCTTTAAAAAGTATATTTATCTTGAATAAGTTATTCTTGGGTTTAATGAAAAAATTGTAAAATGAGACCAGTAACTACACGTATACTTGAGGTATGTTTACTTGTTGCAATATTGAGTGGTTGCACAAATGAAGTTCCATCAGAACGACCAAACATCCTGTTTTGTATTTCCGATGATCAAAGCTGGATACACACCTCAGCTTTGGGTGCTCCTCAGTTAAAGACACCAGGTTTTGATAGAGTGGCAAACGAGGGAGTATTGTTTAACAATGCCTATTGCTCTGCCCCTTCTTGCGCACCATCAAGGGCCAGCATTCTTACCGGTCGTCCCATTTATGACCTGGAAGAAGGCGGTCTCTTATGGGGAGGTTTACCAAAAAAATATGACATATTCTCTGATTTGCTTCAGAAGAGCGGTTATGACGTTGGCTTTTCTGGAAAAACTTATGGTCCGGGCAATTGGGATGATGATCTTTATTGGAAAGAATCGGAGATAATGGGTGCGGAATACATGGAGATTCATAATGAAGTTTCGGAGGAAATTTCATCTCTTGAATACTCTAAGAATTTCAAGGAGTTTCTGAATGACAATCAAAAAACGGGAAATCCTTTCTGTTTTTGGTATGGCAGCCATGAGCCCCACAGAGGTTTTGATCATGGTTTAGGGGTTGCCAATGGCATTAATGCTGATAGCGTGGTAGTTCCTGGATTTCTGCCTAATGACAGCCTGATGAGAAAGGATATAGCGGATTACCTGTACGAAATTCAATGGTTCGATAAGCATTTGGTTGAAATGATTGTAATGCTGGAAGAGGCAGGAGAATTGGAGAATACAATAATAATTGTCACCTCCGATAATGGGATGCCATATCCGCGTGCAAAAGCCAACTTGTACGAGTATGGAACACACATGCCACTGGCCATCATGTGGGGTGATAAGATAAAAGGGGGCAGAACCGTGGATGACTTTACTTCAGCCATAGACTTTGCGCCAACAATACTGGATTTTGCAGGACTTGAAATTCCTGAAGGGGTGACTGGCAAAAGCCTTCGTAAAGTTCTAGAGTCATCAGAGGACGGTCTGATTGATCCAGAGAGGGATAATGTTGTGACAGCTTTTGAAAGGCATACGTACTGCCGTCCAGGAGGATTGCCATATCCAATGAGAGCGATTCGAAAGGGAAACTGGACTTACATTAGAAACTTCGAACCAGACCGATATCCTGTGGGGCATCCAAAGTTTATAGGGGCAACAAATGAGCCGTATGGTGATGTTGATGGAGAGATCATTAAGCATCACATGATTGACAACAAGGATAACCCGGGATATAAGGAATTGTTTGAACTAGGATTTGGCAAAAGGCCCTTGGAAGAATTGTATGATCTTTCGAATGATCAATACCAAATGAATAATCTGGCGGATAATCCTGAATTTGCTGATATCAAAGAAAAACTGAAGAATGAACTATTCGAGTACCTCACGGAAACACGTGATCCAAGAATGAACAATGAATCACCATGGGATTACTTGCCTTATTATGGTAATGGTACCAAGTACGCACCTAGGGCTAAGCTACCTATCGAAGAACGGGATACTATCATTGGCGGTCTAATGTATTGATCTTGGAATCGAACGGTTTAAAATATTATTAAAATACTATGGAAATCAATATGATACAGTTAGTGTACGTCGCACCATAAACCATTAAAACCATGTACAAGAATACCTTTTTGTACTTGCTCCCAGTATAAGTCACGTGCTTCCTTGTTCCAGACATTATAAATAGCATATCCATTTATGTCCAGATCCCATGATTCCATAGGAAAATAAAAATCTTCACCTTTTGAAACAAAGTCTTCATAATCAGCACTTCCTTTTTCAAGGTTTGGCCAGATAGATATGAGCGTATGAATATTCATCTCGTCATGTAATTTGTCTACCATAGCTTTTGGGTCAGGGAATAGATCTTTTCTAATGGTTTTTTGCCCCCATTGTCCTTTTTCCCAGTAGTTCCAGTCTTTAATAATAACATCGAGCGGAATTTCTCTTTTTCGGAATTCTAATGCAGCACTCATAAGGTCTTTTTCTGCAAAGTAATTTTCTCTTGATTGCACGTAACCAAAAGCCCATTTTGGGAACATAGGAGCGGCACCTGTAACTTCTCTGTAACCAGCAATTACATCATCCATTTTTGGTCCGTAGAAGAAGTAATAATTCAAAGCATCACCTAATTCAGAAGAAATAAAGGTTTGTTGTTTATCCACGAATCTGGTAAAGGAAGAATTATCCCATAAAACGCCATAGCCTTTAGTTGAAACAAATACAGGAACTGCGGTACCGGTGTTTTCTTGTTTCAATTCTGCTACATGGCCTCTCCAGTTCATTACACCACCACGGTATTGTCCTAAGCCGTAAATGGCTTCATCATCCTGAAAGTCCAAATATTGTTTCATTTTCACGCCCGAATCATTCGGTAATGTTACAGGTTCTATTAAACGACCATCTTCTTTAAGTAATAAGTTTCCAGATTTGTCCAGATAGGTAATTCTACCGTCAAATTTGCTTACTTCTACCTGAAGTTTTTTAGTAGAAATAACTACGTTATTTTGTGACTCTTGAACATCAAATTCAACCTGAGGCCATTCTTTTTCTACTGTAGTTAGGCTTACAGGTTCGGCAGTTTCATTGGTCGGGTAGACCAAAACTTGAATAATTTCATCCGTAATTACCTTCAGATGCAGTTTTGCAGCGCCACCGGATTTAGATTCTTCCAGTTTGATAACGACTCCATTCTGGGTCTTTTCAAACTTATGAGCGGAACAGCTCATCATTATTAATGCGGCTATTGCCAGCATAAAATTCGTTTTAAGCATATTCTTATATTTCTATTTATTAGTAGATATGGTGTTTTATGATTTATTAAACTGATTCCTTTATATTATTTCTGTCTTCCTTTTATTTCTCTTCTTCATATATTTTCTGTATATAGATTTGATCCAGTTTTTCGGAGTCCTTGTACTGAGTTCTTAGTTTTGATAATTTTTCTTTCATCTCAATTACTACCTCGGCATATTCAGGATTGTTATAGACGTTATTCATTTCCTTCGGATCATTCAGCCGGTCGTATAGTTCCCATTCATCAATATCGTAATAGAAGTGAATTAATTTATATTCTTTTGACACGATACCGTAATGCCTTTTTACAGCATGAGCACCGGGGTATTCGTAATAGTGATAATACACGGCTTCTCTGGTCCAACTGGCAGTATCTCCTTTTAAAAGTGATATAAAACTTTCTCCTTGCATGTCATCTGGGGCTTCAATACCTGCGGCTTCCAGAAATGTTTGGGCGAAATCAAGATTTTGCACCATTTCGTCGGAAGAAGTGTTTGGTGTGATTACGTTTGGCCATCTGATCAACAAAGGCGTTTTAAACGATTCATTGTAGATGAATCGTTTGTCGAACCAGCCATGCTCTCCCAGGTAAAAGCCTTGATCGGAGGTATAAACCACGATTGTATTTTCAGATAATCCATTTTCGTCTAAATAATCTAACATGCGACCTATATTATCATCGACAGAAGAAATACAAGCCAAATAATCTTGCATATATCTCTGATATCTCCATTTCATTTTTTCCTCATCAGACATTGATAACCAATTGTCTTTAAAAAATTTACTTATGGTATCCAGGAAAGGTTTGTATAATTCATGTTGTTCTTCATTTACTCTGTCTGTATATTCTTCTTTAAAGGCATCATAATTCCATTCGTCAATGGAAGGTAGTTTGTCGCCCATTTCACGTAAAATGCCTGGCCAAACCTTATTGTCATGACTTGGCATCATGTGTGTGAGTACGCTCATCTCAGCAGTTTTGGCTGCAGTGCCTCTGTTTTCATAATTGTCAAATAGATTTTCGGGCACAGGAAATTCTTTATTGATAAATTCTGCAAATTTATCAGGTCTGGGCCACCATGGTCTGTGTGGTGCCTTGTGCAGATAAAACATAAAGAAGGGTTTATTTTCATCTCTTCTGTTTTCCAGCCAGTCAATAGATAAATCTGTTATAATATCGGTGCAATAGCCAGTAATGGTCGTATCGCCATTATTGGTAATAAAATCTGGATTGATATAAGAGCCCTGATCAGGTAATATTTTAAATTCATCTATGCCCTTCGGGTTATTACCGAAATGTAATTTCCCAAACATGGTTGTTTGGTACCCGGCTTTTTGAAACAATTGGGGAAAGGTAGTTTGGGTCGTATCGAAAACAGTATTGTCATTATCAATTTTACCATGGATATGGCAATGTTTTCCTGTTAAAATTGTTGCTCTTGCAGGAGCACATATTGAATTGGTAACACATGCATTGCTGAATATCATCCCTTCGTTTGCGAGTCGATCAATTTGAGGAGTTTCAAGCAGTCTGTCGTCGTATGCACTAATTGCCTGGTAGGCATGATCGTCCGTCATTATAAAAATAATGTTAGGTCTGCTGTCATTTTCATTTACCTTGTTCTGGTTGGCGCATGAAAACATTAATGATACAACTAGGATTATAAGCAGATTTCTCATATGTCTATAATTTGAATTGAAAAGCTGATTAATATTAGAGCATGGGGTATTTAAAGAGTGAATAAAAAGACAGAGTTAAGCTTTTATGAGGTGTAACTTAACTCCGTATTTGGTTGTGATTATTCTTTTATTATGTCGATTTTCTCACCAGTATATGTTACAACCAGATCTGGCTGTTCGTTTATACCTTCTCCTATACCATGATTCGGTGCTACCCATGTAATTCTAAAGGTGCGTTCCAGTAACATGCCAGGAAATTCTCCTTCTCTTTTATCAATGGTTAGCTTTTGTTCTGCATCATTCCATTCAAACTTAATGGTAGAGTAGATTCCTTTTTCGTAATTATAAGTATCGTTCTCATCCTCATACAATTCAAACTCTCCATCTGCACCCGGATAAATTCTTAAATCGATCGGATCTGCAGGTTTTTCGTCAGAATACTGTAGGAATGGACCCATGGGTACAATAGATCCTGCTCTTACGAAAAGCGGAATCCTGCCAATGGGTGCATCTACCGAAACACGCTGACCACCTTGAACGGTCTTGCCGGTCCAGAAGTCAAACCACATATTATCTTTTGGCAGATACAGTGAACGAACAGGAGTATTGTCTGGAGCATTATTTCTTTGATCAGGTGTGATCCAGGCTAGCTCATTAAAATCGCCTTCTGCGCTATATTCAAAAGACACCTTGTATTTCGTGTTTGCTTTTAGGTTTAGATTGTTAAAAGGGACAGTTCTACCTGTTTCAAATTCTTGGACATTTACTTCAATATCAAAAGGGGAGAGTATGACATCCCCAGTAAATTTGTTCAAGAAGAATTCGTATTTCCCGGCTTCTTTCGTGAGAATCTGCCCTGAGACTCTCTTTCGTCCCATGGCGAAACAGATATCCCATTCTTCCCAGCCCCCAGGTTGATCAGTTGCATAAATCGCTTCTTTCATGAAACTACCATCTTCAGCGACTTCTTCGATAGTCATAGAACCTTTCTTACCTTCATTACTAAACAAATGCTCAGCTGGAATAAGCTCCGGTTTAATATCTTTCCCGAAAATGCTTTTTACCACCGGATTGACAAGAAATGCGTCACCGAACATGAATTGATCGGTTATACTGTATGTCTGCTTATCATCAGGAAATACGAATGGAAGCCCGCGCATGATGGTGTATCCTTGATCGGTGACACGCCAGGCCATTGAATAGATATATGGCATGAGTCGATAACGTAGATTATCCGCTTTCAAGAGGGCATCATAAGCCCATGATCCAGGTTCTCCAAACCGCCATACTTCTCTTGGATAGAAGGTGCCATGAGATCGGAAAAGAGGACAAAAGGCACCGTACTGGAACCATCTTACGTATAGTTCCTTGTATCCCTCAACTATTCGCTCCTGTGGACATTCCTCAGGACAAAACTCTTCCGCAAAAAAACCACCAATATCTGAGGTCCAATACGGCATACCGCTCATGCTAAAATTTAATCCAGCGGGAACCTGGTACTGTAAAACATCCCACGTTGAGTTTATATCTCCAGACCACGTCGCAGCAGCGTTTCGTTGCTGTCCTGCAAAACCTGATCTGCTCATCATAAATACCCTTTTTTGGTCGGTTGTGGCCCTTTGATTACGGTAGATATGTCCAGACTCTACTAAGGAATAGGGATTCAGATATCTCCTGAAAGTACCCATGCTGTTCTTAACTCCATTGTTGATCAATTCATGCTTGATGCAATAAGGGTAAAATTCATTATTTACCGCAGGTTCAGTGCCGTCCAGCCACCAGGCATCTACCCCCAGATCAAATAGGTTTTCTTTCATGTGATTCCAGAAGATGTCACCACATTCTTCGTTGAACATATCACAGATAAATCCTCCGTCAGCTACAATGTCATCGTAGGCATATCCCGCTTGTTTTATTTTTTTATAGAGGTCAGTTTCCTTGTCTGAACCAGGCCAGATTGTGATCATATAATGATAGTTGAGGTCATGAATTTCACGAATCATGTCTTCCGGATTCGGAAAGCGTTTCTTATCATACACCATGGAATTCCACCGCTCTTCTTCCCAATACTCCCAGTCCTGTACGATGTTATCTATTGGAACCTTGCGTTCTCGGTATTCTCTGGCGGCAGCAAGAATGTCCTCTTGTGAAACGTAACGCTCCTTACTTTGCCAATAACCGTAAGCCCATTTTCCATAAAGTGGGGCATGGCCGGTTAATTTCCTGTATTGAGCAACGATATCATCACTATCTGCTCCATAAATAAAATAGTAGTTGATTTCGTCAGCAACTTCCGATCGTAGGACCATGGTTTCAATGTCCGTTTCATTGTCAAACTGGGTTTCTGAATAATTATCCCAGAAGATACCGTAACCTTTTGTGGAAAGGATAAAAGGATTTACCGCATTGTGATTGGTTTGTATCAATAACTGTTTGCGGCCTCTGTAATTCATAACCCCGTTATTTATCTGACCTAAACCATACAAGGCTTCATCTTGAACAATATTGAACTGCTGTTCGATGTTGAAATACTTATCGAGTGGTGTTTCAACGTAGTTTAGCGAGCGTTTCTTTTCTTTCAACAGTGAAGTGCCATTCTGATTAAAGAAATCGATAGTCCCATTTTCGGTATTTATTTTTGCAATTAGTTTCGAAGTTGAGATGGTTACAGTATTAGCGCTTTCTGAAACGTCATAATCCACTGGATCTCCAGTCTGCTCGACTACCGAAAGGCTTTTTCGTGTCGAAAACTCCTGATTCGCGGAGGCTAGAACTTGAATAGTGTATTCAGAGATGACATTAACCTTCAATCTTTTCACACCTCCCGTGATCGAGCTGTCCAAGGAGATGACTAAACCATCTTTTGATTCATTAAATCGAGACTTTTCTCTATTACATGATACGAATAAGAGTAGGCTCACAATACACAACGGAATCACGTTTCTATTATTCATTTTAATAACTGTTATTTATTGACTGGTATCTTAAATGTCCATGCATGATCACACGGCAATCGTTGAGGAAGCTTTTCGATGATTATATCTTTTCCTTTCTGTTTCCAGGGTAGGGATTCATCGCTACCAAGCATCCTTATCTCCGATCCTTCCAGGGCTTTAACACCAGGTATTTTATAAGGAGCTTTGGGTGCTTTACTCTTCTTGTACTTATGCGCCTCCTCCATTTCTAAAATCTTATTGCCGATCTCAATAGCATATAAATAATTGTCCTTTTGAGTAAAGCGAATAGTTCCAGCTACTCGCTGGTCAGTTCCTCCCTCCACAAAGGGAGCGGGTTTAGCTCCGTATAATGCTTCCTTGTTGATTGCCATCCACTTACCAATTTCTTTTAAAGATTCAATCTGGGAAGGAGGGAGTGTGCCATCAGCTTTTGGAGCCAGGCTTAATAAGGTAACTCCATTTTTACTTTTGCGATCCACAATTTCATCAATGATCATATTCACCGGTCGACTCACAGCATCTGGTGAATAAGCCCAGGAATGGTTCATTCCCATTGAAATATCCGTTTGCCAGACCGTTTCCTGAGCTTCATCCAGTTCACCTGCTTCTATATCAAGAACCGATACTGAAAGAGGTAAATCGTCATCTTTACGTGTGACAACAACATCTTTATTCAGTTTGTAGGCCGTATTAAAGTAATGAGCCAGAGCATTTTGAGTATACGATTCACCGATATTACCTTCATCACTAAAACCAATTTCGAACCAAAGTTGATCCGGAGCATACTTATCAATTACTTCAATTACATTGTCATACCAGGCTTGCTGGAATTCTTCTGTCATGGGGCCACTATCCCAAGCACTGTTGATCTCTTTAATTGACCCATATAAACCTGTGTATTTTGGATCATTCACATCTGTTTTAAAAGGGCTTATTGTTCTCCCAGGATTAAAATAGATCCAATTGGTATAATAATGGAAGGAGGCAAATGTTTTTAGCCCCTGTTTCTCTACAGCTGCCAGTATTTCACCTGTTATATCCCTTTTCGGACCCATATCTCCGGAGTTGTATTCATGGTGCTCGCTGTCCCACATAGCAAAACCATCGTGATGTATGGCTACAGGGCCTGCAAAGTCTGCACCAGCCTCTTTGAATAGGGAGGCCCATTCTTCAGGATTCCATTTTTCTGCCTTGAACATAGGGATGAAGTCTTTGTACCCAAATTCCAGTCCAGGAACGCCATATTCCTTGCTGACATAATCATATGTATTCTTATATTTCTTTCGATCGATATGCCCCCAGGCTTCGGAATTTCCTCCTTCAGGTTGATACATATTCCGGCCTCCCCAGCAGCCAAATGCCGGAACAGAATACGGTCCCCAGTGAAAGTAAATACCGAGAACAGCATCTTCAAACCACTCTGGAGTTTCGTGGTTTGCCAAAGATTCCCAGTTGGGCTCGTATGGCCCTGTTGGTGACCCCGAATTTACTGTCTGCCCATAACCACCAGGTATATACCCTACCATTAATATGGCTATAATTACGCATATTGTTTTTAATGTTTTCATATCATGTTTCTTTATGTTATAATTCATTCCTTATAAATTTTATTTTTATAACTGCTAGTGTTCCTGTTGTTCTGTAGTCCTTTCGGCCAATCTGTTTCGGCCAGGGGGGAATCCCCGGGCAGTGCAAAAAGTCCTCCATTGAAACCTCCTGTAACATAAATAGTACCGTCATCTGCTATGGCAGGGAAACAACCGGTTTCCAATCCGATATCCGGTGTTTCCCATACCAATGTTCCATCAATGCTATTGATACCAAAATATTTTCCTGATTTTTCCGATCCAACAACCAGCAGGCCTTTTGCATTCACAGTCGGTGTTCTCCACCATTCTTCCACTGGATCTTCTGTATCTGGATATTTCCATATTAATTCACCTGTTTCTTTATCATGCCCGTTGAGGTACCCTTTTTCATTACCCATAATCACCAGCCCGTTAGGTGTAAACACTGGAGATGCAAATGCTTCATAGAATTCCCCATCGTATTCATATTTATAATTCCATTTCACGGACAGGTCCGGATTGAATGCCCACATCTGGCCATCATTGGAAGAAATATAGACTATCCCATCTTTATTTATTGCACAGGAGGACCAGATTTCAGGTGGGATATGTTCGTTTACTGCTTTCTGTGTACGAACTTTAAAAAAATTGAAACGATGTAAAATTTCAAATGTCTGACCTTTATCGGCTATATGATATAGAAAACCATTAAAGTTGCTGATATAAATTGTTCCATCAGACGCTACGGAAGGAGCTGCCCAGAATGACAAACGAAAATTATTCTGAATTGGATCTACTTCTGATCCCTTTAATATCCATTTTAACTTTGGTTCTTCCCCGGAGATATCCAGAGCAAATAATCGATCATCATAAATATCCTCTTTACAGGGATTGCATTCCACCCAATTGCCGGTACCAAAGTATATTGATTTCTCATCTTGACTGATGGCTGGGGTGCTATTTATTCCACCACCCAGTTTCTGTCTTGGTTCGGGAGTTTCAATTAGATGATCTGGTTTTGGTAATGTATATTCCCAAAGGATGTTTCCATCACTCGTGTCAACGTACAATAATTTGCCCGGATGGGCCTGTTCCCCAATATAAAGGGCATTACCATCGGAAGTCAAAACGGCACTGCTCCCGGCCAGGTTTTTTGCAATTTTCTTTTCCCATTTAATCCGGCCATCCGGACGAACTGCCCACATTTTTCCATTCTTAGCACCAAAGTATATCGTCCCATCAGGGCCAATTGCAGGGGAATTCCATCCTGTATCTCCTTGATCAGGCTTTCCTGATGAAACACTCCAAATTGGATATCTTATGTTTTGTCCGCGTAATGAATCATATATCATCAAAAAGAATATCAGAAAAAATGTGGCTTTTAGAATTCCTTTCATTGTTCACTTTGTAAAAAGAATGTTTTATCAGAATATTAGATCCCCGGATTTAAGCTATTCATCAATAAATGTTATTGGTTCCTCTATTACAATAACGGCAGCATTCATTTCAGGAGATGTGGCCGGGAAATACGATTTTCCTGCCTCTCCGGAAGCTTCCATATAATACTCAAAATCTTCTACCGGGCTATCAATTTTCACCTCAAAAACCGATCTGCCAATATTTTTGACAGGTATCTCGTAGTATACTTTATCTCCTAGATAACGCCAATGTAATTTTGGATCCTTCAGGTCACCCATGATATATACTTTCAGTTTATAATCTTCACCTTTATAAATCTGGGAAATGGAAGGGGTTGCTTTTATAAAAGGATCTCCATTATACCCGGAGGAAGGGTTCGCTTCATCAGGTATCTGCTTTCCAAGACCCTCGCTGAGTTTTTGATCCCACTTAAGTATCATCAGCTGATACCAGTTAAGGATTTCAAGATTAATGATCTCCCCTAAATCACTGGTGTTGACCATTTTCTCAATTTCCAGGGTCATGATCTTCTCAAACAACCTGGCCATTTTGATTCTGAGATCAAGGGCCTCCTGAAACTGCTCCTTATCCATCTCCGTTTCAAAACGATATTTTTGAGTTCCATACTCAGCCAATAGTTTCATAACCTGTATGGATTTCAGCCAATAATCATAACGGGAAAGGTTGCCGGTTCCAACCACACTGGAACGAATTCCTTCAAGTTTTGATACAAAGTCGTACTTCATTCTCTCTTTTTCCCAGGGTGTTTCTATAGGTGAGATAGCACCTGGTGCACCGTTATCCGAATCCTCCTCATCCGAATCCCAACCGGTTACACTGGGAATAGCCCCTTCAGAACCCGGTTCACCAGCCATATCCAAACCTGCTAATATTTCTGCAACAGGATGTGCAACTTCAGTTCCGAAATTTCTTTCGGCCCAATCAAGATAAAATGCCTGTATCCATGTATTTTTATCCATATCCAAGGACCTCGTCAAAGGTTGCCCGGTAGGGCCGTAAGCCCAGAGCAGGTCCTTCATGGATCCCAGGTTGGCTCCGAGGATTCTCGTTCGCCAGTGTTTGGCTATCAGGCCATTGGTCTTTTTATCAACAGCCGCTTTTGCATCATTATATATTCTGTGCAATTCAAGTTGGGGTTGTAATAATCCCCAATCTTCTTCTGCCCAGGTGGCCGCCCATTTAATACGGTCGGGTTTTAACATTTCCATTCCCTCAGCTTCATCCCAGAGCCCGTAAAAGGGTGCTTCAGGAGGTAAGATATCATCAAATTCAGCATGGTTGTCCACTGTTCCAATCCTCCAGGCTCCCAAGCCCAGCTGAAAGGGATTCCCCAGCTCATCCAGTGCCTGTTCAGCCAGCTTGATATCTGACTTAAATGCATTGATTTGAGTCTTATTAACCCCATAGTTTGACCAGACTTCCCAGGACCATAGCCAATAGTAATCCAGGGGATGCGTTTTCATAATTCTTTCGAAAATACCCTTATAGATGGTCTTAACTACCTCGGGATCTTCGGGATTCATATTTTTATCTGCCAGCCTTTGCTGAAGCCTGGGGGGTATTCCACGTACCCATGATTTGTTTACTTCAGGACCCTTGGGTTCCAACCCCATGGGTAATTCAGTTCCAACTGCTGTCATTACACCTAGATTTCTTGCATGGCTGAATGCGTTATTGAGCATTATTCCGGCATTGTTAAACACCTGATTACTGGCAGTCACTTCCTGGGGATAAGTTGTTCCCATAACGTCCGAATCATAAGCATTTTGCGAAAACAAATCTCCGGCACCTGCATGGAAGAGGTCGGTATTCCTTTTGGCAAATCCCCAGATCCGGTCAGGCCGATGGGTATGAGCATAAAAAGCAGGGTAGGACCAACGAACGGATCCATTACTATTGACATCTTCCGGCAATCCGATCCAGACATTGGGTTCCGGTCCCTGCGGGATATTATTTTTCCTGTCAGTGGTACCTGACCACCTGTGATAATTATGAAGTCCGATAAAGTTCATCCCTAACTTTGGGAGCTGAGAAACAATGGCTCTGTAATCTTCCGTATTCCAGAGATCCGGACCCTGATGAAAATCATGGAAGGGCAATATTCCGACAAGGTCCAATATAGGTTCACCAACTTCATCAAACCCTGAAATATCGAGTTGGATTTTCTGATCCGGGATTATATCCCCGGCAAGATCGAAAGCAATTCCAAGGTGTTCAGCAAACCTGTAGGAACCATATAAGGTTGAAACTCCATCATGCCCTGAAATTACCAGAATTTTCCTGCCTTCCGTTTCAATTGTTTTGATGATGAATCCTCGTGGCGAAGGTTCATGATTTAATTCCAGCTGAAATGCAGAGAGCATGGGATGATCAAAAGGGGCAATAAGAATTAGGTCACCATTTACTGGTATTTCATTCGAGTTCTTGATGCTTAGTAACGCGTCCGTTCGCAGATAAATGTATTTCCTGATCTCTTTTGCTGCAAGTTCTTCATGAAAGGAACCGTCTTGAGGATATAAAATGCTTACCTGGGGACTGGCTGTACATGAAACTGAAAAATATAAAAGTGTGATAATGAAAAATCTAATCATTCTAATTCAAGAGTTGGATAATAATATATAAATATACAAAAGAAAGGACTTATTAAGGAAATATTAAAAAGTATTTATTTCATATTATATTTCATTTTTTATGCTTTTAAGCATTTTTTTTTGATAAGACTGAAAAATAGCATAACTTTCTAAATATAAATTATAAAGTAATATAATCTTACATCCCGCTGTCTTTTTAATAGAGGAATTAAGAACTACGTTACTTACTTTTTTTTCAATGATGAGCCTTTTTATGCAATAGTTTTTTTAATCACAATTCTTAAATGATATGAGATCAAATCTTCGAAATTTCGTTTTTACTATTTTGTTCCTTGCAGTTCCAATATCGTGGTGGGGCTGTGCTGATCAGAAGGATTATTTAAATTATAATCTGACGATTGATAAAAGGGTAGATGACCTTGTTTCCCAGATGACTGTGGAAGAAAAGATATCTCAAATGAGTCATCTCGCGCCAGGGATAGAAAGACTGGGTATTGTCCCATATGATCCTAATTTGTATAACCCGCTGGGAGATAATTTTGAAGTGGATGAGGAAGAGATCCAGGAGTTCGATTCTCTAAAACCCTGGGAAAACATTGAGTATTGGGAAGAAGGGGATTGCCTGGATGGCGGCTGGTGGAATGAAGCACTTCATGGGGTGGCAAGAGCCGGATTAGCGACCTCCTTTCCGCAAAGTATTGGACTTGGAAGTACCTGGAATCCAGGATTGGTCGAGCAGGCGATGGTCATTGCCAGTACTGAAGCAAGAGTACATCACAATGTCTATGGCAAAAAACTTACTTACTGGTCACCAACCATAAATATTCTTAGGGATCCGCGATGGGGTAGAAATGAAGAATCTTACAGTGAAGATCCGTATTTGCTTTCCCAAATGGCTTTGGCATTTGTGAAAGGTTTCCAGGGGGATGATCCAAATTATCTGAAAGCGGTGGCTACGATTAAACATTATATCGCGAACAATAGTGAATTTAACCGTCATAATGGATCTTCTGATATCCGGGAACGCTGGTTAAGGGAATATTATATGCCTGCTTTTCAAACCGCCATCGAAGAAGGAGGCGCTTATTCAGTGATGAGTGCCTACAATGCGGTTAATGGGATCCCGGTAAGCGCGGATCCGCGGCTTTTAATTCAGGTTTTAAGGGATGAATGGGGTTTTGAAGGCTACGTGGTATCGGACTGTGGTGCAGTAAGTGATGTTGTACACCAGCACAAATACGAAACCGATCCGGAAAAAGCAGTAGCCTTAATAGTTAAATCCGGATTGGACCTGGAATGCGAAACCTGCGAATCAGAACAATTCATGTTTGACCAATACCTGCTGGGAGCATACAATAAAGGGTATATTACCGAAGATGAAATTGACGTTACTATGAAACGATTATTCCGTGCGCGGATGCGTCTGGGTGAATTTGATCCTCCGGAAATGGTTCCTTACAGTAAACTGACACAAAATGACCTGGATACAGAAGAAAACAGGGCTTTGGCCCTGCAGACTGCTCGGGAAAGCCTGGTTCTATTGAAGAATAAGGATAAGTTTTTACCTCTTGATAAGAATGCTATCAGCAATTTAGCAGTAATTGGTCCAAATGCAGATATATTGGAACTTGGAGGTTATTCTGGGACTCCCTCTGTCAGTAAAGATCCCCTGACAGGATTAAAAGAATTTCTGGGTGATGATGTCCAGGTTACTTTTTCCAGGGGTTGTGAGATCTCTGATAAAGTAGAAGTCGATTGGGATGAGGATGCTGATGAACCGATATTTGAGACATTGGATGAAACCGGTACAATATGGGAGGCAGCTCAGGCCGCTGCGAAGGCGGATGTTGCCGTTTTGTTTCTGGGCACCAATTTAAACATAGCTAATGAGGCAGCAGACAGATCGGACCTGGAACTTCCGGGGAATCAGCTCAAACTGGCCATGGAAGTTTTAAAGGCGAATCCAAAAACAGTAGTTGTTTTAATTAATGGAATGCCTCTTTCTATAAACTGGCTTGATGAAAATGTTCCGGCTATTCTGGAAGCCTGGTATGCCGGACAGGCACAGGGAACTGCCATAGCTGAATCTTTGTTTGGAGCGTATAATCCTGGTGGCAAACTTCCGGTAACATTTTATAAAGGGGTGGATGACTTTCCTCCATTAGGGGATTATGATATTACCAAAGGAAGGACCTATTGGTTTTATGACAATGAGGTTCTGTATCCATTCGGGTATGGCCTGAGCTATACCAAATTTGAATATGGTGAAGTATCTCTTGATAAGGATACTTTTTCAGGAGGTAACAAGATGATGGTCAATGTGCAAGTGCAAAATACCGGAGCAGTAGGAGGGGATGAGGTGGTGCAACTGTATATCAGGGACCTGGAATCTGACTTACCTCAACCGAAAAAGAAATTACGTGATTTTAAACGTATTAGGCTTGAACCAGGAGCTGCAACCACCGTATCCTTTGAATTGGATGATAGTGATTTCAGTTATTGGAATGAAAGCATTAACGGTTGGGATATTGAACCTGGTGAATTTGAGATTCAAATTGGTTCTTCCTCGGAGCATATTCAAGTGCGAAGTATCATTACAGCCGAATCCGATTAGAGATAAGATTTGGTGAATTCAGAGATGCTAACATTATGTTACTCAACCTGAAATCAGAATACAGACCTTTTACCATTGGCATGTCATATGGCCTATGGATTCAGTCAAATTAAGTAGGAACGTGATAAATAATATGAATATCAAAACATTAATTATTTGGACATTTATAACCACTGTCTTTTGGATATCATGCGCTCAAAAGACTAATGAAACTGTCACTATTGCCAATGGCAGTTTTGAAAAAAGTAAAAACGCTTGGAAAGGTTTGGAAAAAGCAAAGGCATCCATATCCGATGATGGTTATTATGCACCCATAGATGGAGATAATTATGTGGTCTTATCTGGTAATGAACAATGGGTAAAACAACAATCTGAAATTGTAATTGAAAGCGGGAAATCCTATCGGTTCAAGGTATGGGTCAGGAGTGTCAATGAAAAAGGTATTGGGGCGAGGACAACGGCTCAAATTGCCTTACTGGTCAAAGATGAGGTTATTGTTTCGGATTCACTGAACGTTAATGCACCGCAACTTAAGGGTGTTGCAGTTACATTGCAAAACGATGATGGAGCTAATGTATGGATAGATGGCGATTACCGGCACCAGTTTGCAGATCATCACATGTATCAATCTATTGAAGGTGATCCCATTCATGATCCCTGGTTGGCGGTTCCAAACAGTGACTATTCCAATAAAGACCTGGGTTGGGCTGTTGGAAATGTAGTGGTCAATGACAACCGCTTCATCTATGGAACATTATATAATGATGTTCCGGGAGATTTTTACTCCTCCATCACTTTGATCACTGCAAAAGGAATGGGAAATCCTGATTACAGATGGTCGGATCCTGTGGTTATACTGGATCATGATAAGACGGAGTTCCCATGGGTACTGGATGCGCATTTGTACTATAATGAACCTGAAGACCGTCTTTGGATGACCTGGGGTGGGGGCATATGTTATGTGGCTGAAATGGATCCCGTGACCGGATTATTTTTGGATAACCCGGAAGATACAGAATATGATGCACATCCTGAAGATATGCATGCGCCGGTAGCTACCTGGCCGGAAACAGATGAAGATTGGTGCGGGGATGAATGGTCTTCCTGCTGGATGGAAGGTGCCTCGATTTATAAGTATGAGGACAAATGGTATTTTTTCGGATCCTACGGAAACCTGAGTGAGAATTATACGATACGGATGGGAAGAGGCGATAGTCCGCGTGGACCATTTTATGATAAAGAGGGTGTAAATATGATGGAATTTGATACTGTCAGAAAAGTATATGGGAACAGCATGCTTCTGGGGGATGAGGGGATACAGCGGGTACCAGGACATCCTCATTTGTGGGAGGAAAATGGCAGATATTATATGGGATATGATTATCGCAGAACGACAGGAGCCGGGGAACCTGGTGATTATATGGGTATCAGAAGGATCTACTGGCATGAAGGTTGGCCCACAGTCTGGATGCCGATTGAAGTAACCTTAAAAGCTGATGACTTTCCGGAAATTAAGGGTAAACAGCTGGAGATAGCCTTTAGAAATACCGGACAGGCAGATTCTAAATTGGCAGTAGATGCCATTACTCTATCCATTAAATAATAACAGTGAATTAAGACATAAAATACTAACACGATGAAAATAAAAGGAACGATTTTTATATTGATTTGCTTCTTTATATTGTGGAATAATGCCTTTACACAGGAAAAAGAAATCTATAAACTCCCCTCAGGAGCAGAAGGCCCCGGAAAATTCGGCGCTTATTATACACATCTTAAGTATGACCCGGATTGGGATGATCCGTGGCGTGTGGGTGAACATCCGGATATTATTGTAAGATTCGAGGATGGTGGCCATAAATTTGTATTCTGGAGGGGAACCAGCTACATTCCTTGTTGGGTAACAGATAACGGCATCTGGTATACCAATGAATTTGTCGAACGGAGAGGATGGCATAGCCCGAATACAGAAGGATGCGTGGAACCTATGAGTGATAAACAATGCCAATACTCCCAGGTAAGGATCATTGAAAGCAATAATGCAAGGGTCGTTGTCCACTGGAGATATGCCCCCATAGATGTTCATTATGAACACCCCTTCATTGATGAAAGTACCGGATGGTTTGATTGGGTGGACGAGTATTATACCATTTACCCGGATGCTACAGGTGTTCGGTCAATTACCCTCCAAAGTACTAACCTGAAAAAATGGATCGAATTTCATGAGGCGATAGTGGTAAATCAACCCGGCACTCTGCCTGACGACAATATCCAGGCAGGTGCGGTATCAATAGCCAACATGGAAGGAGAACACCACACTTATTATTGGGATGAGAATGGTGGTCCCAGGTTTGATAAAAGTCCTCCAAAGGCTAACATCTATAAAGTAAACCTGAAAAGCGACCGGGGTCCATATGCATTAGTAAAACCACCTGAAGTAGACGGGGATCTGATAACCACTTATCTGGGCCATAGCGATAAATCAATTTTTCATTGGTGGGATCATTGGCCGGTATCCCAGGATGCCAGTGATGGTCGGGGAGCCAAAAGTTCCAATAATCCCTCACATACTTCCTTATGCCATATAGGTATTCCAAAACCCCCTCCGGTAACATGTTACGGATCCATCGGGGATGTTTCCTTTATTTATAATGGCGCATTGGATTGGTTAACTTCTATTGATAGCGAGTTAAGTATGGCTTTTTATAAAACAACTAAAATTGGTGATTCAATATTAATATCCTTTGATTATGCAGATTTTTGGACCCCGAATCTGACGCTCGGAGTCTATGATTATAAATCCAGTGCCATCATTATTGAATTATCGCAGTTTGAAAACGAATTCATGTTAAATAATGGCACTTTCAATACTTTCAGGAAAAAGATCTTTATTGGTGACCAGGAAGATTTCATGGAATTTGGTGAAGTCAGGGAGGTAGGATTGACCATACAGGAAAGCACTGAAAGGAAAAAAGTAAAGATTGACAATCTGGAAATATTGAGCAATTATGAGAATGATGAGCATAACCTGAAACGATTCTTCGACTTTAGTTTACCTGACGGTTCGTCTCCGGATGATATTGTTATCTATGAACAGCCGACCTGGGAACCTTATTTTGAAAGCGAGAACGAAATCACCAAACTTATGCTCCATGGGTTAACACAAAAAAACGTAGAGGAGCTTGTGCCAATGGCCAGAAGCTGGACCGATCCGCCCAATCTTACGATTACTGGCAATGGATTTGAATTTGATAAGTATGATCCGGAACAAATGGCTTATATCCTGAGAAAAATACCCTCGGCAAATAACCAGGTTTTAGAACTTACATTGGCCGGAACCAGTGAATCTCCGGTGAACAATCCAGTGTTTGTAATAAAAAAATGGGAAGGAGATGCCTTTGATCTAGAAATCAATGGGAAAAAAGTGACGGATGGCATTGGCTATAGGTATGGTATCGAACAGAGCCTGGACGGAGATTATTTAGTACTTTGGAATAAAATAGAAACTGAGGATCCGGTTCAGGTAAAAATGAACTTAATGAGTAAATAGTATTATAATAAATATGGGAATAAAATCTACCAGGTTAGCTGAGTAAATATTGAGGAAATGGTTCTCCGGGTATGGTTTGGTTCCGTCTAATAAGAAATAGAAAATGAAAGGGAAGAGCGTTATTTATATAATTTTTATCGGATTATTTAGCCCTCTGTTTTTTTACCACTGCAATATAAATTCTTCAATTGAGGAAGTAAATGAGCAGCCAAATGTAATATTGATATATGCTGATGACCTTGGATATGGGGATGTAAGCTGTTATAATCCACAGTCCAAAATTCAATCACCTAACATTGATAAACTGGCAGCAGAAGGCATGTTGTTTGTTGATGCACATAGCGGGGCATCATTCTGCACACCTTCAAGGTACAGCATATTGACTGGAAATTATTGCTGGAGGTCCCGATCTACCTCTGAGTTGCAGGGGGGATATGATGCTCCTATTATACAGGAAGGGGAAATGACCCTGGGTAATCTGTTTCAGAATAATGGTTACAAAACTGCAGCAATCGGGAAATGGCATGTGGGTATGATTTGGACATTGAAAGATCCAAATGAAATCAACGAGGAAGAAAATATCGACTTTGAATCGCCCCTGAAGCTGACACCCATTGACCAGGGGTTTGATTATTATTTTGGAACTTCCGGTTGCACAAGTGATGACTCACCTTTTGCTTTTATTGAGAACAGACAGGTATTAGGACTTCCGCTAAGCCCTGTATATGACCTGAATGTTGTTGGCGATGGCGATTATTTGAAAGATGTAATGGTAGCACAGGATTGGGCTCATGAAAAGGCAGATACTGTTTTTACCAGGAAAGCGATTGACTTTATCGAAAAACAGGTAAAAAACAATACACCTTTCTTTGTTTATTTACCCCTTTCCTTGCCTCATATTCCATGGCTTCCTGCAGAATTTGTCAAGGGTACAACGGATGCCGGTCCACGGGGCGATCTGGTTGCATTAACAGACTATTGTGTAGGCAGTATCATAGCGACAATTAAGAGGTTAGGTGTGGAGAATAATACGATCGTTGTTTTCACAAGCGATAATGGTCCCAGACAAGGTGTAAATGGACACAGTTCAGCTGGTGGCCTGAGGGGATATAAGGGATCGATATATGAAGGAGGACATCGTGTGCCTTTTATTGTTAAATGGCCTGGCAAGATTGCCCCCAGCTCAAAAAGTGATGAACTCATTGGACAGGTCGACCTGTATGCTACAATGGCCAGTATTATCGGGCATTCACTTTCGGATGAGGAAGCACCCGACAGTCATTCACTGACACCGGTATTGCTGGGAAAAGAATATGATAAGCCAATAAGAGATGCTTACGTACATCTATATTTTGGAGTCCGGAAAGGGGATTGGAAATTGATTTTTGATCTGAAAAACATTGATTCGGTATCAACTCATACTATAATAGCTGAAGAACTCTATGATTTGAATAATGATCAGTCCGAATCCAACAATTTAATAGAAGAATACCCGGATATTGTTGAGGAATTGAAATCTACTTTTATTGAGATCAATAATCAAAGCTATTCGAGACCAAAATAAATTTATTTTATATAGTGGATTTTATGAAAAATGAATACCATTTTATGCAGACCTGAAAAATATAATATAATGAACATGAAAAGCTTAAAATTTGTTTGGATCCTCCTGCTAGTGTTTTCCACATCATCATTTTCGCAAAATTCAAAAGAATTTGACATGGAAAACACTTATTTACACTTTCCAGTGTCCTGGGATGAGGAATTTCATGCCAGGCTGGAATTGGTGGTTGATGGAAAGTCAGTTCGCACTTTTGATATATTTCTTCCTGAAAAAGATCCTGATTTCTGGGTGTTTATGGACATTAGCAAATTTAAGGGGAAAAAGGCATTGCTAAAAACCAGTTCCGGGGAAGATATGAAAGGATTGGAGCTCGTATATCAGTCTGATGATAGAACCTACCTGGAGAATGTGTATAAGGAAGATTACAGACCTCAATTGCATTTCTCAAGCATAAGAGGGTGGCATAATGATCCCAATGGGCTGATCTACTATGATGGAGAATATCATCTTTTCTACCAGCATAATCCCTACGGATGGGGCTGGGGCAATATGCACTGGGGGCATGCTGTGAGTACAGACCTGGTGCATTGGAAACAGATGCCCGAGGCCTTGTATCCTGATGAAGGTGGTGTGGCATTCTCCGGTTGTGCAGTAATAGATTACAACAATACAACAGGTTTTCGAACAGGCGATGAGGAGGTAATGGTGGCCATTTATACCTCGACATTCATACCTGATGACAAGCAGGAAGAGGCTGGAATGGAGTACATGGAAAGGCAAAGCCTGGCCTATTCCAATGACCGGGGAAGGATCTGGCATAAGTTCGAAGACAATCCCGTGATAGGAGACCGAAGTAAGGAGTTAGGTTCCTGGAATGGGCGTGATCCGAATGTATTCTGGCATGAACCATCAAAGAAATGGATTATGATCCTTTTTGAAAAGATCGGACTATCCATTTTCAGTTCTCACAATTTGAAGGAGTGGACTCATGAAAGTTATTTCGAAACATTCTGGGAATGTCCTGAACTCTTTGAACTTCCTGTTGATGGTGATAAAAATATCACCAAATGGGTCGTTTATGATGCAGGTGGGGACTATGTAATTGGGGACTTTGATGGGAAAAACTTTACTGTAGAAAATGGACCCTATACCTATATTAACGGTGAATTCTTTGCCGCACAAACCTATGAGAATATCCCTGAAAGTGACGGGAGACAGATACAGATTGGCTGGGCAACTATAGAAACCCCTGATATGCCGTTTAACATGATGATGGCTTTTCCTACCGTCCTGAGCCTTCAAACAACCATTGATGGTGTAAGACTCTTCAATGAGCCTATAAAGGAAATAAAGAATTTACATACAAAAGAACATATCTATGAAGATCTTTCAATTGATGAAGCAAATGAAAGAATAGGGAAAATGGACACAGAAAAATTGCATTTAAAATTTCAAATCGATAATGTCAATATCATGAACTATGGCTTGAGGATTGGAGGGGATAATATTAATTATACCATCAGAACGAATACATTTGCGTATAATGAAGAAAGCTTTTTCAGCAAATATCTCCCGGAATTAGGATCGAATAAAATAAGTTATGAAATCATTGTCGATAAGACCAGCATTGAAGTATTTGTTGATGAGGGCCGGTTCACCATGGTACTGGCAAGGGATCTGGAATCGAAGGAAAAGGGACTTGAATTCTGGTCGGATAATGGAACAGATATGAAAATCCAATCACTGGAAATATATGAGATGAAATCGATCTGGGAATAATTAGAAATTGTACTAATCTGAAAATAACTTGATATTGCGATGATCGAGGAATATCTTGATATTGTACTGAATTGGGAATAATTTAAAATAGAACTATTACTTATATTGATGAAATAATGTAGGTCTATGTCAACAATAATGATTTCATACACATTGTATGCTTAAATTCTTACTTATATCGTTCTGTTTATTATGCATATTCATACCTGCTTATAACCAGGTCCTGATAAATGAGATCATGCCATCCAATGGCACTACAATTGCTGATGAGGACGGGGATTTTAGTGATTGGATAGAATTGTATAATCCGGGAAGTGAAGAAATAGATCTCCTGGAATACACATTAACAGATGATTTCGAAATACTGGATAAATGGACATTCCCGGAAATAGTGATTCCTGCACACGGCTATTTATTGATCTTTGCTTCGGATAAAAACCGGGTCTTTGTTTCGGAAGACACCTATTTGCACACGAATTTTAAGATCAATCGGGAAGGGGAACACATCTATTTAAGTAATCCTACAGGGAATATTGTGGACAGTACTCCCAATGTATATTTAGAAACTGATATATCCTATGGAAGAGATTCCGGCAATCCTGATATCTGGAATTATTATCAAAATGCTACACCTGAGGATGAAAATGTCGGACCTGCATTTGCCGGAATTGTTAGTGAAAGGCCGGAATTCAGTATAAATGGAGGACTTTTTGAAGGAATTCTTACGCTTGAAATCAGTTCGGATTCGAATTTACAGATACGATTTACTCTGGATGGCACACCACCCGATATTCAATCACCGGTATACTCATCATCAATAACCATTGACGAGAGTACTGTTGTAAAAGCCAGGTTATTTAAGGAGAATTATCTGCCAGGTCCGGAATCCTCCCAGAGTTATATCTATATTAATGATGTTCTTGAGAAAGATTTGCCCATTCTTTCTATTTCAGCTGAACCGGACCAGCTATTCAGTGAAGAGGAAGGCCTTTTCAACAATATGCCGGGAGAGCTTGAAAAGGAAGTACATATTCAATTGTATGAACCTGATGGTTCCCTGGCCTTAGATAGCGATGCGGGGATGAAAATATTTGGGAATGAATCAGGAGAGGGTTATGATTATCAACAATCCCTTTCATTTTTCGCACGGAGTAAGTATGGGAATGGATCTTTCAGATACAGGCTCTTTAAAGAAAAGAATATAAAGGAATTTGAATCCTTTATCGTCAGGAATAATAATTCCGACTTTGATTTATACGATGTGGTGGGCAGTGCTCTGGTTCAGGATATCTTACCGGTTCAAGCTTATCAGCCTGTAATCGTCTTCATAAATGGGCAATATTGGGGCATCCAACATATGCTGGAAAAGATCAATGAGCATTACCTGGCCTCGAATTTCAATGTCGACCCGGATAATGTAGATCTTCTGAATGCAATAGAGACTTCGGCCGATTATTACATACCGGAATGGGCCATGTCAGGGGATATCGATCATTACAAAAGTATGATTGATTTTATCAGAGAAAACGATCTAAGTCAGAAAGTCAATTATGATAGGGTGAAAACAATGATAGATATCGAAAACTTTGCTACCTATCAATGTGCGGAGATATTTTTTGGAAATCAGGATTGGCCGGGTAATAATATGAAATGGTGGAGACCACGAACAGAAGAAGGCAAATGGAGATGGATCGTATTTGATACCGACGCAGGTCTTGGAGCCTGGGTGGGATTTACAGATAATACACTTTTTACGGCAACTCAGCCTGACGGTCCTGAAAGTGAAGAAGATACCTGGCCCAATCCTCCATGGTCGACTTTTATTCTCAGAAACCTGCTGAAGAATGATGAGTTTGAGAATTTATTCATCGCAAAATTATGTGATTTGCTGGCTATCAATTTTGATCCTGAAATTGCTATCCCCTGGGTTGATGCCAGAGCTGATCCCTTGATGACTGAGGTGCCAAATCATTTTGAAAGATGGGACCTGGAACCATTTTTCTGGTTTAAACATATAAAAGATATAAAATACTACCTGGAGCAAAGACCTGATGCTGTTATGGACCATTTCCGGGAATTTTTTAATTTGAATAACCTGCATACACTCCATATTCACACAACGGATAAAGGTGGGGATGTTTTGATAAATAATCTGGTAATTAAGGAATACCCGTGGAGTGGTCAATATTTTGAAGATTTAGTAGTGGATTTAAAAGCCAGACCCGATATTGGATTTAAATTCAGTGGTTGGGGAGGTATAAACGAGAATCAGGAAGAAGTTAAAATCAGGATCGATAAGGATCTATCCCTAAATGCAAAATTTGATCCCATACCGGGATTTGAAAGAGTAGTTATCAATGAAATATGTTTTGCTTCAGCTGAAACCAATGACTGGATTGAATTGTTCAATGCAACGGATCAACCTATTGACCTTTCAGGTTGGGAAATTATGGATGACGATAACAGCCCTTATATATTCCCTCCCGGTACATTATTACAAGAAGGAAAATTTATCGTTGTATGCAGAGACCAGAATGCATTTGCGGCCAGGTATAGTAATGTAAAATCGGTTGGTAATATGGAATTCGGATTAAGCAAAAGGGGAGACGAAGTTTCCTTATACAATGATTCTGGTGTTCTCATAGATAAACTTGAATATAAATTGGCATATCCCTGGCCGGATTCAGAGGAGGCCATTTCTCTGTTAAATCCTGATATGAACAATATATTTCCAGGCAGCTGGCAAAACACGGATGACAGGAAATCGCCAGGATCTTATAACTATATAATACCTAAAAACAATAATCAGGAAAATCCAGCCTCTCCATTTATTTTATATGATGCCTATCCCAATCCTGCAAGCCATACCACAACCATAAATTATGAACTTCGCCAAAAAGACAGGATAGTATTAAATTTATTTAACTCCCAGGCCCAATTGGTATCCCAGTTGGTGAATAAGGAACAACTTCCGGGATTTTACTCAACGGAAATGGACGGAACCTTCCTTCGCCCTGGGATATATTACTATTCGCTACAAAGTACACTGGGGAAAGAAACTAAAAAAATTATCCTATACTGACAATTGATCATGGCACAGATAGTAAAAATTTCATATAACAACATAATCTATAAGGTAAGAAGTCGAATGCCACAGTTCTTAAATTTTGTAGTATATCATTTTATCCTAAAAAAAAGAGGAAATGACCTTAAAAATAGGGTAAGTAATCAATTAACCTTAAATGATAATTAATCTGAAAATTATAAATTTTTATTACAAGATGATTCATCAAATATTAAAACTTCCGGTATTGCTTTTAGTCTTGATCTTACTGCCAGTACACTTAAGATCACAGGATAATTTCTTTGCTTATCATACTAAATTAAGCCATACTTCTACAGATTACTTTGGCAAGTATGCAGACCTTATTGTTTCTTTTGGAGAAGGGAAACAACTTGAGTTTACCCGTCAAACCAATTATGTCCCGAGGTGGAGAACTCCTGAAGGCATATACCTGGTTGATGAATTTTTCCCCGGCAGGGATATAGATTATAATTTCGATTATAATTATGTGCGGCTGATTGAGAATGGACCGGAAAGGATTGTAGTTCATTGGCGGTATATACCTGATATAGAACTTCTGGAAAGGTCCAATGAGGAACTTAATGTTACCCTGATTGAAGGTTTTACAAGCGCAGTGCATGAAATGTTTACAATTTATCCGAATGGTCGGGTAGAACGACTTGTTAAAAATGCAAATGGCACAACTTTCAGGGATTGGAAAAATCCCGGCTTCAGCCATAAACAGGAAATACTCCTTAAAGATGACGGGATAGTCCATGGATCTGTTGATTGGGGCGAATTGCAGGAAGAATCCACCAATACGACTGAAAAAAGTTTAATAATTGATAGGACAGGGTTACCTGAGCCAACAGTCTCCTTAACATTTGATGAAGGTGGGGGGGATTATCCTGACATGGATTTTGAGGAGGAAGAATGGGAGGAAGTTCTGGAGGAAATGGAGGATCATGCAGTGGATTTTGCCAACCTTGAATTTGCACCTATATCTGGTCATGGAGCTTTATACAAAAAGGGTGTTTCCGGCACATCCCTAGCATTCGACGGATATTACACCGGTATAATGTATGAAGAAGAGCTGGAGTTGGGAAAGACTATGACACTGGAAGCGTGGGTTGCCCTGGATGTATATCCTTTTAATGAGGCAGCGATCATTCAAAGATCTGAAGGATTTGGTAAAAGCGGATTCTATTTGGGAATAGATGCTTATGGAAATCCATTTATAAGAGTAAATGGCGCATTGGCAAAATCAAAAGAAGAGATTCTCCTATATACCTGGACGCACATTGCTGCTACCATAGGAGAGGGTAGTGCAACACTATATATAAATGGACGAAAAATAAGTGATATCGACTACCAGGGGGAATTTTTACCAGATGATGTTGAATTAAGCTTCGGTTTAAATACTGAAAAAGAAAGATGTACAGATTATGTCCGTGACCTTCCGCAGAATCTACCATTTATTTATGGTATACAGGGTCTAATGGATGAAGTTAAAATGTACAATACGATATTATCCACAAAGGATATTAAAAAACTCTATTCAGCCTATCTACCTGAGAACACAAAATCAACTCTTGATAAAGCTGTTCTACCGGGAGAGGTTGGGGAAGCAACTAAGTTCGGCGCTTCCTATAAAACACTAAAGCACCATGAACTTTGGGATAGGATGTGGAGGTTAACGGATTTCTCGGATATTGTCGTAAAATTCGAAGGCAGTCCAACAAGTGTGGTATATTGGCATGGAACGAATTACGCGGCGAATTGGGTCACTGACAATAACCGTTGGATGGCTGATCAGAGCTCCGAGATCTTTACTGATCATGGTTGTTCAGAACATATGGCAGATAAACAATGCAGGCACAGTTATGCAAGGATAATTGAAAATAATGATGCACGTGTAATTGTGCATTGGAGATATCCATGTGTTGATGTAGGATATGTATGTACTAACAGACGCAACTGGACTGATGAATATCACACCATTTACCCTGACGGCACAGGTATCAGAAAAGTAGTTTTTAACAATTTCAATCCTCCTGGTTTCCAGGATATCCAATTCTTTACCAACCCGGGAGAAACTGCTCTGGATGTGGTGCATATGAATGCCGTGACTGTTGCAAATATTAAGGGGGATAGCCTGGTATTGCAATGGGAGAAACCTAATAAAAATCCCGAAGTACCATTGGAGGATGCTACAATTGAATGGTTGAACTCAAAGTCCGGTTACAAAGTCTTTGCAATATATCAGGGGGTAGGTATATCAACCTGGGGTTCTTTTGAGCAATCCAAATATACGGATGATCCCTTTGCGGGTCCGTGGAACCATTGGCCTGTTAGTGTTGTACCTTCAGATGGCCGTTTTGCCGTAGCTCATGACCGTGTGACACATTTCGCACTCGGTGCCAATGACGCCGCTCCAGAGCATGGCTCTATGGTGCACTATGGATTTACGAATCAGGGCATCAAAAGCACTCTACCCTATGCCAGGTACTGGCAGAATCCTCCCGAGCTTATCGATGTGGAAGGTGCCACGAGTCTGGGATTTTCAAAAGAGGAGAAAGCCTACTTTTTCAGGTCTGAGGATCAAAAGTCAATACATTTTAAAATTGATTCAGACGAAGCATCTCCCCTGGTCAATCCATGTATAGTACTTTACAACTGTATATCAGAAAACCTGGAATTAATTATTGATGGAGAACTGGTAGAACAGGGAAATGCACTACGGATTGGCAAGGGATACGATACCGATGGCATAGCCAAAAGAATAATCTGGCTGGATTATCAATCGGATAAATCAACTGAATTTGAAATACGCTTTGAATAAAATATTGTTCTCATGAAACCCATAATTACCTTACCACTTTACTTGTTCCTTATATCTTCCAACCTTTTTTCTCAGACTGACGAGGATCTTTTCCTTTGGTTGGATTTCAATGATAGCAAAGAGATTACTGATCCTTTCTATTTTGATTCTGAAGAGGACGATACGGACATCTCAACAAAGGAGAAGGTAAATGGAACGGACTTTAAAATCAGAGGTTTAGGGAAATATGTACCTGGTGTTAAGGGTACCGCATTTAAGTTCGATGGATTTTCATCCTACATAGAAGGTCGACCGGACTTTAAATACAATGAAGATGAAGAAATTGAATTCCCGGAAGAGATATCAGTTGAGACTTGGGTCTCACTGGGCGCTTATCCCTGGAATTGGGCACCTATCCTGACCATTGGGAAGTATAAGATTACCGGATTCTATTTTGGGGTCGATTCAAGGGGCAGGGTAGGATTTCATATGTCAGATGCAACATCTGTCTGGCATGAATGTAATTCATATATAAGTCAGGATAGCCGATTGGGTCTTGAATTACAGAAATGGTATCACGTGGTAGCGACCTACAGCCCGGATTCAGGAATAAAACTCTACATTAACGGACATCTTGAGAACACTTACACTGATTTTACCTTTGATTATGGGATTGCTTACAGCCAGATAGAACAGGGATTTCGGCTAGGTATGAATCGCATAGACTTACCACCTTCTGACCCAATACGGGACTGGGCTACTTATCCATCACGGTATACTTTTGATGGTATCCTTGATGAAGTGAAAATTCATAAAAGAGAATTGAGCGAAAAGGAAATTTCAAAAACTTTTAAAGCAAATAAACCCGAAAATGAACCAGAATTTGCTTCAAGAAAATTTCCAGCTATAGAATCTTCAGGAAGATTTGGGGCAAATTATACTCGCTTAAAATTTTATCCGGAATGGGATGCTTTATGGCCTGTAGGCGATGCGATGGATGTGGTTGTGCAGTTTGATGACTATCCTACCAAACTTATCTTCTGGAGAGGTACTCGATACAGTCCCTGCTGGGTATCTGAAAATGGAAAATGGATGGCGGACCAAAGCCGGGAGACCGGGAATAACTGGTTTCTTTCGGAAGGTGACCGTGAAGAAATCCCAACCGGTTGCATCGAACATATGTCTGATGTTCAATGCAGAAGTTCCAGGGTTGCCATTATTGAAAACAATGATGCAAGAGTTGTGGTGAACTGGCGTTATCTGCAAATGGATGTTCAATTCAGGCAGCGTGATTTGGAAAACGAAACCGGTTTTGGCGAGTGGGGCAATGAAATGTATTATATCTATCCTGATGGAACTTGCATTCGCCATGTTTTACCCGGTATTGGAGGATGGCAGGAAACCATATTTCTGAATGAACCCGGAACAAAACCGGAAGACAATGTGGAACTGGAAGCATGTAAATTATATAACATGAAGAGAGAAAGTAAGTCCTATACCTGGGAACATGGATATCCTGAATTTGATTTGGATGAAGCCAATATTCAACTGATCAACTTTAAATCAGAGTACAAACCATTTATTATATTCCGGGAAGGTGGCGGATTTGAGGTATTTAATCTTGAAGTACGTCCTGAATACTCCCACTTTCCATGGTGGAACCATTGGCCTGTGGCTCAAATAATTTCAGACGGGCGAAGTGCGAATGCTCCTGACAGGACTTCTCATTCTTCTATAAGCTGGGGCAATCCGAACGGCGAGGCTGCCATTTATGGTATGACAAATGATCCGGATAATATCCTTGTTGATCTGGCCAGGTCATGGAATAACCCCCCGGAAATAGAATTAAAAAGTAAGGGATTTAAGTATCAGGGCTACGATTACAGGCAGAGAGCATATGTTATGGAGTCTGATTCAAATCCTTCAGACCTTGAATTTATACTAAGAGCAAGTGAAAACTCGCCCTTGATCAATATGGCACTGGTAATTGATAACTGGAAAGGGAAAAACATAAAATTATTTATTGACGGAAAGGAAGTTCCCGAAGGAAAAGACTTTCGATATGGCTTTGAATATGATGTAACTGGTAAGATGAAAGCAATTATATGGATAAAGAAAAAAACAGAAAAGGATACAAACATCCTTGTAAAATCCTGAAATGAAAGAATTGGAAAGAATACTATGTAATACTCCTGGCAGGTCCTTACTTGTTAAGATATTATTATTTCCAGGAGTAATATCAAACAATCTTCAATGCCAGGTTTCGGCCGCTGAATGGTTTGTTGGT